>DHWI01000215.1:5472-6037 GCA_002413095.1 Thermoleophilia bacterium UBA5186
TCCGAGTCGCAGGAGCGGATGGTCGCCGTCGTCCGGCCGACGATGCTCGACGCCGTCGAGGCGATCTTCGACCGTTGGGAGCTGCACCACGCGCGCATCGGCGAGGTGACCGACACGGGCGAGCTGCGCGCGTTTCATGGGGACGAGGCGCTCGCCGAGATCCCGGCCGAGCTGCTGACGGAGGAGGCGCCCCGCTACCGGATCCAGCCGGAGCCGCGACCTGCCGCCGAGCCCGCGCTGCACTTGGTGGACGTGTCCACAGAGGATGCGCTGCTCGGCCTGCTGTCCTCGCCGAATCTCCGCAGCCGCGCGTGGATCTACCGCCAGTACGACCATCTCGTCGGCTCCCGGACGGTCCGCCGTCCCGGTCTCGACGCGGCGATCCTCCGCTTGCGACCGTCGCTGCGGGGCCTGGCCGTCTCGCTCGACGGGACGGGCGCGGTCGGCAGGCTCGATCCGTACACCGGGGGCGCCCGGGCCGTGCTCGAAGCCGCGCGCAACGTCGCCTGCGCCGGCGGCGAGCCGCTCGGCCTCACCGACTGCCTCAACTTCGGGAATCCGGAGA
>DHWI01000215.1:6070-6710 GCA_002413095.1 Thermoleophilia bacterium UBA5186
GTCGTCTCGGGCAACGTGTCGCTCTACAACGAGACCGACGGGCGGGCGATTCACCCGACGCCGGTCGTCGGGTGCGTCGGGCTCGTGCGCGACGTGCGCGAGGTGCCGCGCGGGTGGCAGGAGGGCGACGTCGTTCTCCTCGCCGGCGAGGCGCGGCTGATGCTCGACGGCTCGGCGTTCCAGCAGCTCTACGGCCGGCTCGAGGGCCGGCCCGCGCGCGTCGACCTCGACGCCGACGCGCTGCTCGTGCGCTTCCTGTGGAGCATCGCGCCGCGCTGCTCGCTCGTCCACGACGTCTCCGACGGGGGCCTCGCGGTCGCACTCGCGGAAGCCGCGCTGTGGAGCGGCGTCGGCGCCAAGCTCGACCTCCCGGAGGATCCGCTCTCGCTCTTCGGCGAGGGCGGCGGGCAGGCGATCCTCGCCGCGCCGCGCGCCGTGGCTCGGCGCATCAAGGGCGTCCCGCTCCGCGTGCTCGGCGAGGTCGGGGACGAGTCGATCTGCGGGGTCGGCCTCGACCGGCTCCGGGAGGCCTGGAGCACCTAATGTGCGGCGTCTTCGGGATCCGGTCGGCCGAGCGCGACGTCGCGCGGGTCACCTACTTCGGGCTCTTCGCGCTGCAGCACCGCGGCCAGGAGTCGGC
>DHWI01000030.1:0-3123 GCA_002413095.1 Thermoleophilia bacterium UBA5186
CGCGCGATCAGCTCGCGCGGGTCGACCTGGTGCTTGAAGTCCTCCGGCACGAGCCCGTACAGATCGGACGGGTCCGCCGCGGGCGGCTCCGGAGCGGCCACCTCCCAGGGCCTGGCCCCGGGACCTGTCTGCAAGTTCCGCACGAGCTGGCGTGCCAAGGCGAGAGCGTGCTCGTCGGAGGTGGCGTAGTGGTCGGCCACGCCGGATTTCCGCGTGTGCACGTCAGCGCCGCCGAGCTCCTCGGCGGTCACGTCCTGTCCGGTCGCGGCCTTCACGAGCGGCGGCCCGCCGATGAAGATCGTCCCGGTCCCGCGCACGATGATCGTCTCGTCGCTCATCGCCGGGACGTAGGCGCCGCCCGCGGTGCACGAGCCCATGACCACGGCGATCTGCGGGATCCCGGCCGCCGACATCCGCGCCTGGTTGAAGAAGATCCGTCCGAAGTGCTCGCGGTCGGGGAACACCTCGTCCTGTAAGGGCAGGAACGCGCCGCCCGAGTCCACGAGGTACAGGCACGGCAGCCGGTTCTGCGCGGCGACCTCCTGGGCGCGCAGGTGCTTCTTCACCGTCAGCGGGAAGTACGACCCGCCCTTCACGGTCGCGTCGTTCGCGACGATCACGCACTCCCGCCCTTCGACGACGCCGATTCCCGTCACGATCCCGGCCGACGGGGCCTGGCCCTCGTACATGGCCCAGGCAGCCAGCGCGTTCAGCTCTAGGAACGCTGCGCCGGGGTCGACGAGTCGGTCGATCCGCTCGCGCGCCGTCAGCTTCCCGCGCCCGCGGTGGCGGTCGACAGCGCTTTCGCCGCCGCCGTACGCAACCTGTGCCGTCCGCTCGCGGAGCTCGGCGACGAGCCCCTCCATCCGCTCACGGCGCCCGGCGAACTCGTCCGATTCGCGCTCCAGCTGCGAAGTGAGGACGGCCACGGGCCGAGCCTAGCCGACCCGGCGTTGCCGCAAGGCACGAAAAAAGGCACCCGTTCGGGTGTCCCAGCTACGCGGTTTCGGGACGAAATCCGCTCTTGAACCAATAAAGGCACCGCTTTCGAGCGCGCCCAGTCCAAAGGAGAACCCATGCGAATTCTGCGGATTCGCCCGAAACGACGTCGGAGTGTCCTCGCCGCACTGGTGGTCGCCAGTGTGGTGGCCTCCGCCGCCTACGCGTTCACAGCCGCAAACACGGTTCCGGCTAGCACCGCCGGCTCCGGCTCAGGCGCGATCAGCGGGTACACCGTCAGTGCAATTGCGTACACCTTGAACGCTGCGACGCCGACGAACCTCGACGCCGTCACGTTCACGATCGCCCCGACCGCGGCCAGCGTCGTCAAGATCCAGCTCGCCGCAGCCGGGTCGTGGTACACGTGCGCGAACGCCGCGGGCAGCATCACCTGCAACACGACCGCGCCCCAGGCGACCGTCGCCGCCGCGACGAACCTCACGGTAGTCGCCACGCAGTAGTCGAGAGCCGTCGGGACGGCGTACGCCTCGCCGTCCCGGCCCTCCCGGCGGGAGCGTCCATGAGGGGACTGTCGCGCATACGGCTTCTGGCCGGCACTGGTGCACTCGCGCTGCTCATCGCTGCCTGGATCTTCCTCGGGCCCCAGCAGCTCGGTGGCTCCGCGACGTACGCCATCGTCGCCGGCTCGAGCATGGAGCCGCAGATCCATGGCGGTGACCTCGTCGTGTCCCGCAGCCGCGCGCACTACGCGATCGGCGACGCGGTCGTCTACCACAACGCGGACCTGAACCGGAACGTCCTGCACCGGATCGTCGGGCGCGACGGGAGCCGGTTCGTGTTCAAGGGCGACAACAACGGCTTCGTCGACCCGACCCACCCGAAGCAGAGCGACCTGATCGGCCGCGTGTGGATCACCGTGCCAGGAGCCGGCCGCGTCGTGGAATGGCTGCGCGTGCCGTTGCACGCGGCCGTGATCGCGGCTCTCGCCTCCCTGCTCGCGTTCGGCCTCGGAGGTGGCGGACGGCGACTTCGGTCGACCATGCGCGTCGGTGACCTTGCTCGGCGGACTCGCGCGCTGCGTCCGGGCCTCCCGAACGCCGGCGCGCCTGTCGCATGGTTCGCCGCCGCGCTTGTCGCCTCGCTCATGCTCGGCGTCGTTGCGTTCACGCGCGACTCTGCTTCAGCGGTAACGACCGGCGCCTGGAAGCAGCGCGGCGCGTTCTCCTACTCGGCGCCGGCGCCGCGCGGCCCGGTGTACCCGTCTGGACGTCTCGGGACGGGCGACGCCGTCTTCCTGCGGCTCGTCCCTGCGGTCGACATCCGGTTCGATTACCAGCTGCACGCGCCTCTGGCCGACCGGCTCGCGGGCACGGCCGGCCTCGAGCTCACCCTGCGGGGCGCCAACGGCTGGAAGAGCTCGATGCAGCTGGCCCCGTCGAAGCGCTTCCGCGGCGACCACGTCCTCGTCCAGGGCCGACTGCAGCTCGCGCGGCTGCGTTCGCTCATCTCGAGCGTCGAGCGCCTGACCGGAACCACGAGCCCGGGCTACACGGTCACCGTCCGTCCCCGGATCGCAGTTCGGGGCGAGGTCGGCGGCGATCGCGTCAGCACGACGTTCGCGCCGCCGCTCGTGTTCGCGCTCGACGAGCTGCATCTCCAGCTCGAGCAGCCCACGGCGTCGATGCCGGGCGCCGCGCCGACCGACGCGCTGCATCCGGCGCAGAGCGCCTCCGTCACCGCTACTCCAGGCGCTGCCTCCGTCGGTCCGCTTCCGCTTGGTCTCGCGCGGATCCTTGCCGTGCTCGGAGTCCTGGCCTCGTTGCTCGGGTTCGCGGCGCTCGGCGGCCTGGTGCCGCTCGGCCGCGCCCACGGCGAGGAGATCCCGGCTCGGTATCGCTCCATGCTCGTCTCGGTGGGCAAGCCGAAGCACAGCGCGGTCGACGGGTGGATCGTGGACGTGGAGAGCTTCCGAGCCCTTGCGCAGCTCGCCGACCATTACGACCGGCTGATCCTCCATCAGCGCCACCCGAAGGGCGAGTCGTATCTCGTCGAAGAGGGCGGAGTCGCCTACCGCTACACGCCTGAGACTCCGCTTCCGACGCTGTCGGGCGAGGAAGTTCCGTCGATCGCGCCGACCGCGCTGTGAGCGTCCTGCGAAGGGCG
>DHWI01000030.1:3207-5323 GCA_002413095.1 Thermoleophilia bacterium UBA5186
AACACGGGTACGGCCGGCGCCGACCTCCTGCTCGGATCCGCCGGGGTGGACAACATGGACGGCCTGGCTGGGGACGACTGCATCCTTGGCGGCGGCGGAAACGACAACCTACGCGGCTCCCAGGGAACCGACGTCTGCATCGGAGGGCCCGGCGTCGACACGTTCCATCCGACCTGCGAGACCCAGATCCAGTAGCGATCCCTCCCGCGAGGGAGGTAAGCGGAGCCGCAATCTGCCGAAACTCTCCCAGCCGGGGCGGTCCCGGCAAGGCGTTTGCGGCTACTCCGAGGAGTGAGATGACGAGATCGGCGGCCTGGACGGTTCGGATCGCGCTTGCAGCGCTCGTGCTTGCCGCGGCTGCCCTCGCGGGCGCCTCGACGGCCTCGGCCAGCCGGGTCCATTTCGTCGACATCGCCGGCACCGCCGAGTTCAAGAGCGACCGCTCCGGCACGTTCAGCCAGGATTCGGTCTCGATCCCGACGTGGTCGTCCTCGTACGTCGACGGCCTTACGGGACAGTCCTTCAACTACACGATGGTCGGTCGCAGCCCGATGGCCGGCTCGAGCAACACGGTCGTCAGCACGGTCATCGTCCCGGTCGACCTGCGCTTCGACGGCGGCGGTGTGCTCAAGGGCAGCTCGCGCGCGCAGCTCGTACTAGGTTCGCCGATCTTCCAACAGGCCCTCTTCAACGGGCCGAGCTACGCGACCCAGTACGGCAACGCGATGCAAAAGGACATGTTCTGGAAGACCGGCGGCTCGAACCCCGCCTACAACGTCACGCTGCAGAACGCCAGGGTCATGGACCCGGTTCGGCTCGACGTCCCGAAGAGCAAGGGCCACGACCTGATCGGCCAGCGGTCGGGGATCCACTTCGGCCTTGCCGACTACGCGTGGCTCAGCAACAAGCTCAAGGACTCGATCAAGGACCTCGGTCCGTCGGTCGTGCCGATCTTCATCGTCGACAACACGTTCCTCTGGATCGACACGCCGGACCAATGCTGTGTAGTCGGCTTCCACGGCGCGCTCGGCAAGAACAAGCAGATCTCGACCTACATCTTCGCGTCGTACAGCGACGCCGGCTTGTTCGATCCGCTGCCGGGACAGACGCAGTCGTACGAGTCGGACATCCATGCCCTGTCGCACGAGGTGTCGGAGTGGTACGCCGATCCGTTCCTGTCGAACGCGGTCGTCCCGTGGTCGTCCCCGCTCGCGCCGCAGTACGGGTGCACGAACGTCCTGGAGACGGGCGACCCGGTGTTCGGCTACGGATGGAACCAGCCCATGCCGAACGGCGTCACCTACCACCCGGAGGACGAGGCCTACTTCTCGTGGTTCGCGCACGAGAGCCCCTCGCGCGGGTTCGGCGGCCGCTACACGTACCTGAACACGTTCACCAGCGCCGCGCCGGGCTGCTAGTCCCGCTCGCGCGCTGACTGCTTGAGTCGAGCCAGCTCGGCGTTCCGCTCGCTCAGCCGTTCCTCGAGCTGCGCGACCTGCCGCCGCAGCAGTTCTGTCGTCGAGACGAGCTCGATGAACGCGCGCTGACGCTCACGGAGCAGCGACTCGACCTCTTCGAGCCGATCCTCGGGAGTCTCTGAGAAGGGTCGCTCGGGCGCAGCGACACGCGCGATGCCAGGCATGGCCTGATCGCCGATCGCCTGGGCGAGCGCGAGCCACGAGATGCGGCCGGTCTCGATCAGAATCTCGCCGAGACGCCGTCCGCTCGTGCGCTGTTCCGCGAGTGCCTCGTCCAGCTCGTTGCGGGTGATCACGCCTGCGTCGACCAGCACTTCGCCGATCGGTCGCCAGGGCCGGGCAGTAGTGGAGCCGTTCTGAGTCGTTTGTTGGGTCATGGCCGCAGGCGGCGAGGCCGCTCAGCACACAATGATCGGCAAACGGCCGCCGCGGCTCCCCCGATCGAGGGACTAGGCGCTCAGGCCGTGCTCTGGAGGGCTAGAAGCCCGGGCTGAGCGGTCGTAGGCTTGGCGTCTGATGATCTGTCCTTCCTGCGGTCATGAGAATCTCACGGGGGCGAAGTTCTGCTCGGAGTGTGGACTTGGGCTCGTCGCGACGACGGCTCCGCGAGAGGAGCGGAAGGTCGTCACGGTTCTCTT
>DHWI01000174.1 GCA_002413095.1 Thermoleophilia bacterium UBA5186
CCCATGTCGCGGTGGAGCGGCGTGCCGACGTCGTCCGGCCCCATCGCGGTCGCGACGCCCACCGCGGCGCCCTCGTTGCCGCGTCCGGTGTAGAACGAGCCGGGAATCTTCCCCTGGCGGTAGAGGATGTGCCCGCGCTCCTCGACGCCGCGCGTGACGAGGAGGTTGCGGTAGATCTGCAGCAGGTCTTCTCGGTCGAGTCCCGCTTCCTTCACCTCACTCAGCGAGCCGACCGGCTCGGCCTCTCTCACCGCCATGCGCGTTAACCCCCGTCGTAGGGCCTGGGAACGCATGAACTGTATCGGCTCGGGGTACGGTGGTCCGCGATGAGCGCCGACCCCTTCGCCTTCGACCGCTTCTTCGTCGAGCAGCTCTTCCGGCCGATCGTCAACCTCTACCAGGTGACGCCGCTCGCAGTCGGCGAGACGCCCGCGGGTGGGCCGATCGCGTACGTGCGCCAGAAGCGCATGGCGATCAAGGAGGACGTCCGCTTCTTCGCCGACCAGGAGGAGACGCAGGAGCTCTTCCGGATCAAGGCGCGCCGGATGCTCGACATCGGCGGCAGCTACGACGTGACCGCGGCCGACGGCCAGAAGCTCGGCGTGCTGCAGAAGGTGTTCGGCCGCTCGCTCTTCCGCTCCACGTGGCGGATCCTCGGCCCGGACGACCAGGAGCTCGCCACGGCGCAGGAGCGAAGCCAGTTCCTCGCAATCGCGCGACGGGTGATCGACTACGTCCCCTACGTCGGCGAGTACATCCCGATCCCGTACAACTTCGAGATCAACGATCCGGAGGGGAAGCGGATCGGCGGCATGGACCGGAAGTTCCAGATCCGGGACAAGTACCTGCTCGATCTCTCCGACGACCACGAGCGCGCGCTCGACCGCCGGCTCGCGATCGCACTCGCGATCGGGCTCGACACGCTGCAGAACCGGTAGCTTTCGGCGCGTGGGGAGGGCCGCTGACTGGCTGCGCGAGGAGCGGCGGAAGACGCTCGGAGACTGGGCGGCGGTCTGCTTGCGCTGCGGCGCGGCCCGCCGCTGGTTCGACGAGTTCGAGGCGGAGGTCCCGGACACGTGCCCGGAGTGCGACGGTGAGCTCCTCCGACGCTGCCGCGCGTGCAACGCGCCCTTCAGCTCGGCCTTCGCGATCGAGTGCGAGGAGTGCGGCGCGGCCCTTCGCGAGCCCGAGCTCTTCGGCACGCGCATTCGCAAGTCCAAGTAACAGTCTGTTACTTGGGTCGTTCGGCGAGCTCGGCGCTCAGTTCTTGATCTGCGAGAACCGGATCACGGTTACCGCGTGGTTCGGCGAAACGTCACGGTTGTAGATCTGGCTCAAGAAGTCGGCCATCTCGTCGGTGCGGCGGATCTCCGGGTTGTCGTGCTCGATCTCGCGCGGAGAGAGGTCGTCGAGCGCCTTGACCTCGACCTTGTCGATCACGGCCTCGAAGATCTTCTCCCGCGGGCCGTAGCGCGCGCCCACCAGGACGGCGACGATCATGCCCTTCCGGTATTTCGCGGACTTGTCTCCGAGCCGGATCGTCGCTGTCTTGCGATGTGAGCGCAGCTGGTCGGCGACGATGGGGTTGTAGAAGTTCAGCGCGTACAAGAAGAGCGGATCATACGGTCTCGACTTCGAGGCTTTCCAGCGCCTTCTTGGCCATCTCGCGCTCGCCTCCGTAGGCCAGCAGGCGAGGCCCGTCGTCGAGCGGAAGCCAGCGCACCTCGGCGACCTCGTGGCGGTGCTCCGGGGGCACGTCGCCGAGCCGGCCGCCGCTGTAGCGAACGAGGTAGAAGCTGACGACCTTGAAGATCTGCTCGCCGGCCCAGGTGTAGACGTACTTCACGTCGCCGAGCTTCCCGGCGGAGCGGCCGTGCGCGCCGGTCTCCTCCGCCACCTCGCGGAGAGCCGTCTCCTCGGGTTTCTCCCCCGGGTCGATGAGGCCCTTCGGGAGCGCCCAGACGCCTTCCTTCTTTCCCGCCGGGCGGATCGCGGCCATCATCCAGCGGCCGCGCAAGCGGCGCACGAGCACGCCGCCCGCAGAGAACTCGCGCTTCACTCGCCCGTTCTACCACACGTGCGCAGACGGCTTGGCGAGGGGAGGCGGCGTGCGTTACACTGATCTGGCACTCAGACACCTAGAGTGCCAACGACTGTCACAAAGTCGGCCCAAGGAGGAACAAAAGAATGAATCTACAGCCGCTTGGCGACCGTCTCATCGTGGAGGTCCTCGACGAGGAGGAGACCACGTTCAGCGGGATCGTCCTGCCGGATACGGCGAAAGAGAAGCCGCAGCGCGGCCGCGTCCTGTCCGTGGGCCCCGGCGCCCGCGACGAGGACGGCGAGTACATCAAGATGGACGTCGAGGAGGGTGACGAGATCATCTTCTCCAAGTACGGCGGCACCGAGATCAAGCTCGGCACCGACGAGGTCCTGATCCTGCGCGAGAGCGACGTCCTGGCCAAGGTGGTCGGGGACCGCGAGCTGGCAGGCGCGAAGTCCTAACGAAGCAACGGAGGTTTAGCGAATGGCTCACAAAGAGCTGAAGTTCAA
>DHWI01000130.1:0-3307 GCA_002413095.1 Thermoleophilia bacterium UBA5186
GCTGCTGTCCGCCCGAGAGCTTGCCCGGGTAGGTGTCGCGCTTGTCCGCGAGGCCGACGCGGCCGAGCAGCGCCTCGGCGTCGCCGACGGCCTGCGCCTTCTCGACCTTCCGAACGCGGACGGGCGCCTCGATGATGTTCTCGAGCGCGGTCATGTGCGGGAAGAGGTTGAAGCGCTGGAAGACCATGCCGATCTCGCAGCGCTGGCGCGCGATGTTGCTCTCGGAGTCCTCGACGAGCTTCCCGTTCTGCTCGCGGTAGCCGATCAGATGGCCGTTCACCTCGATCCGGCCGCCGTCGATCTTCTCGAGGTGGTTGATGCACCGGATGAACGTCGTCTTGCCCGAGCCCGAGGGCCCGATGACGCAGACGGTCTCTCCCGGCTCGACTTCGAGTGACACCCCGCTCAACACCTCGAGCCGACCGAAGCGCTTGACGACCTCCTCGGCCCGGACGATCGGCCCGGCCGCGCTCACCGTGGCGCCCTCCCCAGGAAGCGGCCCGGAACGGGCGCCCAGGCCTCGCGCATCCGCTCCCAGAAGGAGAGCCGGTCGCCGCGCTCACTCGCTGCGAGGCGGCCTTCGATCCAGGCCTGGATTACGCTCCAGATCACGGTCAGCATCAGGTACCAGAAGGCCACCGCCGCGAAGTACTCGCTCGGCTTGAACGTGCTCGAGTAGTGCACGTCCGCGTCGAGGAACAGCTCGTAGACGCCGATGAACGCGAGCAGCGACGTCGTCTTGAGCATGTTGTTGAACTCGTTGCCGAGCGGCGGCACGATCACCCGGGCGGCCTGAGGTAGGACGATGCGCCGCATCCCTAGGCCGTGCGGCATCCCCAGCGAGCGTGCGGCCTCCATCTGACCCTTGTCGACGGAAGCGATCCCCGCGCGGATGATCTCGCTCATGTACGCGCCTTCATTGATCGACAGCGCGACGATCCCGGCGACTACCGCGCCGCTCAGCGAGACGGGCCCGAGACCGACGGTGCGCGGGAAGAGGTCGAACCCGAGGAACAGGTTCGCTCCGAAGTAGATGAAGAAGATCTGCACGATCACCGGCGTCCCGCGGATGACGAGGACGTACATGCCGCCGAGGATCCGCAGCACCCTGAACCTGGACATGCGCATCAGCGCCGAGACGAGGCCGAGCGCGACGCCGAAGACTTGCGCCAGAACCGCGATGTAGACCGTTCGCCAGAGCGCTTGCGCGAAAACGTGGTCCGGATGGACGATCCGGTCCCAGAAGATGTGCCACTCGAAAGCGGCGATCATCTGTGGGCTACTTCTTCATCGCCGTCGAGCTGAGCTGCCACTTCCCGAGGATCTTGGCCATCGTCCCGTCGGAGTACATCGCATCGACCGCGGCCTTCACTGCGGTCTGGAGCTCCGTGTCGCTCTTCCGGATCGCGATGCCGACGGCGATCGGGTTGATCGGGCTGCCGCCGAACGTGAACGAGGCCGGATCCTGCTTGACGTAGTACGCGACGACCGGCGCGTCGCCGAAGTACGCGTCGACCTTGCCGGTCTTGAGCGCGTTCGCAGCGTCGGTGTCCTTCGGGAACGTGACGACGTCGATGGGCTTCGGCAGCTTCTTGCTCTGCTGGTCGAGGTAGTCCTTGTTCGTCGTGCCGACCTCGACCGAGGCGCTCTTGCCGGCGAGGTCCGGGACGCCCTTGATCCCCTCCGGGTTGCCCTTCTTGACCATGAACGACTGGCCGACGTTGATGTAGTCGACGAACGCGACCTGCTTCTGGCGCGCGGGCGTGTCGTTCATGCCGCTGATGATCGCGTCGCACTTCTTGCCCTGCAGCGCCGGGATGATCCCGTCGAAGCCGGTGTTGTCGAACTGGGCCTTCACGCCCATCCGCTTCGCGATCTCGGCGCCGATGTCGATGTCGGAGCCGACCGGAGTGGAGCCCTTGTAAAACTCCTCGGGCGGGTAGCTGATGTCGCTGCAGAAGACGAGCGAGCCCGCGCTCTTGACGCTCGCGGGCGCCTGAATCGCGGAGCCGCCGCCGCCTGCAGCGGTCGTCGTGGCCGTGGACGAGGAGCTCTTGCTGCTCCCGCCGCAGCCCGTAAGCGTGGCGCTAATTGCGAGGAGGGCGACGATCTTCAACTTCGACGGAATCATGATGCGGCTCCTTTTCGCTTTGCTCGTTCTTGCGATCATGTCGCAATGCCCCCGCTCGGTGCAAAGGAGCGTGCACAGCTCCCGGACAGCGCGTTCGCGTACATCGATTCGAAGGGCAAGCGCCGCCTGCCGATCCACGACGCCGCCCACGTCCGGAATGCGCTCGCGCGGTTCAGCCAGTGCCACTTCGAAGACGAGGACGCGCGCGACCGAGCCCGCACGCGGCTCCTGAAAGCCGCACAGAAGCACGGCATCGTGCCGATCGGTTTCATCAGCTCCCAGCTCCAGCCGCAGCGGAAGCTTCCGAAGGGCCACGTCACGTTCCTGCTCACCGACATCGAGGGCTCGACCGAACTGCTCGCGCGCCTCGAGGATCGCTACTCGCCGCTGCTCGCCGACGTCCGCCGCCTACTGCGCGCCGCGGTGCGCCAGGCCGGAGGGCGCGAGGTCGATTCGCGCGCCGACGAGCTTTTCGCGGTGTTCGAAGAGGCACCGGCGGCCCTCGAGGCCGCGCTCGCGATCCAGCGGGAGATGGGGGCGACCGCGTGGCCGGACCAAAGCGACGTGCGGCTGCGAATCGCCCTCCACCGCGGTCGCCCAACGCTGACGGAGAACGGCTACGTCGGGCTCGCGGTGAACACCGCCGCGCGCATCTGCTACGCGGCGCACGGCGGTCAGATCGTCCTGTCCTCCGCCGTGCAGGCCGCGGTCGCCGAGTCGCTCGCCGACGGAGTCAGCCTGAGGAGCCTGGGCGCGTGGCGCTTTCAGGGCCTGCGCGAGCCCGAAGATCTCTTCCAGGTCGAGGCGGCCGACCTGCTCCGCGACTTCCCGCCGCTGCGATCTCTACAGGTGTGAGGTCAGCCCGGCGCCGCTGGCGTCGCCGTCGACTGCGGCCGGGTCGCCGGCGCCGTCCTGCGCGTTCTCGTACCACGAGTGCCAGTACTTGCCGTCGTCGAGCTCCTTCGCGAACTTCGTCAGCTTGAGCGGATGGAACGTGTCGCACATTACGGCGAGCTCGTGCGTCTCGTGCAGGCCGATCGCCTTCTCCGCCAGGCCGGGCTGCGGGCCGTGCGGCAGGCCTGACGGGTGGAGCGTGATCGACCCCACGTCGACGCCCTTCCGCGAGCCGAAGTTGCCGGAGACGTAATAGATCATCTCCTCCGACTGCAGATTCGA
>DHWI01000130.1:3383-5872 GCA_002413095.1 Thermoleophilia bacterium UBA5186
CGTGGATCGAGAACGTCCACGGGTAGAGGTAGCCGTCCCAGCCGACCACGTCGAGCGGGTGGTAGTCGAGCACGTACGTCTGGTAGCCGTTGCGCACGCGCACCTTGAGCGGGAACTCGCCCTTCTCGCGATGCGTGTTCAGCTCGGCCGGCGGGTGGATGTCGCGGTGGTAGTACGGCGCGCCCTCCAGCAGCTGGCCGTAGTGGTTGCGGTAGCGGCGCGGGATCTCGATCAGGCCGGGCGACTCGAAGACGAGGTAGCGCTGATCTCCCTCGGGCCGGAAGCGGTAGATCGTCCCGCGCGGGACGACGACGTAGTCGCCCTCCTTGTACGGCAGCTCGCCGAACATCGTCTCGAGCGTCCCGTGGCCTTCGTGGACGAAGATGCACTCGTCGCCCTCGCCGTTCCGGAAGAAGTAGTCCATCTGCTCGGAGGGGCGGCAGAGCGAGATCTCGACGTCGTTGTTCCACATCAGGACGCGGCGGCCGGTGACCTCGTCGCCTTCCGCGTCGACCCCGTAGGTGTGGAAATGGCGGTGCGCGTGCGCTTCGGGAACCCACTCGTCGCGCTCGATCTCCTCGAACGGGCCGAGCTCCTCGACACGGCACGGGCTCTGGAGGTGGTACAGGATCGACTCCATCCCGGTGAAGCCCTCCAGGCCCATGACCTCTTCGGTCAGGAGCGTCCCGTTGTCCCGAAACTGCGTATGCCGCTTCCGGGGCACCGCACCAAGACGCTGGTAGAAGGGCACGCCGGGAGGATACCCGGCGACCCCTCTACCGAACGATCGTCATTGGCGCCGCCTGGCTCAGATACAGGATGCACCGACCCGTTTTGCAGTCCAGTCGATCTGGTCGCCCCAGGCGCCGACGACAGTCGTCTTTGTCGCCTTCTTGATCGTGAACGGACCTGAACCGTCTACATCCCACGCAAGCGGGACTTCGACGCCGCTGGAGATGACCGTGCCGGCGATGTGGTACGAGCCGTCGGCCTTCACCTTCGCCGCCTTGCCGGACAGGTCGAACGAACCTTTGATGTTCACTTCGCCCGCAGCGTTCACCGCGGGCATCTCGGCACTGCCATGCGCGGTTACATCCATGAACCCGGTCGCGGTTCCGTTCTTGCTCACCTGAAGCGTGAACGTGGCTTTCCCCTTGTGGAAAGTGACGGTGGCGCCGTTCTCAGTGGACGTGTACTCGAAAAGTCCCTTCCCTTTCCAGCAGCCCTTGTCGAAGATCTTCGCGTGAGGCTTCGGCTTTGCGGTCACGCCGCCCACAAGGGCGAGCGCAAGTGCGGATGCCGCGAAGGTCATCAGCAACCACCGCACACATCGCCTGCCCGTCGCTGAATTCATGCGTTGTCCCCTCCTCGTCGATCGAGGGTCGCTTTCTTCCGCCACTGTGATCCCATGCGACGATTCGGTCAAGCGACGGCGAGCGCGGCAAGCCGCTCGCCGACCGCCGGTGCGAACTTGAAGCCGTGTCCTGAGCAGGCCGAGCCTACGACGATGCGGCCGTGGCGTTCCAGCACGAAGCTTTCGTCCTCAGTGGTCGTGTAGACGCAAGTCTCCGCGCCGAGCGGCTTGGGGTCGGCCTCGCGGTACGTTTCGCTGACCCAGGCCGAGATCGAATCGAGCAGGTGGAGATCCGGCAGCCCGTCGTCGTCCGGGTTCGTTTCGGGGCCGGCGTGGTGCGCGCCCGCCTTGAGCCCGTGGATCGGGTCGCGCAGCGAGTACATCGCGTGCCCGCGGCTCTCGGGGTCGAGCTGAACGATCGAGGGCAGCGGCGGGCCGTCGAGCTTGAAGTAGGCGACGGTCTCGCGCGTGATCTTGACGGGCAGCTCGATTCCCTCCGGCTCGAGCAGCCGTCCCGCCCACGATCCGGCCGTCACGACGACGACGTCGGCGTCGAGCGCGGCGAGCGATTCGACCCGGGAGCTCTCATGCAGCTTCGCGCCCGTCTTCGTTGCGACGTCGAGAAGCGCCTGCCACGCAAGGTCGGCGCGCACGATCCCCGCCTCGGACTGGAAGAGCACCGTCCAGCCGTCCGGGACGCCGATCGGCCAGCGCTCGCGGGCCGCTTCGGCGTCGAGCAGCTCGTACTCGGCGCCGCGAGCCTCGAGCGCATCGCGCGAGCTCGTGGCGGGATCGCCGACGAGCTCGAGCAGCCCGTGCAGCTCCAACAGCCGCTCGCCTGACGCCGCCTCGAGCTCCCGCCAGCCCGCGAACGCCTCCTCTGCGAACTGAACCCACTCGGGCTCGGGGTACGCCAACCGGACGATGCGCGACCGGCCGTGGCTCGAGCCGCGCGTGTGTCCGACCAAGAACTGCTCGTGGATATCGACTTCGTGGCCGCGGCGCGCGAGCTGCCACGCTGTCGCGGCGCCCATCACGCCTGCTCCGACTATCGCGACCCTCGCCATGGCGGCGAACGCTAGCGGGGCGCGACGCGGTTGCGTAACACGCCGATCCCCTCGATCTCGAGCTCGAC
>DHWI01000108.1 GCA_002413095.1 Thermoleophilia bacterium UBA5186
ACTTGCACTGGTACATCACGCGTCCGGGAAGAGCCGCCGCTCAGGCCGGCGACGTCCTCGCCAAGCTTCAGGGCTAAGTAGGGCAACGACTCGCGCTTCAATCGAAGAGTCAGACGCCGATGGCCCGCGGGTGCCGGCTCAGCCGGCGCCCGTTCGCGAACGCCGTCGGCAGACCGCGTGAAATCCCACGAAGTTGAGCGGCGAAGCCGCGACTTCGTGGGATGAACAGGGGCGGCAGGACTCGAACCTGCAACCCCCGGTTTTGGAGCCTCGGCGTCGAAGTGCCGATTTGCAGCGCAAACGCCGCGCTTGGCGTCAGTGCGCGCCAGTACGCGCGCCAGTACGCCGACGGCCCGGCCCGACTCGCGGCGTGTATTTGGCCACGACCGGGCCGGGGCCGCGAGTGAGTTAGTGCTGGTACTGGATCACCAGCGACGTTCGATGTCCGTCTTGAAGAAGCCGGGTACGGAGGGTCCCGCCGCGACGCTTCGCCTGGGCACGAGCATTGGCGACTAGTGTCGAAGGCTTCGACGTGAAGTCCTCCCCCGCGACAAGCTCCCAAGGGTTGCCGTCGAGAAGTTCGTCCCAGGGGTACACCGCTGTTGCTGGCGATGGGAATCGGTCGAGTTTGCGAGGCATGTAGCCTCTCCTTTCACTCGGCCCCGGCTTCGTTTACCTCTCAAAGATGGACGAAGCCGGGGCGGGTTGGTGTGATCTCCGTGATACCCGCCGGATTGACGGCGCGCAAGCTGAACGCACTACCCGTGTTCGGTCCGCGGCGACCATAAAATCGCTGGTCAGCAGCCTCTAACCGTTACGGAAAAAGCGTTACCCTTAGTGCCGATGGGAGCCCTGCGGCGGTGTTGGAGATGCGACAAGCCCTTTAGACCTTCCTGGCGGGACGAGCCCATATGTTCTCGCGAGTGCGCTAACGAGTTCCGCAGTGCCTGGTACGCGCGTCGTAGCCGCGAGAGGCCGTGCGTCGCCTGCGCACGGCCAATCAACCCCGAAGCGCGCGGCGACGCTCGTTTCTGCTCGGACAAGTGCCGTCAGCGCGTCCACCGACACTTAAAGAACAAGGAGCACTTCGTGTCGGTGCGCGAGCTGGTCGCAGAAGACTTCCGGGAGCTTGACGAGGCTTGGAGAAGGGCGAGAAGGGCGAATCCTTTGGGCTACGCGCGTACACCCTTGGCAGATGGGCTACGTGAGGAGACGCAGCGCATTCACGCCGTGTTCGATCGGCGCGAGCATCGAGCATGCGCGCAGTGCGGCACCCGCGTGTCTATGCGGAAGAGTCAGCGCTACTGCTCGGCGAGATGTCGCGTCAACGCCCATCGCGCGTTGAGTTAAGCGTTTCGTGCTGCCCTGTACAGATAGGCATCGAGAAGCGCCGCCGCCTCCTCCTCCGTTGCCGGGCATCAGGTGGCCGTACCGGTCGAGCGTGATCGTGATCGACGAGTGGCCCAAGTAGGTCGCGAGCGCCTTCGCGTTCACACCGGCCGCGATCATCAGCGACGCGTATGTGTGCCGCGCCTCGTGCAGCCCGATCGGCGCGAACGGTGGCTCACCCCGCGAGGACCGCAGCGGCAACTCGGAGGTCGATTGCGACCTGGACTTTGTTCCGCTGGCTCGAGCTCGCCGGCGAGCAGGCGCAGCTGGTCGAGCGCGCGCCGGGGATCGGTCTCGGCCCAGCCGCGCCGGAGTCGACGGCGGACGGCGGCTCGGTCGCGTTCGGGCAGGTGCTCGAGCACGTTTCGCTCCTTGTGCCGGATACAGCGCAGGGCTCCCGTCTCCTCAGCGCCGGAATGCGCTGAACCGGTTACGCGCCTTCCCGGCATGCGACGAAGATGAGGCGCAGAGACCGTGCGCCACCGTGGACGCGATTACTGTCCGTGCCAGCCCATAGCCTGGACTCCATGCTGGCGGTTGGTGACCAGAACTACCCGCTGTGTCTCCTCGACACGATGGCCGTGAGCGAGATGGTCAAGCGGCCGCAGGGCGCATTCCGGCATTTCTTGGAGTGGTCCCACGCCGGGCAGACCCCTTTCGTCCCGGGCTTCACCGTCTACACCCTCATCGAGCTTCGTCGCAAGCCCGAGCTCTTTCAGCAGTTCATCGAGCAGTTTCATCCCTTCCCCTGCGTGTTGCTCAAGGGATACATGGAGCTTCTCGCCGAGGAAGCAGCGAGTTATCCAGATCCGTCCCAAATCGATCCATGCTCTATCGCATTCACGCCGCTGGGCGATGAAGGGAACCTGCTCTCGAATCTCCCTCGCATCCTTGAACTGCCCGAGATTGCCATGCAAGAGGAGGAATGGAACAAGGCCGGTCCAGAAATCGTCGACGGGATGGTGTCGCTGGTTCAGAACTACCGGCCAGCCGGCGCAACATACACACCGGAAGAAACGCGCCAGTTCGTGTCGATGGCATCCCTACAGCAACTCGCGTATCACGATCACGTCGAGTTGATCCAGCGCGTGCATGGAGACGGCGAGGCTGTAGACATGGATGCCTTCCCGACCCTCAAAGCAATGACCTACACGGTGTTCCACAAGTTCTACGCCGACCACAACCGAAAGCCCTCGAACTCTGATGCGTTCGACGTACTCATTGCCGCGCTACTTCCCTACGTCGAGGCGTTCATCACCGAGAACCATCAAACAGAAGTCCTTCGCAAGACGAAGCGGCGAGACAACTTCCTCGGCGGACTTCAGGTCTTCACGTTGCGGGACTTCCGCGATGCGCCGCCTATCGCGACAGTCCACAGCTCGCGGGCTTAGAACCAAAGATCGGCGACGCCGCACGCACCACCCTCGGCGTGATCGCCGGCACGCGTCAGTGCGTGCCCGCGCGTCGCCGCCCTCGAGCGATGACGGCGCCGAGCGGCCGTGCGAGCCGTTGCCGCCAACGCTCACGCAAGGGGTGAATGCGACCTGCCTATCGACGGCGATGGTCGCTAACCGCCGCGACGCAAGAGGCGCCGTAGCCGGCCCCACAGATTCACGGGTGCCTGCGTCGCCCGTCGCCTCGGTGTGCGCGCGGCGCCGAACCAGGTGCGGTCGCACACCGTCCTCGCGTCGGCTGCGAAACCGAAGATGAAGAATGCGATCAGGTCAGCGAGCTGCCGCGGCATATGCCCGTCGGTGGTCGCGAGCAGGAAGCGCTCGCGACCGGTCAGTGCTTCGAGGAATCCATGCGAGGAATTGCGCGTGGCGCGCACGAGTTCCGGCACGTACATCTCGAGCGGTCGGGTGACGAGCTGGTCGTCCTGCTCGCGACCCACCTTGACGCCCGCTCGCGTGCGTCGGAACTCGACCGCGTGCGCGTGGATCTCGTCGTGGACGGACGCGAACAGCGCTTCCACGTGACGTTGGAAACGTTGCCGCAGCCGGAGTGGCAGGCTTACGTCCCACGCTCGCTCAAGCCGGCGCGTCATCTCACTTCGACGGAGCAGCCGCTCGAAGCCGCTCCCGGAGCCGTCGCGGCCGTAGCCGAGCAGCGCCTCTGCCTTGTCGAGGAAGTCGAAGGCGGCAGCGATTCTGGCGAGGGCGGCGAGTTGCGGTGCAGCGAGTACGAGGGTGGCGTCGGCGAGCATCCGCTCGAAGGTGAGAAACCAGGCGCGCTGCGCCGCCGGCAAGTTGTTGTCGTCCTCGTCGACGAAGCGGGTCGGGTCGGCGGCATGGCTGTAGAAGACGTTCAGCCGTGAGACCCACCACTGGAAGAACGACTCGATGTCGCCGGCGCTGAGGTTGGCGCGGAAGTCCGGGTCGTCCCATGGATCGCCGCGGAAGTTCTCGAACACGTCGGGCTCGTACAGCGAACTGAGCGAGCGCGGCGGCAGCTCGCGCAGCTCCGCGTCGAAGCCGAAGAGGAGCACCAGCGCGTGCGGCTGGCGATCGAAGGCGTGGCCGATGGCACCCGGCGAGAATGCGAGCAGCCCTGGGTCGAGCGCTTTGCCGTAGGCGACGCCGCGGGTGAGGCTGTGCTCGTCGAGCGCGTCGAAGCTGCGGACGTGGTTCGGGTCCAGCGGGAAGTCGGGGGTGACGTCGAGCACGAAGGTGCCGCCGAGAATCGTCAGCCGTGTCAGCAGCACCGGGTCGACCGAGACCAGCCACAGCGATCCCTCGGGGAAGAGCTGGAAGAGGCGCGGCAGCTGCTGCTCGAGCCAGCCCGGCAGCTCGTCGTTGGTGAAGCCTGCGACCGCCACCTCGATCGCCTGGAGCATCGCTGGCCCCGAGTCGATCTGCGCGAGGCGCGCCGCCTCTTGCAGGAGCCGCTGCCGCGAGGCCGGGTTGCCCTCGTAGCTCGGGTGCTCGGCGAGCGGCGCCCACACCTGCGCGGTGATCTGCGTGTTCGCGTCGCAGAGACGATGCGCCTGGAGGAAGTTCCGCGTGGCGCCTGCGCCCTCGGCCGGCACGAGGTCGACCACGTTGTCGTCGAGGTCGGCGACCGTGAAATCGGCGGCCTGCTCAAGGCTCTGCCGCAGGACAGGTACGAGGGCCGGGTCGGGAAGTTTGATGCGTGCCATCAGATGCGGGTGACGATCTCTACGCCCACGACATCCCCGGCAGGCACAGGCTCGCCCTCGCCGTCGAAGGAGTAGTTGGCGCTGCTCGTGATCTCGCCGTTGCGGACCTTCGTGTACGCGTACCAGAGCGCGGCGGCGATTGCGCCGGGCCCAAGCTGTGTGCTGCGCAACTTGACGATGCACGGCTTCGCCGCGGCGCAGAAGCGCTGCTCGAGGTTGCCGCCGTGTGCGGAGGCGTAGCATGCGGCGATGTCCTGGACGATCTCGGGGCAGCCGAGGTAGTCGTGCGAGCCGGTCGAGGCGGGATCGAGGAACGTTTCGCGGACGACGATCGCGAACGGGCCGTGGTGGATCCGTCCGCCGGTCTTCATCCGATAAAGCGTGCCGCTGTGCCCGTCGGCCCCGCCCTCTACGGAGCTGTGGAGGTTGTGCCATTCCGCATCCGTGACGTCGTTCCCGGCGAGCTCGCGCAGCGTCGCCCAGAGCTCCTCGACCATCTGGTCGAGCGGCAGGATGCCGCGCACGCGGAACGCGTCGGGATCGATGGCCCGCGTGCCGTGGAAGTAGTAGGCGCCATCGAAGCGGTCGGCAACCGTCTCGACACCCGCGTGGAATCGCCCGAGCACCTCGCGCGGCATCAGCTCCCACGGATCCTCGGCAGTATTCTCGAGTCGCGATTCCTCGTATTCGCCCAGCGCGGTCGCAAGTTCGCTAGGCCTCGCCCCGATCGCTTCGGCGAGGGAAGCGAGCGCCGCCGCATAGTCGTGGCAATCCAGCCAGGGCATGGCGGACAGGCTAGGTCGCGAGCCGGCCATGCCGCATTGCGGCAACTGCCCACGCGGGACAGCTGGCGAACCCCGAACCGAGCCGGCGAGTGGAGCACAGATCCCGTACAGCTCGCGGATTTACTCAAGCGACAGCGGCGATGCCGGGAGAAGTGGCTGGTTTGCGGCAATGTCTGGTTCCGCCCATGTAGGGCTTTTCGGCCACGATTACATGTCCCAGCGCGATGGGCGACGACTGCGAGGACCTGTCGTCATCCGCCGACCGCTGCCGGTCCGACGTGCGCTAGCCGGGCCACCATGTCGCACCGGAGCAAGTACGCGTCGAGCAAAGCCGCCGCCTCCTCCTCGTTGCCGGGGAAGAGGTGGCCGTACCGATCCAGGGTGATCGTGATCGACGAGTGCCCCAAATACGTCCCGAGCGCCTTCGCGTTCACCCCCGCCGCAATCATCAGCGAGGCGTACGTGTGCCGCGCCTCGTGAAGCCCGATCGGCGTCAGCTTCGTGTGCTTCCAAGCCGTGGCCGCACGCCGCCGCACCGCCGACGGCGTGAACGGCCGGGAGCCGGTCGGCCCGAACACGAACCCGGCCCCGCCGGTCGCGAGCTTGTGCTCGATCAGGTAGTCGCGCAGCACCGACGCGATCGGTACCGTCCGCCGCGCCGCCGCCGACTTAGGCTCGATCGGCCCGGCCTGCGCGTCCCACGAGCGCTCGACGCGAAGCACGCCTGCGGCAAGGTCTATGTCGTCCCACTTCAGCGCTTGCAGCTCGCCACGGCGAAGGCCCGCATACAAGGCCGTCGCCCACAGCGGCCGATCGGCCGGGGCGAGCGCCGCGAGCAGAGCCGCTCCCTCTGCCGGATCGGCGATCCGGTCACGCGTCCCGCGCACCGCCGGAAGCGTCACCCCTGCGGTCGGGTTCACGGCCACGTCGCCGCGGGAGATGGCCCGCCGGTAGATCGCCCGGAGCGGCATCAGCGCGTTGCGGATCGTGCTCGGGTCGAGGCCGTCGGCGAGCATCCGATCGGCCACGTCCTGCACGTCCCGTCGCTCGATCGCCGTCAGCTTCGCGCCACCGAGTCCAGGCAGTAGCCGCGTCGTGAGCGCCTGCGAGTAGCCGCGCAGCACGCTCGGCTTGTAGACGTCGCCGCCGCGGGTGCGGATCGTGCCCGCCTTCGCGCCGTCGAGCCACGCCTCGGCCGCCTCGCGGAGCGTCGTCGTCGTCGCCGCGCGCATCGTGCCCTTGCGGAGCGCCACGGTCGCGTCGGCGCGCCAGGCGCGGGCCGCGGCCTGCGTCGGGAACGACTTGCGGAGCTTGCGGCCGTCGCGCTTCGAGAAGACGCCGGCCTCATAGGACGGCTTGCACCGGCACGAGCCTCCGTCGAGCGACGGGCAGGTGCGGGAGTGGCGGGCACGGATGCCCTGCGGAGACTTACGCTTGGTCTGCATGGGAGCTAGTGCCTCCTGTGTCGGGGCGGGGCCGTTGACGCGGTGCCCGCCCGTTTGGTTTTGACTTGCACGCTCAGTCTACACCGGCTCACTGGCGCGCGATTGGCGCGCAGCCCCGCGAGGCCGCTGCCCACGCGGGATCGGGACCGGCTCTCGGTTCCAGTAACCGGCGTCACGGCGTCCGCTCCGCGCCTACGGTCGCGCGGCAGATTTTCGAGCCGGATTCGCGCCTCCGCCCGATCTAGGGTCGCTGGCGCACGACTGGCGCGCACCGCTCCGTTTGCAACGCTTTCGTTAGGCCTCCCGGTGAACATCACCGCCACCGCTCGCCGCCGACCGCCAATGCTGCCTCTGCAACCAGCCACCGCTCGAGCTCAACGATTGGGACCAGGCGCCGGCGGCCACGGCGGACAACGCGTAACTCCGAAATGATGTGCTCGTCGAAGAAGTCGCGGGAGACGCCGAGTGCAATAGACGCCTCATCCGGCGACAACGCGAGTCGCGTGATTGGCGGGCGACGGTCGCTCACGCGCCGACCTTGGTAGGACGCCAGATACCGCAGCCATCGCCGAAGGCGCCAGACGGAATCTCGGGTGTCCACGTCCCGACACTGAGCCCGGCCTCACGCGCGCGTCTGCGCCATCGGTAGTACGCGTCGCGCGGCAGGCGTTGGCGGAGAATCGCAAGGCCCTCGGGATGCTCTGCGAAGTACAAACCGGCGGCGGCGAACGCGGCGGCGTGTGACCAGCCGCCGTAACTGTCGATCAATGTTCCGAGGTCGGCGTGATCGACTCCACGGAGTGGAGCCAGCACCTCAAGCAATAAGTTCCTCACGTCGCTGCCCCGATAGCCCTGCTCATGGATGAGTCGGAGCTTCGGCCGCCGCCGGTCCTGAATCTCAAAGCGGAGAATCTTGTCTCGCTGTGATTCAGCCCAGAACTGGTCACGCGCGCGACGCCTTGCTCCCGCGATGAGCCGATCACGGTCGTATGCGGTGAGGCCTACGAATCCGGCGGGGTCAAGCGCGAGCGGGAACCCTTCCTTCGCCTCCTGCTCCGCGACCTCAGCCCCCTTGTCATAGAACCGGTAGAGAGAACGCGTGCCATAGCCCCAAGTAACGGACCGGCCACCGTGGGGAGAGACGTTTTCGGTTCGAATCTTCCGCGGAGCGTGAAACGAGACTTTGAGCTGCTCGAGGATGGCTGCCACCGACTCGACCGGCCACTGGTAGGCGTAGTCGAGTCTGGCAACGTCCGCTAAACGAAGATCGAGTGATGTATCGGCGAGCTCTGAGGCGATCGCCGTCAAATTCCTGAGCGCCCTGTGCACCCCGTCCTCGTTGAGCACTACATCGTTTCGGCCAGTGAGGACCTTGGGGAGTGACGCACGGACCTCGACACGCCCCTCCCGGTACATGAAGTCGACAAAGCCCGACTTCCAATGGCCGTATCGGCCGACCCGGTCGCCGTACTGCTTGGTCTTGATCTGCCCCTCGGCGTCTCCGAGACGAAGAGCAAGGTCGCGCCAATCCAGAGGGACTGGCGGCGAAAGTGGATCCACTCGCCTCCCGCGGCGGGATGCTGCACCTGGTGCATGACCCCAAACGAGCGCAACGCTGTCGATCACGCCCCGCCGCCGATGGTCGCGGGCGGCCCGTAGACGGATACGGTCGACTTCGGCCGACTGTCAGAGGACGTTAAAGACGTCGACCAAACGTCGCCGAGCGGGCCAGGGGGTCTTGGTGGCGGAGGTTCTTCGGCTTGTCGAGGCGGGCCGCGGCGCGAACAACGTGTTCCGCGACGGCTGATCCGGCGCCGAGCCCTCGATCGAGGGCGGCAGCGCATCGGCGATGCAAACGAACGGACGCGCCGGAAGTGGTGAGCCTGCCTGACGTGGCGCATGGCGTCGGAGTTCGCTCGATCGGCAAAGGCCACTGCAGACCGTGCGGTAGCGAAGAGACGTTTAGCCCGAACCACGTGCTCATCCAGCATGTCGATCACCGACTCGAGAGAGTCGCCGGAACGAATCGCTACGGCGACGCCGGGTGGTGCGACGCGTCGCAAGAGCTCGCGAGCATCATGGTCGCGACCGGCCTCCGCGGCAGCCCAGGCAGCGCGAACGGCAATGACTACTTCATCAATCTGGGCGCGGAGCGCCTGAGTGCTGGCGACTATCCGCTCCGTCGTCTCGAGCGTGTCCCGGAACAGCTCCCGAGGTGTGGTCGCCCCGACTCGCACCCGACCAGCCATCCTCCGAGATCGTAATGACCTCCACGGACGGACTTGCTGGCGGCCTCGTTCAACGCCGGTTGCGGGTCAGGAACCTCGCTTTTGGCTTTAGCCGGAAATCCGAAAGCGCTGCGCAGATAGCTAGCCGGGGATCCCTGCTTCGATCAGTCGCCGGGGCCTGGAAAGCCGGGGATTAGCCGGGGATTCCCGGCTTTCCGCAGTTTGCCGGAAACCGTGGTCGAAAGCCGGACACTAGCCGGGAATTCCCGGCATACCCCAATTTGCCGGAACGGGTAGTCGGAAGCCGGATGCTCCGCCCTCCAACACGGGCGTCCGCCATGGCTTGTCCCGCTGCCCGCCGCACCCCGAACCTATGGCATGCCCGGCACGGTCTTACTCGCCGGGCCCGTCGCCGCGCCGCGCCGCGCCTCGGCGGCCGCTTCGCGGGCACTATCGAGGACGACGCGCAGGTGTTGGCCGATCCCCTCGTATTGCTCGTCGAGCCGCGTAACAACCTGCTCGTAGAACTCTTCGCTCCCGCCGGCGCGCGCCCTCTGATAGCTGGTTGCGAACCTTCGCCCCGTGCGCTCAGTTCGGGAACGGAGCTGTCTAGGGGCTCGGCAGGAACTCGATCTCGCTGCTCGAGACCTGGGTCAGGGCGTCGAGATCGATTTCCGGGTACATCAGCGCGAAGGCGTGCTCATCACGAAGGTGCCGCTCCTGCCAGCGTCGGTAGAGTCGATGGCTACTACCTCTTCAAGCGCAATGAAGCCAACAAGGAAGATCTCGTTGACCCGTGGGAAGTGGCCGACGAGCAGGTTGTCGAACTAGCCGACCAGATCGACGAACCGTAAGCCGCCCAACTCATTCGGCCGCTGCGCTGAGACCGGCCTGCCCACTGAAAGGGGCAAGCTAGCTCGTCGCCGGCCCCCTACGCTCGCGCCTGTCTGATCGCGGCGCGGATGGCCGCGACAATCTTCGTGCCGCGCTTCTGAAATCCGAGTTCGGCCATCGTGTCGAGCAAGAGATCATCTTCCGTGCGGACGAGATCGTCAGTCTCAATCCAGCGGACCACCTGCACTAGCTGAGCCCTTGTGTAGGTGCCGATCGGCTGGTTGCGCCGGACCCGCGGACGCGCTCCTCGCCGTGAAGACACGGACGCTTCAACGTCGGAGCGCGGAACGCGCTTGATGACGTAGGGGTCCGCCGGCGGATCGTCGTCGGCAGCTGCGTCTTCGCGGTCTGCAGCCTCAACCGCCTGTCGGTACGCATCCATGACCTTCTCTACGCACTTGTCGCGGTTGTAGAACCAATCGCTCGACCAGATCCGGTGGAAGCGCCAGCCGATGCGCTCGAGCTGCTCCTGCCGCAGGCGGTCACGGTCGCGGGCCGACTCGGAGGAGTGGTACGTCGCGCCGTCGCACTCGATCGCGAGCACGTGTCGACCGGGCTGAGTCGGGTGCGCGACGGCGTAGTCGATCCAATAGCCAGAGGAGCCGTACTGGGCGACGAGCTTCAGCCCGTGTCTGCTCAACGTGTCCCGGACGTCGACCTCGAACGGGTTCAGTTCCGGCTTCTCAATTATCACGTCGCCCAGGTTCTCGCCGCCCGAGTCGACGTACTGCAGGTACTGGCGAAGCAACTCAACACCCGCCGCCTGCGAACGCTCTGGGTCCATGTCACGCGCTTCAAACGAGGACACGAGAGTGATCCGGTGCTTCGCCCGCGTTATCGCGACGTTGAGGCGGCGCTCACCGCCCTCGGTCAGCAATGGCCCGAAACGGTATGGCAGGTCTCCGCGCGCGTTTTTCCCGTACCCGATCGACAGAATGATCGCGTCGCGCTCGTCTCCCTGGACTCGCTCGAGGTTCTTGACGAAGAAGCGCTCCTCCTTGTCCTCGCCGAAGAAGTCGCCGACCTCGATCTCGAGCTCGGGGTTTTCGCGCAACCGTTGCAGACGGCACTCGTCGATCCGGTTCGCATGCTTGATGCCCATCGCGATCACACCGAGCGACTCGTTAGGGCGTTCTCGCGCGTGCTCGACGATAAGTTCGACCACCGCGTCGACCTCGGGGCTCGGACTGTTCGTCTCAGATGTCGGGTCGTGCGGGACGAGCACGTGCCTGAGCACTTGGTCGCCACCTACGCCGGGAAATGTGATCAGCATCCGGTCGTAGATGTGTGCGTTCGAGAATGCGATCAAGCGTTCGTCGCGGCTGCGATAGTGCCAGCGCAGCATCCGTGGCCGCAGCAGCGAACCGAGCGCGTCGAGAATCGACTCGAAGCCGACCGTGCCGCCGACCGCCGAGCGCGGCGTCGCCTGTTCGTCCTGCTCCTCCTCTTCTTCCTCGGGCGACTCCGACACGAAGAACGCTGTTGGCGGCAGCTGCTTCTCGTCGCCGGCAACGACAAGCTGTCGGCCGCGCAGTAACGCCGGGATCGCATCCGAGGGGGTTACCTGGGAGGCCTCGTCGAAGATCACCGCGTCGAAGTACGTCTTTGGCGGCAGCAGCTGGCTAACGACGAGTGGGCTCATTGCCCAGCACGGCTTTAGCGCCAGCAGGACATCCGCAGTTTCTCGCACGAGGTCCCGTACTGGCATGTGCCGTCGCTTGAGCCGCGCCTGGTGCTCAACAATTTCGGACTGATCGCGCTGCTCGTCGCGGGTGCGTGCCGTCTGCTCGGCGCAGAGGCGCCGGATCCGCCCGGACGTCGTCTCGAGATGCTCGCGGTCGCCCTTGCGGAAGTCGTCGACTGCCTTCTCGTGCTTGGACGGGTTAAAGCCCTCGACGAGCCGATCCGAGAGTGCGAGCGTGTCGAGGATCGACTGCAGCCAGACGAACCGGAACGTCTTGATCGCCGTTTCCTCGCTGACGGCACGCCCCTGCATCTCAGCGATGAACTCACCGAGCCCTGCGGCAAGGAAGCCCGTGCGGAGCCGGTGGAGCTCCGGCAGCGTTATTAGCGTGCCGCGGTCGCCGATGAGCAGCTCGAGCAAATCGCGCACGTCACCGCTGCCGAGACCTTCAAGATCGTCGAGACGCGTCAGCTCGGCCAGCCTCGCAAGCTCTCGCGTCAGCTCCGCGTAATACGCGGCGATCTGCTCGAGGTCGTCCGGCGCCCGCGGACTGCTCTCACCGCCCAAGGTACTCCAGCGTGTCCGTTGATCGAGAGCCGCCTGCGCGTGCGCGAGCAGCCGCGCATCGCCGGTTTTCGGCTGGCGCATTAGCGGGCGTAGGGATGAACGCGCCTGCTTGTATTCGCCGGATAGGAGAGATGCCTTCATCCGCGCGAAGCCGCTCGTTTCGGCGGGCGCCAGCTGAACGATGAGCGTCTCCAGTTCCTGCTCGTAAAGAGAGGGCTCGCAGTCCTCGAGCGTCGCCGCGACGTCCTGCCATAGTTGCAACCGCGGCGCCCACTCCGCGACCGTCGCCGCCGCCGGCAGCCTCGTCGACTCGCTTGCCCGCTCGAGCGCATCGATCGCTTGTGGCAGCCGATGCCTGCGTAGTTCCTCGACGACGGCGTTGGCATGTTGTGCTTCTTCGGCGCTGGCGACGGTCGCCTGTGACCACGGACGTCCTGAGCTCGCGAGGCTGAAGCCGTCGAGCCGTGCGTACTCCGCCAGATCCTCCTCGACTGCCGGGACTGCCTTACGGTCGAGTCGCGCAAGCACCTCGCCGCCTACGCGCAACTCGCTCTCGAAGCCACGCAGTGCGAGTAGCTGGGAGCGCAACTCGTAGAGAGTGATTCCCCACGGCATCCGTTCCTCGTGTAGCGCGCGCACGTACTCGTTCAGCTCATCGCGCCGCTTTTCGAGCTTGCGCTGCTCCTGCTGACGCTCGACTCGCGGCGCCGTCCGCGAGGCCGCAAGTGCGGCGCCGATTTTTGCGGCGAATGCCCGCCTCGAGCCGATCCCGCCGTGCAGGTCAAGGACGAGGTCGCCGATCCCCTGCGCGTCGAGCCTCTTCACGACGGCCTCGATCGCGGCGCGCTTCTCGGCGACGAACAGCACGCGCTGGTTGCGAGCGATCATCGAGCCGATCAGGTTCGCGATCGTCTGGCTCTTGCCGGTGCCGGGCGGCCCGCGCACGATCAGGCTCTCGCCGGCGAGGATCGCGTTGATCGCCCAGTTCTGGCTCGAGTCAGCATCGAGCACGAGGAACTCGTCAGCGGGCGGCATCGCGTCCGGGCTCGGAATCGCCTCCGGCCCCGGTTGCGCCGATCGGACGGCTTCGCGGGCGTCCTCGTCGCCAGCGATCGCGGCAATCAAATCGTGCGCGACAAGCTCGTCGAACGCGCTCTGCAGGTCCCGGACCATCGGCAGCTTCGCGTAGGCGAAGTTCGCGAGCACGAGCCGCGCCTCGACGCGAAACTCGGGCACGCGCGAGGTGTGCTCGACGATCCAGCGGTAGGCCTCGTCCAGCTCCCACGCCTCGTCAATCACGCCGTCGAGCCGGTCAAGCAGCTTCTCCTGGTCGAACGAGCAATCGAAGTTGACTTTCAAGTAGTGCAACAGCGTCGGGCTAACTTCCATCTCATCGACGAGCGCGAGCTCATACTCGTCCTGCGCCGCTCCAAGGGGTCGCAGAGTCGCCTGACGCAGCAGGACCGGCGCCGACGGCTCCCAGGCAGCGACCGCCTCGTTTGTCCAGGTAGCAAGGCCGCACGCGATCGATAGCGTCTCAAGTCCGCGCTCCTCGAAGTTCTCCTTCGCCTTGTTCGCAATCGTCCGCAGCCGGCGAACGTTCCGGGCGCGCTCCTCGGGGTCGCGAAACAGCGTCGATGTCTTGATCGACTTCCCCTGCAAGAGCGCCGCGACCGCGGTCGGCGATGCGTTCGTCAACTCGAGCGTCCCCGCCTTCAGGTCGCGGTAACGCAGCAGGTTGTTCCGCCCGCCGAGGTCGATCAGCGACGCCGTCCACTCCTTTACGGCACGCTGGACGAGCTCGACACGCCGCTTGGTGAATCCCTCGACGACGTCGGGCAGCGCGACGTCCTCGAGCGTCCGCTCGTCAGGCGACGTCGCCACGCCACGCGCGCCGTTGCGCGCCACCACGCCGCCGCTGCCCCTCATACCACCGCATGTCTACCGACAACATCGCACACACTGGCCCCTAATAGCTCAATCCCGCCCTGAAGCCGTAGACCTTGCTCGGATGCGATGCGCCCTGAGAGGGTGCGCGCTGCTGCGCCAGTTCGGGAATGTTCCCCGAAGATGGCGCCAGCCGTGCCGGATTGGTCTGGCTATTCGGGCCGGAACAGCGCCAGCGTGTTCCCGTCCGGATCTTTGAACCAGGCTGACTTGCCTATGACCGGGGTCGTCGCGACATGGTTCACCGTCTTCAGCGTCGGGAAGTCGTAGCTCTCGAAGACGGCGCCGCGAGTCTCGAGCTCGCGCACGTCGCGCTCCACGTCATCGGTCCACAAGCGCACCTGTGTGTGATCAGCGTTGTTCGCCGCGGGACGCCCGTGGACGAGGAGCGTCCTCCGTCCCCGCACTCGAAGAGAAGGTGATTGGGGATCGTTTCGACGGACAGGGTCAGGCCCACCACTTGCTCGTAGAACTCTGGCTACGGGCGAGATCACCCGAGCAGAGGACTGCGGAAATCCTTTGGGCACGCACTGCCGCCCCCTATCGTCGATTAGCGACCCCGCCGCACTATCTCGAACAGCCGCTCGAGCTCGCCTCGGCATCCGGCGACGACTCTCCCCTAGTGGCCCGTGCTGGCCTATTGTTCCCGCGACTGGAGTGTCCAAGGAAGGGAGTCGGGCTGGAGGCTGTCTCTTATACACATCT
>DHWI01000223.1:0-1683 GCA_002413095.1 Thermoleophilia bacterium UBA5186
TGTCGCGCAGGTACGCGAGGTATGGCTCGGGGTCGATCCCGCTTCCTGTGATCCGCTCGAGCACCTCGACCGGCGTGAACTTCCGTCCGTGCCGGTAGAGGTTCTCGGTCAGCCACTCCCTCAGCGGCGCGAACTCGCCCTCTGCAACCTGCTGCGGAATCTCCGGGATCGCCTCCAGCGCCGCATTCCAGATCTGCACCGAGATGACGTTCCCGAGCGCGTAGGTCGGGAAGTACCCGAGGTGGCCGCTCGCCCAGTGCATGTCCTGGAGGACGCCGTCCGCGTCGTTCGGCACGTCGATGCCGATGTACTCCTTCATCCGAGCGTTCCACGCCTCCGGCAGGTCGTCGAGCGGCAGCGTTCCCGCCAGCAGCTCCTGTTCGAGCTCGAAGCGAAGGATGATGTGGAGGCTGTACGTCACCTCGTCGGCGTCGACCCTGATCAGCGAAGGCCGCACAGCGTTGACCGCACGGAAGAACGACTCCTCGTCGACGTCGTCGAGCGCCCCGGGGAACGTCTGCTGGAGCTCCGGGTAGAAGTGGCTCCAGAATGGCCGGCTGCGGCCGACGAGGTTCTCCCACATCCGGCTCTGCGACTCGTGCAGACCCATCGACGCCCCGGTCCCGAGCGGCGTCCGCGCAAGCGCCGCGTCGATGCCGAACTCGTAGATCCCGTGCCCGAACTCGTGCATCGTTGCGAAGAGCGAGTGCAGCCCGCTCTTGCTGTAGTGCGTGGTGAGGCGGATGTCGCCCTGGCCCGGCGAGGACATGAACGGGTGCGCCGTCGTGTCGATCCGCCACGAGGCCGGGTCGAAGCCAAATCGGTCCAGGACGTGCATCGCGAACCGTTCCTGCCCCTCCTGGGGGAACGGGCGGTCGAGCGGCGAGGAGTCCGCCGGCTCCACGGTGTGCAGCAGCTCGATCAGACCCTCCTTGAGCCGCTCGAAGACGGCCCGAACCTCCGCCGTCTTCATCCCACGCTCGTAATCGTCGAGCAGCACGTCGTACGGCTCGTCGCCGGGCTCGAAGCAGTCGACGTAGCGGCGGCGAAGGCCGAGGTTGCGCTCCAGGTGCGGCTTGAGCGCCTCGTAGTCGGACTTCGGACGGGCCTCCGCCCACGCGCGCAGCGCGAGCGACGCGCTCCGTCGCATCTCCGCCGTCAGATCCGGCGGAACCTGCCGCGCCTTCCCCCAGTCGTGGCGCGCGACCCGGATCAGGCTGGCCTCGTCGGAGTCTTCCGGGAGGCTCTCCTCGTACCCGCGCAGCTCGTCGAGCAGACGCCCGATCTCGTCCGACACGAACAGCTGGTGGCTCAAGCGGCCGATCGTCGCGGTTTGCTCGGCACGCGACGCCGCCGCCGCAACGGGCATCTTGGTCTGCTGGTCCCAGAAGAGGAGCTGCCCGATCCCTGCCAGGTCGGAGATCTCGGCGAGGCGGGTCCGAAGGTCGTCGTACGCGGCGGGAGCGCTCACCGGCGCATCCTAGTCGGCAGCCCGAATTCCCGTCCGCCGGTGAGGCCGGACGGACGCAGGACGAGCACGAGCGTCATCAGCGCGCCCAGGATGACGAGCCGGGTCCCGCTCGGGAGGTCGACCTTGACGCCCACGTGGACCCCCTGCTCGGCCTGGCTCAGGAACGAGTCGAGCCCGCTCACCGCGAGCGCGCCGACGACGGCGCCCCAGAG
>DHWI01000223.1:1767-2255 GCA_002413095.1 Thermoleophilia bacterium UBA5186
AGCAGGCCGCCCGCAAATCCTGCCAGCGCGCCCGAAAGCGTAAACGCGAGCAGCCGCTGACGGTGGATGTCCACGCCGACTCCGCGCGCGGCTGCGGGATCCTCCCGCGATGCCCGCAGGAGCCTCCCCGGACGGCTGCGCTGGTAGGCGAATGCGACGAGGATCGCGATGATCGCGCCGACCGTCGCCTGCAGCGGCCCGACCGTCTCGGGCACTAGCGGGAGCGTCGTCGCCCCCGGTCCGATCCTCGTCCACTCGCGAAGCACGTTGTGCGTGATCTCGAGCACCGCGAAGGTCGCGATCCCGGCCGCGAGGCCGGAGAGGCGCATCAGCGGCAGGCCGACGACGAACGCGAACACGCCGCCGACCGCGGCCGCGAGCGCGAATGAGGGGAGGTTGCCGATCGTGTGGTCGCGCAGGAACGGGAAGAGCTCTGTCAGCACACCGCGTTTCGACTCGAGCGGGACGGTCATGATCCCGGCCGCGAA
>DHWI01000223.1:2386-5431 GCA_002413095.1 Thermoleophilia bacterium UBA5186
GCGTAGATCTCGTTCGCGCGGGAGAGCGTCGTCGCCACCAGTCCGACGGCGACGACCAGCGCGACCGGGCCCAGCAGCTGCAGAAGCGAGTCGATCCGCGACCTCATACGCGTTCGGCGGCCGCGTGCCGTCCCCACGCGAAGAGCCCCGCCGGCCGCAGGAGCAGGACGAGGATCACGAGCGCGAAGACCGCCGAGGGGAGATACACGGTCTTGTCGGTCGGCAGGGCGCCGTTGATCACGCCCGAGGCGAAGCCGATCGTGAAACCGCCCAGCGTGGCCGTCCAGAGCCGGTCGATCCCGCCGACGACGACGCCGACGAGCACGACGATCGTGTCGCGGAGGGCGAAGTCCGGCGAGACGAACGGTGTCTGCACGGTCAGCAGCACGGCGACCGTCGCAGCGAGCAGGCCAGAGAGGAGCGCAGCGAAGCCGATCACCCGGTTCGCGCGGACACCCAGCAGCTGCGCGGTGCGGAAGTCGCTCGCCGCGGCCCGCGTGTGGAGACCGATGGTCGTCCGCGTGAGCAGGAGCGCGACGAGTGCGAGCGCAAGGGCGGCCACCACCACCGCGACGATGGTGATCTTGCGGACGTCGACGCCGCCGACCGACACGGATCGATTCAGCGGCGCGACCGACCCTGCAATCTCGCCGATTGTGTTGTCGCGGAGGTCGATGATCAGCGCGACCGCCTGGAGCATGAAGGCGATCGCGAACGTCGTCACGAGCATGACCGCAGGCGACTGGCCGCGGAGCGGGCGGAAGACCGCGCGGTCCATCGCGAGCGAGAGTGCGACGACGACTGCGAAGCAGGCTACGATGCTCGCCGCGACGGGCCAGCCGGAGGTGAACGCAAGCGTGTAAGCCCCGGCCATGACGAGCTGGCCGTACGCGAAGTTCACGAGCCGCAGCACGCCGAAGACGAGGCCGATCCCGACCGCCATGAGCGCGTAGATCGCCCCGAGCCCGAGCGCGTCGGAGAGCGTCTGGAAGTCGACCGAGGCGACGATCACGAGGCGAGGTAGGCGGCGATGAGCTTGTCTGTGTCGTCGGCGTCGGCTGGGCCGAGGGTCATCCGCAGCAGCCCGCCGACGAGCACATGCGTACGGTCGGCGAGCGCGACCGTTCGCTGCGCCCGCTGCTCGACGAGGACGATCGTGACGCCGCGCTCGCGGATCGCGTCCAGCGCNNGCGAACACGCCGTCGACCGCGGTCGGCGCAAGCCCGAGCGAGGGCTCGTCGAGCAAGAGGAGGTCCGGGTCGGCAACGATCGCGCGACCGATCGCCAGCTGCTGCTGCTGGCCGCCCGAGAGCGCCCCGGCCGAGCGGCGGCGGAACTCGCGCAGCATCGGGAACAGCTCGTACGCCGCCACGAGCGGGTCGCCGCCGTTCGCCGACCTCCGTCCCGCAAGTCCGAGCCGCAGGTTCTCCTCCACCGTGAAGTCGCCGAAGATCCGGCGTCCTTCCGGCACGAGCGCCACTCCCCCCCGGGCGATCGACTCCGGCGTCCGGCCTTCGACCGACGCGCCCGCGATGCGGATCTCTCCCGCAGCGACGGGAAGCAAGCCCATGACCGCGTGGAGCGTGGTCGACTTGCCGGCGCCGTTCGGGCCGATCAGCCCGACGACCTCGTGCCGTCGAAGGTCGAGCGAGACGTCCTGTAGCGCACGAACTCCCTCGAAGGATCGCGAGACGGAGGAGGCCCGAAGAATCTCTCCGGGCCTCCTCTCCACGACGTCTGCCGCCGGCAAGCTAGAGCTTGGGGATGACCTTCGCGGTCACCGCGCCGACGTACTTCGCCTTGTTGTTCTGGATCTGGATCACCCGGTACTGGCGGCCGTAGACCGTGTGGAACTGCGCCGAGAAGCTGATCTTGCCTCCGAACACCTGCACCTTCTTGAACTTCACGAGCTGCGCCGCCAACGCCGAGCCCTTCGTCGAGCCATGGGCCCGCTGGATCGCGATCGTGACGCCGTCGATCGCCGCCGCGCCGCCGACGAACCCGCCGGTCCCCGGAGCCGCGCCCGCCTTCTTCAGCGAGGCGATCATCGCGCGCACCGAAGCGTTCGGATCGTCCCCGAACACTGATGCATACGTGACGCAGTAGTAGTTCGTGATCTTCGGGCTCTGGGTCACCCAGTACGTGCCGTCGCCTGCCCACGAGTTGAGCACCGGCGTCTTGTTGCCGAGTGCCCGGAGCCCGGAGACGAGCGCCGGCAGCTCTCCGAACGACGTCGAGCTGACGATCACATCCGCCTTCTTCGCGTTCAGCTGTGTGACTGCGTTCCCGACATTGTTCGCACCGGTCGCGTAGCTCTGGCGCGTGACGATCTTCCCGCCGAGCTGCGTGAAGCGCTTGTCGAACGCCGTGACGACATTCTTGAAGTACACGAGCAGTGTGTTCGTCGCGAGCGAGGCAGTCTTCCAGCCGCGCCGGTGAGCGTACTCAGCCATCGCCGAGCCTTCGTCCTGGGCCACGTTGCCGAAGCTGAAGGCGAGCTTTCCTTTCGCGCCGAAGCGCTTCGGGCCCATCTGGTCGGTACCGATGCACGGAGCGATCGCGAGGATGCCGCGGTTGATCGCCTCCTGCACGACCGGCGTCGCGAAGTCGACGTCGCACGTCGTGAAGATGATGTTCGCCCCGGCGCCAAGCAGACTCGCAGCGCACGACTTCGCCGTGGCGGGATCGTTGTTCTGCGTGTCGCAGGTCTTGATCTCCAGCTTCGCCCCGCCGGCTCCGCCCTTCGCGTTGATCTGCGCCACGCGGATCTTCGCCGCGGCGAGGGCCGGGTTGTCGAACGGAGCCATGTTGCCCTTGCTGTCGAACGCCCAGCCGATCACGATCGGCTTCTTCGCCGCCGTGGCCGCATGGCCGCCCGTCGTACCTGCAACCGCTGCGATCGCCGTAGCACCTACGACGAGCACAGCCAGCGCACCCCACCTAGTCGGTCGTTTCACTACACCCTCCTCCAGTCGAAGCACAGACGCCAAACAGATATTCAAGTCCCTACGACCGCACCGGGTCAATCGGATGCGGACAACACCT
>DHWI01000223.1:5514-6320 GCA_002413095.1 Thermoleophilia bacterium UBA5186
GGACGTCGGGTCACGCCAGTCGGCGACGTGGACGCCGTAGATGCGGTCTCGGTGGCGGGCGATCTGCTCGACCGGCTCGCGCCACAGGTGCCAGACGTCGTACATCAGCCCTGCGTCCGCGCCCGCCTCGTCGACGAGCTCCGCCGCCTCGTCGAGCGAGCTCACGGTCGTCCAGAACTCGGCGAACTCGCGCTGAATCGGCTCGAGCGCGACGCGGACGCCGCACGCGCGGCCCTCGTCGGCGATCGTGCGAATGCCTTCGAGGATCGCGTCGCGGTCGTCGCCGGGGCCGGTGAGGAAGAGGACGCAGGCGGGCTCGAACGGTGCGAGCCGGCGGATCCCCGCGCGAATCGCCTCGATGCGCTCGCCTGGATCGTCGGGGCCTTCCATGAGCGGCAGCGGCAGGATCGAGGGCACCGAGGGCACGGCGGCCGCCGCTTGGAGCCCGCTCGCGTCGAAGCGCTCAAGCGAATCGTCCGCCAGCTTCATCTCCCAGATCCCGACGCCGTCGGCGCCGGCCGCGCGGTACGCGTCGAGGTCGTCTGCGAACGACTGGGTCACCGTCGTGATCTGCGAGATCGAGACGCCCGTCACCGGCCGAAGCGCTCTCTCACCCGCGTGAGCGCTCTGGCCGGCAGCGGCGGCTGGAGGAGCTCCTGTGCGACGAGTGTTCCCGAGCCGGCGCCGAGCCCGGGCCCGGGATGCGTGCTCGCGCCGATGTGGTAGAGGCGGTCGATCGGCGTGCGGTGGCCCGGCTGCCGGGGAAACGGTCGCCAGAGCAGGTTCTGGTCGAGCGCGAGCGAGCC
>DHWI01000223.1:6418-6954 GCA_002413095.1 Thermoleophilia bacterium UBA5186
AGCTCCTGGAGCTGGATCCAGAGCAGGCCCTTTCCTTCGGGGCCGCGCGACGCGTCCATCGTCAGAGGCTGCCCGACGACGACGGTCGCTTCGGCAGGCAGCAGGCCGCGCTCGGCCTCGTTCACCGCGCGCGAGACGCCGTCGAGGCCGGGCGTGAGGTGGACGATCGCGGTCTGCTCCAAGCGCTCGTCGCCCTGCCAGCGCGGCGGCTCGGAAAGCGCGAAGTGGATCTGCATCTCGGAGCGGCCGTAGCGGAACCGCTCGGCGCCCTCGCGCACCGGAGCCGGAACGTCGGCGTCCCCGAGCAGCCGTCCGTACAGCGCCTGAGGCAGGACGTTGCAGAGGACGGCACGCGCGGCAGTGACTGTTTGCGCGTCGAACGTCTGCACGCCGACGGCTCGGCCGTTCCGAACCAGCACTCGTTCCACCTCGGCCTTCGTCTCGCAGACGCCTCCGCGCTCGCGGATCAGAGCAACGAGAGCGTCGACGAGCCGTGCCCCGCCGCCGCGAGGGATCGGCATCCCGCCTTCCTGCAC
>DHWI01000205.1:0-391 GCA_002413095.1 Thermoleophilia bacterium UBA5186
CGGAAGCGCTCGACGAACTGCTCGTCGCCCGCATGCCGGTCGTTCAGGATCTTGATCGCGACGCGCCGCCCCAGCTCCTGGTCCTCGGCGAGGTAGACGTTCGCCATCCCGCCCGTCCCGAGCTTGCGGATGATGCGGTAGCGCCCGTCGAAGAGCGTGTTTATCAGCGTGTCGGTGACGGCCATGCGGGGCGGAATCGACTCTCCTATTTCGACCCGCGGGACAGGTACGCCTGCATGATCTGACGCGCGATCGGGGCCGCCGTCGTGCCGCCGAAGCCGTGCTGCTGCTCGAGCACGACGGCGATTGCGATCCTCGGCGCATCCGCGGGCGCGAACGACGTGAACCAGGTCGTGTTCACGTGGCTGACCCCCGTCTCTGCGGTACCGGT
>DHWI01000205.1:512-3040 GCA_002413095.1 Thermoleophilia bacterium UBA5186
CCCAACTCATCCGGCTTTGTCTTCCGGATCGTCTTCCCATGCGGGTCGAGCACACGGCCGACGACGTACGGCTTCATCACCGCGCCGCCGTTTGCGATCGCCGCCGTGACCATGACGCTCTGCAAGGGCGTCGTCAGCATCCGCTCCTGCCCGAACGCGAGCCGGCCCGGGTCGACCTGTGTCGCCGGATCCTTCGGCCGGAAGAGGCGATGGTTCTGGTACAGCCCGCTCGGCGAGCGCTCGTTGATCGGCGTTTCGAGTGGCGGGATCGAGTAGTAGCCGAACCGCTTCGCGTAATCGAGGATCGTCGCCGCACCGAGCTGCTTGCCGACGTTGCAGAAGACGGAGTTGACCGAGTGCTGAAAGCCGGTGAAGAGGCTGAGCGAGCCGAACTGCTCCGGCCCGTTCTGGTCGGGATTGCCGGAGTTGTAGACCGGCTTGCCGTACTCGGTGCAGTAGCCGGGATCCTGGAAGTTCGAGTCCGGTGTGAACTTGCCCGTGTCGAGCGCGGCCGAGACGGTCACGATCTTGAAGGTCGAGCCCGGCGTGAAGAGCCCGCTCGTCGCGCGGTTCAGCAGCGGCGCCACGAAGTCGCAGCCGCCCTTGATCCTCCCGACGAGCTGCAGGAAGTTCGGCTTCTCCGTGATGTTCGGGTTGTACGTCGGCGACGACGCCATCACGAGCACGCGGCCGGTGGTCGGCTCGAGCGCGACGATCGACCCGCACTTCCCGGCGAGCGCGCGGTTGGCGAGCGCCTGCAGGTTCGCGTCGATGGTGAGGACGAGGCTGTTCCCCTTCACGGTCTGACCCTTGAGCCGGTCGATCTCGCTCGAGAAGACCGCGCCGAGGTTCCCGTTCGCACCGGTCAGGTAGTCGTTCTCGGAGCGCTCGAGCCCCGCTCGGTTGCGGAAGCGGGTCGAATAGCCGACGACGTGCGACGCCAGCGGTCCCTTGGGGTAGCGGCGGAAGTACAGAACGTGGTCGGCGGTCTTCGTTGGCTTGTTCGCGGCCAGCACTGTCCTGCCGTCGGAGGCGTAGATCAGCCCGCGCTGGATCGTGTACTGGGCGACCTGCTGGATCGCGTTGTCCTGGCGGTCGGCCAGCCCTCCCGCGGCCCAGGCCTGCCAGTACGTCGTCGCGAGGATCAGGGCTGAGATCAGCACCATCGCGACGATTGCGAGCCTGGAGATCTGCTTGTTCACAACCGCTCCGTATTCGCGCGGTTTGAGACGAGCAATAGTCCCGCCAGGAGCACAAAGTTCGCGACCACGCTCGAGCCGCCGTAGGACACGAACGGCAGCGTGATCCCGGTCAGCGGGATCAGCCGGACGATCCCGCCCACGATGATGAACGTCTGCAGCGCGAAGCCGAACGTCAGCCCGGCTGCGAGCAGCTTCGAGAAGCCGTCGGTCGCCATCAGCGCGATCCGGAAGCCGCGCGCGACGAACAGCATGTAGACGAGCAGGAGGGCCGACACGCCGACGAGCCCGAGCTCCTGGGCGAGCGCCGAGTAGATGAAGTCGGTGTTGATGAACGGGATGATCGAGTGGCCCTCGGCGTTCACGAACGTCCCCTTGCCGAGTCCGGTGCCGCCGAAGCTGCCGTGCGCGATCGAGTAGAGCGATTTGACGAGCTGGTAGCTCGCGCAGTCCTGGCGCAGCGCCTTCCCGCCGGTGAGCGCGCAGTAGACGGGATGATCCGAGAAGGGATGCAGCCAGATCGTGACTCGCTCGCGGACGTGGCCGACGACCTGGTAGACGCCCGCGGCGCCGACGACGAAGAGCACGGCGCCGGCCCCGACGTAGAGGAGCCGGTCTGTCGCGATGTACAGCATCGCCAGGAAGATCCCGAAGAACAGGAGCGCGCTGCCGAGGTCGTTCGTCTCGACGAGGACGAGCATCGCGCCGCCCCAGATCACGAGGAGGGGCCCGACGTCCTTCGGCCGGAACTGCGCCAGCATCTCGCGCTTCTCGCGCAGGTAGCCGGCGAGGAAGACGATCAGGAAGATCTTCGCGAGCTCGCCGGGCTGAAAGCGGAACGCGCCCACGTGCACCCAGAGGCGCGCGCCGTTCACCGTCGTCCCGATCCCCGGCACCGCGGGCAGGAGCAGGAGCAGGATCGCGCCGATCCCGAAGAGGTACTTGTACGACTCCAGCACGCGGTAGTCGTGTCGGAGCGCGACGAGCGTGACGGCGAACAGGACGAGCGCGATCACGATCCAGAGGCCCTGCTTGAACGCGTCGTTGGGGCCGAGCCGGTAGATCTCGGTCACGCCGATCGCGGCCAGCAGCCCGGCCATCGGCAGCAGATACGGATCGGCGTTCGGCACGGTGTAGCGCGTCACGAGATGCGCGACGAGATAGAGCGCGAAGAAGAAAGCCGCATAGGACAGCGACGTCGTCGAGACGTGGCTCTGCCGGGCGATGTAGACGCTCGCGAAGCCGAGGCCCGTGAGGATCCCGACGACGATCAGATTGGCGAGCTCACGGTTCCGCGGGCTCAGCCAGCCGCCCCGTCCGCTGTAGGCG
>DHWI01000205.1:3149-8266 GCA_002413095.1 Thermoleophilia bacterium UBA5186
ACGACCGGAACCGCCTCGATCCCGGAGAGCGTGTCCTCCTCGTCCGGCTCGGGCGCGCCCGGGGCCGGGATGGTCGCGGTGCGCTCGAGCGCGTCGGGGCCTCCGTCGGAGATCTCGAAGGCGATGACGGTGATGTTGTCCTCGCCGCCGCGCTTGTTCGCCGCGCTCACGAGCGCCCGCGCGGCTCCGTCGAGGTCGGGCCGGTGCTCTTCGATTGTGTCGAGGATCGTCTCGTCGTCGATCATGTCGGTGAGCCCGTCGGAGCAGATCAGGAAGACGTCGCCGGTCCTCGGCTCGATCGGCATCGTGTCCACGTCGACATCCGGATCCGTCCCCACCGCCCGGGTGATCACCGACCGCTGCGGATGCACTTCGGCTTCCTCCGCGGACAGCTTCCCGGTGCGTTGGAGCTCTCCGACGAGCGAGTGGTCGTCGGTGAGCTGCTGAAGCTTGCCGTCGCGGACGAGGTAAGCGCGGGAGTCGCCGACGTGGCCGATCCAGACGACGCCGTTCTCGACGAGCGCGGCTGTGATCGTCGTCCCCATCCCCGAGGCCGCCGCGTCCTCGTTCGCGCGCTGGAAGACGCGCCGGTTCGCCTCCTGGATCAATGCGACAAGCCGCTCCGCCCCGTTGCCGTCCACCGCCTCCTTCAGGGCCGCGGCGGCGAGCTGGGAAGCGACCTCCCCCGCCTGCGCGCCGCCCATCCCGTCGGCGACCGCGAAGAGCGGCGGCCGGTGGACGAACGAGTCCTCGTTGTGGCGCCGCTTGCGCCCGGTATCCGTGACGACTGTGCTCTGGCCCACCTCAGCCGTCATGTGTCGAACCTCAGGTCGGTCTCGCCGATCCGGATCAGGTCGCCCGGCGCGAGCTTCCGCGGCCGGGTCAGGCGCGAGCCGTTCACGAATGTGCCGTTGGACGAGCCGAGGTCGTGCAGCCAAACCCCGTCCTGGCGCGGCTCGAAGCGCGCGTGGCGGGCGGAAGCGAACTCGTCAGGGCCGAGCCCGAGGTCGTTCTGCGCACCGCGGCCGACCGTGATCGGCGCCGAGTCGAGCGCGTGTTCCTCCCCTTCGCGGAGCGCCGGGCTCTTGATGACGACGATCTTGCCCCTGACGTGCACCGACCCGGGAATCACCGGCCCCCCGCCGCTCGAGGGGGCGAGGACGAAGCTCTCCTGCGGCAGCCTGAGGTCGCGGCTCGCGGTACGGACGATCCGCCAGATGAACAGGTACAGCAGGAGCAGGAAGGCAATCTTGAGGAGGAGCAGGACCTCCTCGACCGTCGCCGAGGCGATCACGCTAGTTCCCGCCTGAAGACGAGCTCGGTCGAGCCCAGGGTCACGGCATCCCCGTCGTCCAGCTTCGCGCGGCGGGTGGCTCGGCCGTTCACCTCCATGCCGTTCGTCGAGTCGAGGTCGATCAGCCAGTAGGCGGCCCCCTCCTGCCTGAGCTCGGCGTGGCGCCTCGAGACGTTGCCGTCCTCGAGCTGGATGTCGCAGTCCTTCGAGCGGCCGATCACGACGCGCCGCTTGTCGACCTCGTGCCGCTGGCCGTCGTAGCTCAGCGTGACGACCTCGCGCTCGACCCCGAGGTCGGCGGCGCTCGCGGCCTCGGTCGGCTGCACCGGGGCGGCCGGCTTGTAGATCATCGTGGCGCCGGGCTCGACCTGCTCGGCGGGAGCCCCGGCCGAGCCGGCTCGTCCCTCGGGCTTCGCCATGCGTGTCGCGATCCCGAACTCGCCGACCGCGAGATCCTCGTCGGTGTTCAGCAAGACCTTCGGGGCGGTCAGGAGCGCGTACTGCTCGCGCCGCGCATGCTCGGCGAGGTAGTCCTCGAGCTCGCCGACCAGCGAGTCCTCGTAGCCGGAGAACTGCTCGCGATCCGCCGGCGAGAGGTAGATCGAGTACTCGTTCGGGACATAGACGCGCGAGACCGAGACGTTTCGGTGGTCGTCCATCTCCTTCGCCAGCTTGCGCGCGAGCTCGACCGGCTGCACGTTCGTGCGGAACGCGCGGCCGAAGACGCCCTCGAAGAGCGACTCGATCTTTTGCTCGATGCTGCGGAGAACCATGGCGACGCCGGGGTTTTGCCCCGGTGTTCCCGATGTTAACTGCCGCGATTCGGCAAGACCCTTGGGGTGGCGACTAGCGCGCCGCAGGTGACCCAAGCGGTCACGACGAGTGGCCAGACCGCAACGCCCGGAACCAGGGCAGTCGCGGCGAGCAAGGCCGCTCCGGCGCCGGCGATGCCCCAGAGGTCGCGTGTGCGTGCGAACGGCAGGACCGCGGCCGCCGCCGCGAGGGCCGCCGCCTCGAGGCCGAGCGCCGGATGGGCGAGGAGCGCCTGCCACAGGGCTCCGGCGACCGCGCCTGGGCTGTCGCTGCCCGCGATCCCGAGTCCGAGCGGCGGCGAGGCGTGCGTGAACGGCAGCGGACTGCCGCGGAGTCCGGCCGCGAGCGCCGCGATGAGCACGGCGGCTCCGGCCTGGGCGGCGCGGCGGACCGGTGACCGGAGGCCGAGCGTCGCGAGCGGGAAGAGCCCGAGCGCGCCGAGTGTGCCTGCCAGCGGGCCCAGTGCGAAAAGGAGGCCCGAGCGCGGCTCGCCCCAGGACAAGGCGAGCCAGGCGAGCGCGACGCCGCCGTACAGCAATGCGAGCCCGAGCGAGAGGTTGCAGAGCGGGAAGACCGGCACAGCCAGAGCGAGCGCCAGGCCCGCCCGCGGCCGCCAGGCCGTCGTCCCAGCGGCCACGACGGCGAGCAGCAGGGCCCAGTGCGCCGGATAGAAGGGGAGCGCGGCCGCACTCCAGCCGGCCGTCAGCGCGGCCAGGGCCGGGGCCGCGATCCGATCCAGGCCCTGCGGGATGGCGAGCGCGCGGAGCTCAGCACGTGGTTTCCGCTCGCGCTCGCGGAACGCGCCGCGCAGCACGCGTGCGAGCCGCTCCGCGCTGGGCCGTTTCGCCGGGTCGAGCGAGAGCGCACGGTCGACGGCGACGAGCAGCGCCTTCGGCAGGTCCGGCCGTTGCCGCGCGAGCGGCGGCGCGCCGGCCCCGATCGCGCGCGCCGTCTCGAGCAGCGACGAGGTCCAAAACGGGTGTGGGCCGGCGAGTGCCTCCCAGAGCATCACGCCTACTCCCCAGACGTCGGCGGCAGGCGACGCTTCCTGACCGGCGAGCCGCTCGGGAGCGATGTAGGCGAGCGTTCCCGGAACATCACCCGCGGCCGTCAGCGTCTCGGCCTCCTGCATCTGGGCGAGCCCGAAGTCGAGCAGCCGCACGCTGACCTCCTCGCCGTCCTTCAGCAGGACGTTCGAGGGCTTCACGTCGCGATGGACGATCCCGCGCGCGTGGGCGTGCGCGAGCCCCTCGAGGATCTGCGCCGCCGCTTCCACCGCCGATCGGTCGTCCAACTCGCCGGCGCGCATCGCCTCGCGCACCGTCTTCCCCGGAACGTACTCGTAGGCGATGTAGACATGGCTGTCGTCGCGCTCGAAGGCGTATGCGCGCAGGCAGCGTTCGTGGCGCAGGCGCGTGGCCGCAAGGGCTTCGCGCTCGGCTCGCGAGGCCGCCTTGCCCTCGCGCGGCACGATCTTGAGCGCAACTTCCATGCCGCTCTGCTCGTCGCGTGCGAGCCAGACGGAGCCTGAACCGCCGGTCCCGAGTGGGCGCACAGGCCTGTAGCGGCCCAGCACGAGGCTCGCCGACGGAGATGGTGTAGCTGCGGCGAGAGCCTCCGACATCGCTCCGTGCCGGGTTGGCCGCGTCGCTTCAAACTCCTTTACCGACCGCTAGGGCGGTTACAGTGGGCATCGCTCTTCCGGGCGACGAACGCCATGACCGAGCGCGGATCCGACATCGAGTTCGACTTCTTCGACGACGAGCCGGCGACCGAGGAAGCGACCCAACGCCGCCGGATGCCTCGGGTTGGGCCGCCGCGTGGGCCGGAAGGGCCGCGCCGTCCCACGCGCCCGACCGGGCTGACGCCGCTCCTGCGTCTGCTCGGCCTGATCGCCGCGGCGATCCTCGTCGTCGTCCTGCTCGTCTTTTGGGTGCAGAGCTGCCGGGACAGCGGCAAGCGCAAGTCCTACGAGACGTACATGACCAAGGTGCGCGCGATTGCGTCGAACTCCGAGCAGACCGGCAAGGAGCTGAACGATCTGCTGACGACCCCGGGCCAGAAGGAGACGGACGTCGAGACCAAGCTGAGCAGCTACGCCCAGCAGGAGGCGCAGAACGTCACGCAGGCCGACGCGATCGCCCCACCGGGCGCGCTGCGGCTCGAGCACCAGCACCTCATCGAGGCGCTGCAGTTCCGCGTCAGCGGCCTGCGCGGCCTCAGCGACGCGTTCCATCGGACTGCGACCGCGAAGAACGGCGACGCGGCGGGGCCGTTGCTCGCTGCGCAAGCCGAGCGGCTGGTCGCGAGCGACGTGGTCTACGACGACCTCTTCAAGGATCCCGTGCGCGCCGAGCTCGACAAGCAAAGCATCACGGGGCTGAACGTGCCCGACTCGAACTTCGTCCAGAACGCGGACGTGGCCAGCGCGCGCTCGATGACCCTCACCTGGCAGCGGGTGCATGGAGCGTCGACCGGCGGCACTCCGACCGGCCTCCACGGGACAGGCCTCGTCTCGGTCGTGGCGCTCCCGGAGAACATTACGTTGCAGGCGGGCACCGACAACAAGGTCACCGCCTCGACGAATCTGGCGTTCCAGGTCAGCGTCCAGGACACGGGTGACAGTCAGGAAGTTCGCGTTCCTGTCGTCCTTACGATCGAGAAGACCGGCACCCCGTACACCGCGACGCAGTACATCGGAACCATCGACCCGGGCCAGACGAAGACGGTCACGTTCAGCAAGCTCGACGTCACCAGCGCGCTCGGGCTGCGGAGCACCGTCAAGGTCCAGGTCACGGGCGTCAAAGGCGAGACGAAGCTGACGAACAACTCCGCGTCGTACCCGGTCTTCTTCTCGATCGGCTGAGCGGATGTCCACCGTCCTCGCACTCGCGGCCGGCGGAGTCGCGCTCTTGGCGCTTCTCGCGGCGCTGTGGCTATGGTTCCGGCTTCGGCGCATGCGGACCGCCCAGCTCGTCCTGCTCGGCGGCGGGAAGGCCGACCTGGTCGA
>DHWI01000205.1:8409-8795 GCA_002413095.1 Thermoleophilia bacterium UBA5186
GGGCACCAGTCCGCGTCGGTCGCGCTGCTCGACGCGGGCCGCACGGGCATCGTCGTGACTGCGATTCAGGGCCGTGACTACGCGCGGATCTACATGAAGGATCTCGACCACGGCCGCGCTCCGGTTGCGCTCTCGCCCGAGGAGCAGGAAGCGGTCGAGCGCGCGATGGCCCACTGAGACGCGCGCTGCTCGTCGCGGCCGTCGTCGTGCTCGCCGCCGCCACGGCGGTGCTGTTCGTATTCCCGCGGGAGGACAATCCGCGGCGTGCAGACCTCGTTGTCGTGCTCTCAGGCAGCCACGACCGGCTCCCGAAAGGGCTCGAGCTGGTGCGCCGTGGCGTCGCGCCCGTCCTGGTGATCTCGGACGGCGCCGTGCCTGGGTGGCCG
>DHWI01000172.1:0-1544 GCA_002413095.1 Thermoleophilia bacterium UBA5186
ACCTCCGCCAGATCCATCAACGCCTTTCCGTAGCTGTTGAGGTTGTCGCTCTGCCCCGCACGACTCGCCGTCGCGCGCGCGATGCTCTGGGCGCGCTCCAGCTCTCCCCGTCGTGCGAGCAGCTTCGCGTGGGGGCCGCGCCACCTCGTCCGCTGGTGCTCTTCGGTCTCACTGACCTTGGCGAAGCGCTCGGCCTCGTCGTAGCGACCCTGGCGGTACAGCGCTTCGGCGAGCTGCCCGGCTATGCCTTGGAGATCCTGATGCTCGCCGATCGCTTCGAGTCGTTCGAAGCCCCAGCGCAGTTCTCGCTCGGCTGCGACGGGGTCGCCCGCGAGGAGCTCGATGGCGCCGGACACCGTTCGCCGAGTTGCCACGCGCAGCGTGAAGCCGAGTTCTTCGAGGATCCTGATGCCGTCCGCAAACATGTCGCGCGCTTCCTGGAATTGGCCGCGCATCGCGTGCAGGCCGGCCAGGATGCCGAGCGCGCCCGCCTCCACGGTTCGATCTCCCTTCGCCTCGGCGAGGATCTCATTGCAGCGACGGATGGCCTCGTCGGCGTGCGTCGGCCCGAAATAGAACGACACGGTCAACCACCAGAGGATGTCTGCTTCCTCGCGCCGATCACCCGCCTGACGGGCATGCACGAGCGCGCGCTCGAGCGCCTCCGTGTTGGCACTCCATTTCGGCTCGACGTCGGCGAGCAGATGCCAGGCCTTTGCAAGACCGAGCTCGTCCCCCGCGTCCTCGAAGACCCGAATCGCGCGCCCGGCCACCTCGCGGGCCTCGTTCTGGCTCCAGGGATCGCTCCAGAGCCGCCACGACGACCGCTCGACCATCGCCACAAGCTCAAGCCGCTGATCGCCGCGGGCGTGAGCGCCCTCGATCGCCTCGCTCAGGACGGCGTCTGCGCGTTCGAGTTCGCCGACACGGGCGAGCGCGCTCCCGAGCTTGGGCAAAATCTCAAGGCGTTCCAAGGCATCGGTCTCCAGCAGTGCCGCCGCCCGCGCGAGCAGGTTCGCGGCCGCGGCCATGTCACCGCGTTGGAGTGCCCTTCCGCCCGCTTCGCCGAGCAGCCCGGATCCCTTCTCCCCGAGGGCTCTCGTACGCTCGTCTGACAGACCGAGGTCACGCCGGCACTGCCACGCCTGCTCGAGGTGATATCCGACAATCTCCCCGTACTCGCTCCCTTTCTCCTCGAGCCAGGATGCGAAGCGCTCGTGGAGGTCGGCGCGCAGCTCCTTCGAGATCGAGCGATACGCGGCATCTCGGATCAAGACGTGATTGAAGAGGAAGGCCTCCTCTCCTGCCAGAAACGAGCGATGCGGGCGGACGAGATCTCTCCGCACGAGCGCTTGGACATGGCGAGCGAGCGGCCTGGCTTCGTCTTCGTCGAGGAGGTGGTCGATTGCGGCGAGCCAGAACTCCTGGCCGACGACGGCGGCGCGCTCCACGACCGCCCGCTCGGCAGGGCCGAGCCGCTCCAGTCGGGTCGCCAGGAGCGCCTGGATCGTCGGCGGAACGGCGAGCTCCGAGCCGGCCGGCTC
>DHWI01000172.1:1550-5748 GCA_002413095.1 Thermoleophilia bacterium UBA5186
GCTCAGTAGCGCGAGCATCTGCTCGACGAAGAGCGGGTTGCCGCCCGCGGCGTCGCGAAGCCGCTCGCGCTGAGCAGGCTCGAGCGACGCGTCGCCGCGTAAGCGCTCGATCAGCTGATCCGCCTCCTGCTCGGTCAGCGGCTCGAGCGAGATCGACGTCGCGTTCGCCTTGGAGGAAAGCCACGTCTCGTGCTCGTCGAGGAGCTCGGGCCGCGCGAGGCAGAGCAGCAATACGGGCGCGTCGCTCGTCCAGTCCGCGAGGTGGTCGATCAGATCGAGCAGCGTCGGCTCCGCCCAGTGGATGTCCTCGAAGCAGACGACGAGCGGCTGCTCGCGCGCGAGCGCCTCGAAGAGCTTGCGCACAGCCCTGAACGTCTCCTCGATCGCCTCGGGGTTCTCCTCCAGAGCCAGCAGGTCCAGCAGCCCTTCGCGTGGCTCCTCGCCCGCAAGCTGTCGCATGATTTCGACGAGCGGCCAGAACGTGACTCCGTCTCCGTACGAGAGGCACCGCCCGACGAGCACACGCGCCTCCGGAGCGACCGAAGTGAGGAGTTCGCCGGCCAGTCGCGTCTTCCCGATCCCTGCCGGGCCCAAGACGGTCGTGAGGACTGCGCGCCGTTCGCGAATCGCGCGAGCGAGCGCCTGGTGCAGCTGAGCGAGCTCGAGCTCGCGCCCGACCAGTGATGTGTCGAGCCGGCGGACGAATGCGGGTGCGTCCGGAAGGAGTTCGACCAAGCGCCAGGCGCGGACCTTGGCCGGCTTCCCCTTGAGCTCGAGTTCGACCGGCTCCGCACGGATGGCGTCCTTGACGAGCTGATGCGTCGCGTCGCCGAAGAGAACGTCGCCCGAGCCCGCCGCCTGCTCGAAGCGCGCGGCCAGGTTGACGGCGTCGCCCGTGACCAATGGCTCGGACCCGACGACGACCTCGCCGCTGTTGATGCCGATCCGGGTCTCGAGGCCGAATGACTCGCCTGCCAGCTCTCGCTGCAACTCGGCGCCGGCACGGACGGCCCGAAGCGCATCGTCCTCGTGCAACAGCGGCACGCCGAAGACCGCCACGACCGCGTCGCCGATGAACTTCTCGACCGTCCCGCCATGGCGACTGAGGACTCGGGAGGCCGTCTCGAAGTAGTGACCGAGAATCCTGCGCAGCGCTTCGGGATCGAGCTGGTCGCCGAGGGCGGTCGAGTCGACCAGGTCGCAGAAGAGCACTGTCACGAACTTGCGGCCCTCGCGCGATAGCGGCCTCTCGGGGACAGCCGGCGCGGGGGGCGGCGCGAGCGCTTCGTCTTGGTTGAGGATCCGCGCCTGCAGCTCCTTGAGCTCGTGTCCGGGTTCGATGCCGAGTTCGGAGACGAGCCGGCGGCGGGTGTCGTCGTAGAGGCGGAGGGCGTCTGCTTGCCGGCCCGAGCGGTAGAGGGCGAGCATCAGCTGGGCGCGTGGCCGTTCGCGCAGGGGCTGTTCGTGGACGAGTGCTTCCAGGGCGGGCACGAGCTCGCGCGCGCCCCCTGCCTCGAGCTCGCCTTCGAGCTGTGCCTCGAGCGCGGCCAGGCGCAGTTCCTCGAGCCGGGCGAGCTCTGCCTGGGCGAAGGGCTCGTGGGCGAGCCCGGGCAGGGGAGGCCCGCGCCAGAGCTGGAGTGCCTCGGCGGGCTTGCCCTCGGCGACCAGGTGTTCGAAGCGGGTGAGGTCGAGCTCCTCGGGCTCGGTCTTGAGCCGGTAGCCGGGTGCGCGGGTCTCGATCCGCTCGGCTCCGAGGAGCTTCCGTAGCTGGGAGACGTGCACCTGCAGCGCGGTCTGGGCGGTCTCGGGTGGCCGCTCGCCCCAGAGCGCGTCGATCAGCCGCTCGCCGGAGACGACCTCGTTCGCGTGCAGGAGCAACGCGCCCAGCAGGCTCCGCTGCTTCTGCCCCGCAAGCGGGAGCGGCCGACCGTCTTCGACCACTTCGAGCGGGCCTAGGATTCTGAATTCCATCAGCGTCTCCGCGCCGATTGTGGCACGCCTGCGTGCATCCGCCCAGGAGCCTTTAGGACCGCTTTAGGCCTGGCTTAGCGCGGCTTTAGGGCCAGGCCGTCTCATTGGCGACATGCAAGCAGAGGAGAAGGTGCCGGTCGCCTCGATCACGAGCCTCTCGCCCGAGGGCGGGGGCATCGCGGTCGCGGCGAGCGCCAGCTACGGCCCGGGGATCGGCCGGCTCGGCTTCGTCCTGATCGACCTGACGACCGCGGCGCCGGTCGAGCGGGGCGACGTCGACTACGGCGTTCCCCTGCCGAACGAGGTCCGCGCGTCGTGGGCCTCGACGGCGGCGCTCGCCCCGGGCGAGGTCTACCGGGCCTTCTTCCACGTCTACGACCGAACGGGTGTGAACCTCGTGGCCTACGACCGCCGCGACTTCACCTATGACGAGCTCCGAGAGAGGGGAGTCTGAATGTACGACAGGTGTAAGATCGAGCTGCTTCCGATGCTTGCAACGACGGCCGTGATCGCGACCGCTCTGTTGGTCGCGGCGAGCCCGACGAACGGCGGTGTTCCGACGCGCCGGCACGCGAGAGCGGCCACGTCTGCGAACACGCTGATCAAGTACGTGCCGGGCGGCTCGCTGACTGTGCCCGGTTCGCTCGCCGGCGGCACGCTCGGGGTTCGTGAGTTGAGCGGCGCCGTCGCCGCCGACGACTCCGGCAACGTCTACGTCGGCGTCTGCGCCTCCGACTTCAGGCACCGAATCGTCGTCTTCAACCGCGACGGCCGTTACGTGCGGGACTTCCCGGCTGGAAATTGCGGAACCGGCGAGTCGGTCAAGATCGCCGTCGGGCCGGACGGGCTCCTCTATGCGACGCGAATCGGGCCGAGCGACGAGATTGGCGTCTTCACTCCGGACGGGACGCAGGTTCGGTTGATCGGCGGCATCGGCAGGCTGAACACGGTCACCGCACGCGACATCGACCTCGACAGCTCCGGAAACATCTACGTCACGATTCGCTGCGACAACTGCGGCACCGACAGCGACGAGGTCGTGCGCCTCAGCCGGTCCGGCGCAGTCACCGGCCGTTTCCAGCCCTTGCCGCCCCCCTACCGCTGCAACGGGCAGTGCGTCAAGGGCGTCGCGCCGGCACCCGACGGGACGATCTGGGTCACGACCACCGATCCGAAGCGCGAGCTCGTTCATCTCGACGCGACCGGCAAGGCCCTTCCGGGCGCGCCCCGCCTCGATGTCATCCTCTCGGGGCTCGCCGCCAGCCAGATCCAAGACGTCGACTTCGCCAACGGCAGGCTCTACGTTGTCGGCCACACAAAGGCCTTCGCCGTCCTCGATCCGAGCGGACGGCTGGTCGACTCGATCTGCTGCGAGCACACGAACTCCGACGTCGATCGCCAGGTCGCCGTCAACGGCAAGAACGCCTACGTGCCGGGGATCGCGACCTCGGCCTCGGCCTTGGAACGGGCCTTCGCCGCCGCGCCGCAGTCGGTCGTCGGCAAGCTTGCCGAGCTCGGTATCCGAGAGCCGAAGACCGGCGACTCGACGATCTCCGGCTCCAAATGCAACGGCGGTGACGGGATCCTCACTGGCGTTCCGTACGCGTCCCTGAACTCCCCCTGCGGTCAGAGCGACCTCATCGTCTCGAACTGGATCAACCCTTGCACGGCAAACGGCTACCGGCCCACCCCCGTGCTGCCGGGCAGCGTCTTCGTCGGCGGAACTCAGATCATCCCGAGCCAGTTCACAGTCGCTGCGCGCACGCCGACGGACGGAAGCGAGTTCGCCAGCATCATCATTCCGAGAAGCGAGCTTGCTCCGGGGTCAATCGTTGTCACCTTCACTTGCAAGCTCCCTGGTGGAGGCTCGGCGGTGGTGTCGGAGTGGAAAGGCGAACTGACGAAGACCGACCCGAGCGGGACGGTCGTCGACGGGGCGAGCAAGCCGGTCGAAGGAGCGCGCGTACGACTGGCGTTCGCCCTACGGAGGTCGGGGCCTTTCATCACCCCAGGCATCTCCGGGATCAGCCCACAACTCGTCACGGAGACCACGGGCCGAGACGGCGTCTTCCGCTGGGACGTCGCCGACGGTTTCTGGCGGCTCAAGGTCACGGCCTTCGGCTACCGAGCCTTCACGAGCCCCGTCTACCAGGTGCCCCCGCCTGTCACGGGGCTTCGGCTGAAGCTCACGCAAGATCCAGCCGAGCAGCGGCGCCTGATCGACCCG
>DHWI01000172.1:5966-7189 GCA_002413095.1 Thermoleophilia bacterium UBA5186
CGGCCGCGTCGTCGGCATCACGCTCGGCCGCTAGGGGTGCACGACTCGCCTTCGTCGACCTGCGTGGCTTGGCCGCGCTCGAGCCGGCGCAAGTAGACGGCCCCGCCGAGGAGGAGCAGGATCGGGACAAATGCCACTGCGATGCGGATGTCTGCGCGAAGAACCGGGTTCGCCACAACGTCCATGCTCGAGTGGAGTGCGAGGTACGTGAAGAGCGTCCAGACGGGTAGCGCGCTGCGGCGCCCGATCAGGTCGTACGCGAGCGCGCCGAACAGCGCGGCTGCCGAGTAGTACGCGACGGTCTGCGAGTCGAGCGAGACCTTCATTGCGAGCGCCAGGAACAGGACGGCTTCCGGGCGCCTGCGCATCACTGCCAGGGTCGCGACGGCCAGGCACGCGGCGAGCTGCGCCGCGCGCAGCCAGGACGGCGCGTCGCCGACGGCCAGGTGGAAGACGCGCAGGCCGGAATCCGACGCGATCCCGAGGTTGTACTTCCCGGACGCTGCGAGCGTCCGGGAATCGCCGAGCACGAACGGCGCCGCCGCGCAGGCGACCGCGACCGGGGTGATCGCGAGCGCGAGCAACCGTCGCGCCGGGAGCGCTGCGAGGAGCGGGGCGGCGACGATCGCCCACGGTTTGCACGTGACCGCCGCGGCCAGGGCGAAACCGGCGACGTAGGGCTTCCTGGCAACGACGGCCCAAGAGACGAGAGCGAGGCCGGCGAGCGCCAAGGCGTCGTCGATGTGCCCGGTGAGCGCCAGCTCGTTCCACATCCGCAAGACCAGCAAGCCGCCGAAGAGCGATGCGACCTGGAGCTCGCGTCGCTGACGGAGCGGCGCCGCGAGGCCGGCCGCGCGCTCGAGCACGAAGATCGCGACGAGGCCGAGCGCGTCGATCGCCACGTGGGCGGCGAACCAGCCGTTCGCGCCGAACTGGAGCAGCCCACGCGCGACGATCAGGCTGAGCGGCCCGGTCGTCAGCTCGGGATGGTCGGCGAAGAGATGCACGCCGCCGCGCCCGCCTTCGCCGTAGCTCCCGCCGAAGAGCGCGCGGGCTCCGTCGACGTAGTAGTGCCAGTCGCCGCCGATGCCGTGCGGCTGCAGAGACCAGCCCGCGCCCATGCCGACGAAGTACGCGGCAAGAAGCGCAAAGACGACGAAGCGGAACCGGGCGACCGCAGCCACGGCGCGGAGCAGCGACGTTTCCCAGTCGAGCTGCAGGCC
>DHWI01000172.1:7261-11047 GCA_002413095.1 Thermoleophilia bacterium UBA5186
CGCCCCGTCGTCTAGGCTCTTCCGAACATCGACTGGAGGGCAGCATGACCGACGACGAACGGCAGGACGAGCAGGCTGAAGAGACGTACGAGGAGCCCGAAATCGAAGACCTCGAATCCGACGAGGGCACGACCTCGACAGCCGCGGGTGTTTCGAACGGCGGGCCCGGATGAGCGCGGACGACGCCAAGCGCGAGGACCGCGACGAGGCCTACGAGGAGCCCAAGGTCGAGGATCTCGACACCGGCAGCGAACCCGCGGTCACCGCGGCCGGGGCCGACTCAATCATCGGCTAGAGCGTGTCGCCGCAGGTCCTGACGCGGACGCTCGTCCGCCGAGTTCCCACGCGCGTGCGCGACCGCGCGGGCGACAGCCTGCGGCTGCGCCGGCTCGCGCACCGTCTGGGCTACGCGGGTGAGCGCACGCGCGAGGCTCCTCCGGTTCGGCCCGTCGGCGTCAAGCTCGAGCTGACCGCGCTCTGCAACCTCCGCTGCCCGTTCTGCTACACGGACTCTCCGCGCGCAACGCGCGAGCGGCGGCTCGACCTCTCCGACGACGTCTGGCGCGGGGTCGTCGGGGAAGCGATCGAGCTCGGCGTGCTCGAGGCCGTGGTCACGGGCGGCGAGCCGCTTCTTCGGCGCGAGCTCACGCTCGAGCTCGTCGAGCGGCTGGGCGCGGCCGGCGTCGGCGTGACCATGAACACGAACGGCTGGTTCGTGGACGAGGACATCGCCGAACGGCTCGGCGCAGTTCCGAGCCTCCACGTCAAGGTGTCGATCGACGGGGCGACGCCGGAGCTGCACGACGGCGCCCGGGGCGCGATCGGGAGCTGGGAGCGCGCGGTGCGCGCCGTCGACCTGCTGCGCCGGCGAGGCGTTCCAGTCCACCTGAACCACGTCGTCACGCCCGCGAATCACGCTTACGTCGGCGACCTCCTCGAGCTGGCGTGGGCGCTCGGTGTCGCGTCGGTTCGGCTCACGGAGGCGTTCCCGGTCGGGGCCGCCGCCCGTGCCGGCGAGTGGGCGGTCGACCGTGGCGCGCTACGGAGGGCCGCAGCGTCCTTCCGCGCCCGGCGTGGCGAAGACGTGCGCGTCAACGTCGTGCCGGGCACGCTTGCCGGTCTCGCATCGATCGAGAGTCTCGCGCCTGCAGCGTTGCTAGTCCGCCCCGACGGATCGATCTGGATTCACTCCGTCCAGCCGTTCGCCTTCGGACGGGTCCCCGACGACTCGCTCGCCGAGTGCTGGCAGCGCATCGTCCGCGGCTGGCGCGATCCGCGCATCGCGGACTGGGCAGGTGCGATCCGCAGCCGCGACGACATGCCTCGCTCCGGGCTCGCTCCGTACCGAGATCCGGCGCTCGACGTCACCTCGACGGCCTCGCTTCCCTCCCGAGGCGACACGCACCCTGAGCCTCCGCCGGATCTGCCCGAGCGGACGCAGGGCCTCGGCGCGGGCTCCCCCGCGGCGGCGCGCGCGCAGGCCCTAGAGCTGGTGCGGGAGCGGCGCTACGCGCGAGCGCCGATGCGCGCGGTCGAGGAGGCGGGCGGCGGCTTGTACGTCCGCGTGCTCGAAGGCGGTCGCGTCTTCCGGCTCAACGCACAGGCAGCTCTTGTGCTGGACGCGTGCACCGCCGGGACCCTGGCGGACGCTGGGCTTGCGCTCGAAGCGCGCTTTCCCGGTCTCGACCCGGCCCGCGCCCTCGACGACGTTCTGATGTGCATTCGGATGCTTGAGGCGCGCGGCGCGCTCGTTCCCTATGAGTCACCGAGCGCGACGAGCTCCCGCTCGGCCAACGCTGACACGAACGCCGAGGCGTCCGCGGTCGCGCGCACCGCGTCGATTCCGTAGTCGCCGGAGAGCCGGCCGGCGAGCTCCTCGATCGTCGTCGGCGTTTCGAGGGCCTCCCAAAGAACGCCCCCGGTGGCATTGAGGCGGACGTAACGGCCGGTGTCCGGATCGAGCACGACGGTCGCGCCCCGAACCCGCTCTGCGAGCGCGTTCGGCGCCCTCGAGAGGCGGGTGTGCAGGCTGATCACGCTGCTAGCGTACGGCCCCGTGGCCGCTGCCGGGAGCCTGTACGGATTTGACGTGGCGACCGACGTCCCCCTTGCGCGGCTGCGGCCCGGGGCGGGAACGCGCGGACTTCTCACGCTCAGCGTCGCCCGCGTCGACGAGCCCTCCGGCGGCGAGATTGTCCACGAGTGGTTCGGCCCCGACGTCACGTTCCGGATGCACCGGGTCGGCGACCGCCTGCACTGCTCGTGCAGCGTGACCGGGTCGTTCGTCGTCGACGCCGCGGCCGGGTCGATCCAGGCGCAGCCCCGAACGGATCGCGGCACGGACGAGATGTGGGAGCACCGCATGGTCGGAACGGCCCTCCCGCTCCTGCTTGCCGAGCGCGGCGACATGGTCGTGCACGCCGCGGCGATCGAGACGGACGCCGGGGCTGTCATGTTCGTGGGCCCGGCCGGCCGGGGGAAGTCGACCCTCGCCCTCACCGCGCCCTCCCTAGGCCTGCGCATCCTCGCCGAGGACGGCGTGGACGTGGACGGCGACGGGGTCGTCTGGCCGGGGCCCCGAGGCGTGCGCATCCGCCGCGACGTCGTCGACGCGCTCGCGCTCGAGACGCGCGGCCAGCCGGGGGCGACGCCCCGCAGGAAGGCGACGTACTTCATCCCGGGTGCGCTGTACGCGGACGAGCCGGTCCGTCTCGCCGCTGTGGTCATCCTGGCTGAGCGATCTGGCAACGGGCTCCTCGCCGAGCCGCTGGAGCCCTCCGCGGCGGTCCCGGCGCTCGTCCCGAGCTTGATCTTCGGCGGCTCGGACCGCCTCGCGCAGGCCTTCGGGCTCGCCTGTGGGCTCGTCGAGCGCGTTCCGGTCTTGCGCGCAGCGATGCCAGACGATCTCGCCGCCGCTCCTGACGCTCTGCGCGCACTCGTGGAACTAGCGTCGGGGGAGGGCCCCGGCGACGGCTCGGAGCAGGTGCCGCGCGACGAGCTTCCACGTCGGCGCGCCGTCGCCGCCGACCGTTCCCTCTAGTCCGGAACGCGTCGGGACGAGCACGTCCCTGACGTAGCCCGGTCGCTCACGCCACGGCAGCACCGCGAGCCGGCCGACGTGCGTCGACGCGCGCAGATCGAGCTCCTCGGCCGCCCGCAACGGCCCGAAGGCAGGACGCGGTCCAGCCGGCAGCGGCCGCGCGCGGTCAAATCCGAGCAGCTCGCCCGGGTAGTCGAGCGCCCGGTGCAGCACCCAGAGGAGGCTGAGCGCTCGCGCGAGCTCGAATGCGCGGAGCCACTCCTCCGCCGTCGCGGCGGAGCCCGTCAGCGCGAGATCGTTGATCCAGCAGAGGCGCTTCGCGCGGTCGCCCAGTAGGTGGACGGCGAGGACGAGGAGTTGCTCCGGAACCGCCGGCACGAGCGCTCCGCCCAGGTCCTCCGCGCCCGTGCGCAAGAGCTCGTACGACAGTGCCTCCGCGAGCCGGTCGTCGCCGACCCGCCAGTGCAGCTCGACGTCTACGCGGCCGGCTGCGGCGCCCCGGACGAGGTGGACGTCGTGTCCGCGCTTCTCGCCGAAGCCGGGCCGGAACGCCTCCAGCGACTTGAACCCGGCGGCCACGAGCGCGGCGACATCGCCGCGGAGCTCTCCGCGAGGAACAAGGAGGTCGAGATCCACGAACGGCCGCAGGCGAGGGTCGGCGTAGAAACGGTCGGCTACGGCGGGGCCCTTCAGCAGGAGGGGCGGATTCGAGCACGCGGCGACGACCCTGGGCAGCTCGCGCCGCA
>DHWI01000068.1 GCA_002413095.1 Thermoleophilia bacterium UBA5186
CGATCACCGCGGCGGGCGTCCACGTGGCCGGCGCGCCGGCGTCGTTGTAGAGGAAGTTCTTCAACAGCATCTGCCCGAACGGCGTGTGTACGACCTCGGGATGGAACTGGACGCCGTACTGCCGCGTCTCGGGCGCCTCGAACGCCGCGATCGGGGTCGAGGGCGACCCGGCCACCACGGTCGCGCCCTGAGGCGGCGCGGTGACCGAGTTGCGGTGGCTCATCCAAACGGTCTGCTCGTCCGGCAGCCCTTCGAAGAGCGCGCCCTCCTTCGCCTCGAGCGCGGTCTTGCCGAACTCCGAGACCTCGGTGCGCTCCACCCTGCCACCGAGGAGCTGCGCCTGGAGCTGCATGCCGTAGCAGATGCCCAGGGTCGGGATGCCGAGCTGCAGCAGCTCCGGATCCATCTGCGGAGCGTCGTCGGCGAAGACCGACGCAGGCCCACCGGAAAGGATCAGCGCATGCGGGTTGCGGGCGCGAACCTCAGCCGCGGTGATGTCGTGCGGGACGAGCTCGGAGAAGACACGGCAGTCGCGGACCCGCCGCGCGATCAGCTGTGCGTACTGGCCGCCGAAGTCGAGGACGAGCACCGGCCGCTCCTCCGGCTCGGGCGCCGGGAACGGAATGACCTCGGCTTCAGCTGGGACGGTAATTCGGCGACTCCTTGGTGATCGTGATGTCGTGCGGGTGGCTCTCGCGCAGCCCGGCCCCGGTGATGCGGACGAAGCGCGCGTCCTTCAGCTCGGCGAGTGTCGTGGCCCCGCAGTAGCCCATCGCCTGACGGACGCCGCCGACGAGTTGGTGCAGGATCCCGGCGAGCGGGCCCTTGTAGGCGACGCGTCCCTCGATCCCCTCCGGGACGAGCTTGTCGACGTCCTCCACGTCTCCCTGGAAGTAACGGTCCTTCGAGTACCCGCGCGCCTTCATCGCGCCGAGCGAGCCCATGCCGCGGTACTCCTTGAAGCGCTGCCCCTGCTGGACGACGACGTCGCCCGGACTCTCCTCGACGCCCGCGAGCGGCGACCCGAGCATCACCGCGTCGGCTCCGGCGGCGAGCGCCTTTGCAATGTCGCCGGAGAACTGCATCCCGCCGTCCGCAATCACCGGCACACCGCGCGGGCCTGCGACGCGCGCGCAGTCGAACACCGCCGTGATCTGTGGGACGCCCACTCCGGCGACCACCCGCGTCGTGCAGATCGAGCCGGGCCCGACCCCGGCCTTCACCGCGTCAGCCCCCGCGTCGATCAGCGCCTCGGCCGCCTCGGCGGTCGCGATGTTGCCCGCGATCAGCTCGACGTCGAAGCTGTCGCGGAGCCGGCGCACCATCTCGAGCACGCCGCGTGAGTGGCCGTGCGCCGTGTCGACGACGAGCACGTCGACGTCCTGCTCCACGAGGGCTGCGGCACGATCGAGCGCGTCCGGGCCCACGCCGACCGCAGCCCCGACCCGCAGGCGTCCTTGCTCGTCCTTCGTCGCGAGCGGGAACTCGACGCGCTTCTGGATGTCCTTGACGGTGATGAGCCCCTTGAGCACGCCGTCGGCGTCGACGACGGGGAGCTTCTCGATCTTGTGCCGGTGGAGGATCTCCTCGGCCTCGCGCAGCGTGGTGCCGATCGGTGCGGTCACGAGGTTCCGCGAGGTCATCAACGCCGAGACGGGCTGGGCGGTGTCGCTCTCGAAGCGGAGGTCGCGGTTCGTGAGGATCCCGACGAGGCGCCCGCCGTCGTCGACGATCGGCACGCCGGAGATGTGGTAGGTCGCCATCAGCTCGAGCGCGTCGCCGACCGGCTGCTCTGGCCCGACTGTGACCGGCTCGACGATCATCCCCGACTCCGAGCGCTTGACCTTGTCGATCTCCGCCGCCTGCGCCTGGATCGACAGGTTGCGGTGGACGATCCCGAGCCCGCCCTCGCGCGCGAGCGCGATCGCCATCCGCGCCTCCGTAACCGTGTCCATGGCCGCCGAGAGGATCGGCAGCGCGAGCTCGATGCGAGTCGTCACGCGCGTGCGCGTGGACACATCGTTCGGCAGGACGTGCGACTCCGCGGGGACGAGCAGGACGTCGTCGAAGGTGAGTCCCTCGCGGCCGAACTTCTCGTCGAGGGCGCGCAGGCGGTCGAGCTCGACGTTCAGAGACTCGGCGCGTCCTACTTCCATCCGCGAAAGCTAGCAGCCCCTTCCGACGACTACCGGTTCCAGTCCGGGCAGCAGACCAGGCCGTGGGCGATCGTCCGAGGACGGCCTCCGGCGACGGGCGCGATCACAATCGAGTACGGAAACTCTGCGCCGCCGCTCTGTCCGATGATCCAGCGGCCGTCGCGCGAGACGGCGTCGACGGGCACGCCGAGCCGACGCAACGCGCCCGTGCGGACGTCGACCACGGCGGCCTCGTTGCTGAACTCGCTGTCGAGCGAGGCGAGCAACTTGCGGCCTCCCGGGAGCCACGCGACCGGCGACATGCCGTACTCGCCCGCCTGCGTCACGTCGGGCGGCAGACGCGGGACGATTGCACGAACGCCAGAGCCGTCCGGGCGCACGCCCCAGATCGTGTGGACGCCGCGGCACGGGCGCACGGCGCGCATGAACGCGATCGAGCGCGCACGCCAGACGGGAAACCCGCCGTTGCTGGTCAAGAGACGCACACGTCCGCCGTGGACAGGCACGGTGACCAGCTCCGACCGAAAGCCGCATATAGCCCTTCCCTTTCGCGGTCGGTCGAAGACGACGGTCTTCCCGTCCGGCGAGAAATCCGCACTGAAGTCCCGACCGTGGGCGAGGGTGCGGCGTTCTCCAGCGAGGCTGACCGCGACAAGCGCGGCCGCATGGTCGGTGAGGATCGTCTTCGAGTTCGGCGCCCATTCCGCCATCTGCGCACCTCGCACGAGGACTCGAGGCTTGCCGCCCCCGCTTGCGATCACGTACAGATCGACCCGGCCGCCCACGGTTTCGGGGCGGCAATCCGGGCAGCGAAAGAACGCCACCCACCGGCCGTCGGGCGAGATGCGCGGCTCGAAGCCGGACGTGAGCCGATGCAAGTTCGAGCCGTCGACTCCGGCGATCACGATCTCGGCGTTCGCCGGCCCGACATGCGTCATGTAGACGAGCCGTCGCGCGGGCGCCTCGCTCCGAGGCGCGGGCGAGTCGCAGCCGACGAGGACGAGAGCCGCCGCGATCGCGAGCGGGGCGCGGCGCGCGCCGCTCACCTCGTCGAAACGACCGACTCGAGCTCTGTGACCGTCGAAGCCGCGTGGAGCCGTCCCGCTGCCGCAGGATCAAAGCGGCCGGCGCCCACCTCGAGCGTCGATGCGGCCGCGGTCGCCACGGCGCTGCGAAGCGACTCCTCGAGCGTCTTGCCGTTCACGCGACCGGCGAGGAAGGCCGCGAGCAGAACGTCGCCCGCGCCGACCGAGGACACGGGCTCGACGCGCGGCGGCTCGGCGCCGAAATAGCGCACGTTCCGCTCCTCGCGGAAGCGGCAGAAGCAGCCGGACTCCTGGCTGATCAGGACGTTGCGGGCACCGATCTCCGCGATCGTGTCGAGCGCCATCCGAAAGTCCTCGTCGTCGCGGAACTCCTGGCCGGCGAGCGACTCCGCCTCGCGCTGGTTCGGCGAGACCAGGAACGGCTCCGCCTCGGTGCCGTGCCGAAGCGGCGGACCTTCCGCATCGAGAACGCTGGGAACCCCGCGCCGGTTCAGGTCGCGGATCGCCTCCGCGTAAAACCCGTCGTCGACGCCGCGCGGCAGCGAGCCGGAGAAGACGACGAAGTCGGCGCCGCGCGAGAGGTAGCGCAGCTTGTCGAGCAGGATCGCGAGCTCCTCCTCGTCGACGTGCGGCCCCCACTCGTAGATCTCCGTGAAGGCTCCGCCGGCCGGGTCGGCGACGACCGTGGAGGTGCGCGACTCGTCCTGGATGCGGACGAAGTCGTTGAGGATCGCCTCGGCGGTCAGGGCCTCGACGATCTGCGTCCCGGTCCCTCCGCCGGCGAGTCCGGTCGCGACAACGGGAACGTCGAGCCGCTTCAGCGCGCGCGCGACGTTGATCCCTTTCCCGCCGGCGAGCATGAGGCCCTCGCTCGCCCGGTGGCGCTGCCCGCGCTGGAAGTTCGGGACCGTCAGCGTGCGGTCGATAGCCGCGTTCAGCGTGACGGTGATGATCACGTGAACCAGCTCCCGATGTGATGCGCGGCCCGGCCCGCGTACCAGCCGACGCGCGAGGCGAGGCCGGGACGCGAGACGTCGCGCGCGGCGACGAGCGGGCGTGACCCGAGCAGGCGCCCGCGGGCGTAGACGCGTACCTCCCCGAGCTGCTCTCCGCGCCGGACCGGCAGGTCGACGAACCCACGGGCGACGACGCGCTCCACGAGCGGGACGTCGACGCGGACGGAGCGGAGCAGCGGCCGGGCGGGAACGAGCTCGATAGGACTCTTCCCGTAGCCCGTCGCGACCCAGGCGAACGGCCGCAGGGGGATGACGGGGACGACGCGATAGCGGGAGAGCCCGTAGCGGAGGAGCTCCGCGAGATCCGCGTTCCTGCTGCTGCGCGTGGGACTACCCAGCACGGCTACATAGATTGTCACGCCGGGGCCGCGGGCCGCCGCGACCTCGCACCAGCCGGCCGCTCCCGTGTGACCGGTCTTGACGCCGAGGAGACCCGGGAACTGGCCGAGCAGGTCGTTCCACGTGTGCAGCGTCCGGCCGCCTGAGATCATGGCTGTGCGCTCCCGGACGACGCTGCGGACGAAGCGGTCGTGCATGAGGATCTGCGCGAGCTTCGTCACGTCGCGCGCGCTGGAGACATGGCCCACAGCGTCGAGCCCGTCGGGGCGGACGAAGTGCGTCTCCTTCAGCCCGAGCGCGCGGGCCTTCGCGTTCATCAGCGCGACGAAAGCGTCTGTGTCTCCCTTGCCGACGTATTCGGCGAGGGCGTCCGCTGCGTCGTTGGCACTCTGGATCAGCGCCGCGCTGACCAGGTCTCGCACGGTGATGCGCTCGCCCGGGCGGAGGTTGATCGTCGACTCGCCCACCTCCGAGGCGCTCGGCGCGACGGTCACGACCTCGTCGAGCTTCGCGTGCTCCAGCGTGACGAG
>DHWI01000216.1:0-277 GCA_002413095.1 Thermoleophilia bacterium UBA5186
TCCCGCATCTCGTTCGCGGCCTTGTTCGTGAAGGTGATCCCGAGGATTTCCTGCGGCTTCGCGCCGACGGCGGCGAGCAGGTGGGCGACGCGATGGGTGAGCACGCGTGTCTTCCCGGAGCCGGCGCCGGCGATCACGAGCACCGGGCCCTCCGTGGTCAGGACCGCCTCGCGCTGTGCCGGGTTCAGGTCGGCAAGATAGGTCTCGGGCGCGGAGACGCTCACTCCGGCGATGCTAGCGGCGCTGCGTTGTGGAACGTTCGTCACACTCTCGGCAC
>DHWI01000216.1:379-5003 GCA_002413095.1 Thermoleophilia bacterium UBA5186
TGAGTCCCGGCGTTATCCCTGCGGATGGAAGGAACGAGATGAATGCGGTCACTCTCCGGAACAAGCTCCGCAACTTCCCCACGGTCGGGCTGCAGCTTCGCCTGTCGGCGAGCTCGTAGCCTTACCCTCGGAGCCTCGGCGGGGTTCGCCTCCCCCGCTTCAGGCCTTTCTGCCCCTCACGCTCGGCGGCTCGGTAAGGGAGCGCAGACGGGCAGGTGGCAGAGCCACCCGCCCTGAATACGGCGTCGACGAGTCGCCGCCTAAACCCGCGTCGCCTCCTCGAGCGCCGTCTCGAGCCACGCAACCGCCTGCTCCAGCGCCGCTTGGTCGTTCGACTTGACGACGATCTCGACCTCGCTCCCATTCGCGTCGAAGCTCGGGTAGGAGCCGACGAGGACGCCGGGATGGCGGTCACCCATCGCCTCGAGCACGGTCACGATCCGGCTCTCGGTCGTCCGATAGCGCCGCCGCCACGAGCCGATCGGGTGCGCGACGCGGAAGTCCTCCTCCATCGCCTCGAACATCGCCTCCATCTCGGCCGGCAGGCCGGGAAAGACGTAGACGTTGTCCATCGTGAACCCCGGCGCGCCGCCGAGGGGATTCTCGAGCGGCCGCGACCCGATCGGCAGCACCGCCCAGCGCGCTGCGTACTCCGGATCCGACGGAAACCGCGCCCGCAGCTCGTCGGCGACGTCGCGCACCTCCTCGCGCTCGACCTCGAAGGCCGCGGCGATCGCTTCGCGGGTGATGTCGTCCGGCGTCCCGCCGAGCCCTCCGGTGACGAAGACGAAGTCAGCGCGCGGCGCCTCGGCGCGCACGAACTCGGCGATGCGGTCGAGCTCGTCCGGCAGCGACGCGATCAGGTGGACAGAGATGCCGAGGGCCTCGAGCCGCTGGGCGAGCCACGAGCCGTTCGTGTTGGCGACGTCGCCTGAAACGAGCTCGTTTCCGATCGTGAGAATCGCTGCGGATGCCACTTCGGCGGAGTATAAGAAGGGCATGGCTTCGCTCCAGGAGCTGCAGGAGCGGCGTGCGTACGAGTGCCGCCTGACGCCGGACCGCGCGCTTCAGACGCTTGACGAGGCCGAGGAGTTCCTGGTCGACCGCGGGCTCCTGACACGCACGCCCGACTCCGCGCTGCCGAGCCTCTTCGAGGCGTGCCACGAGGAGCTGTACGCCGCCGGACGGGGCGGCTTCGCCTCTTGGCCGGCGACCAAGTGGCCGTGGTTCGGCGACCTCCAAGAGCGGGACGGCGTCTACCGGCTCAACGTCCACCGCGGCAAGAACGTGCTCGTGACGGAGGAGGTGGCCGCGCTGGTCGATCCGATCTGCCGTAGCGAGATCAAGCGGATGGCGGCCGAAGCCGACGACTGGGCGCTCGTCCTCGAGCATCTGGACGCTGCAGGACCGGCGCTCCTGGAGGACTTGCAGACAGAGCTCGCGCTGAAACCGAAGGAGCTGAAGCTCACGCTCGCCCCGCTCGAGCTCTGCGGCGCCGTCGTCCGGCGCACAGTCGTGCTCGAGACGGCCGGAGGTGGGCACCAGCACACGAGCGAGCTCGCGCGGTGGGATCAGGTCTACACCAAGCCGAGCCGGCACGGCGGGCTCGAGGACCTGATCGTCGCCGCTGTGCGTGCGGCCGTCGTCGCACCGGAGCGCGAAGTCCTGCGCTGGTTCAGCTGGACGTGGAACCGCCGCAAGGAGAACCGGGTCGAGCGCCTCGTCGACGAGGGCCGGCTCGAGCGCCCCGAGCCCGGCTGGGTCACAATTCCAGCGTCCGCGTAGCCCGAAAGCGCTCCAGGAAGCGCCGGTCATGCGTCACCAGCACGACCGTCCCGTCGAAGCTCTCCAGCGCACGCTCGAGCTCCTCGATCGCCGCGAGATCCAGGTGGTTCGTCGGCTCGTCGAGGACGAGCGTGTTGACGCCGCGCGCCCCCAGCAGTGCGAGGCCCGCCCGCGTCCGCTCGCCGGGGGAAAGCGAGCCGGCGGGGCGGAGCACGTCGTCGGCGCCCAGGCCGAACTTGGCGAGCTGCGTCCGCGCCGCCTCCTCCCGCACTTCCGCCGCGGCGGAGAACTGGCGGAGCAGAGGCTCGTCGCCGGCGAGCGCGTCGCGTCCCTGCTCCAGCTCGCCCATGACGATCCCCGGCCCGACCCACCGGCGGCCCGAGGCGAGGGGATGGTCGCCGCGGAGAGCGCGCAAGAGCGTCGTCTTGCCGGCGCCGTTCGGCCCGACGAGCGCGAGCCGGTCTCCATGCCCGAGCTCCAGGTCAAGCGGGCCGAGGCGGAACGCGCCGCGCTCGAGAACGGCGCCTTCGAGCCGCACGACCACGTCCCCGGCCCGGTGGCCGCCCGCGAGGTCGAGGCGCAGCTCCCAGGGCTCATACGGCTTCTCCGCGCGGTCGAGCCGGTCGATGCGCCCGGCGAACGCCTTCGCCACGTCCTTCGTCTTCTTCTTCTTGCGCCCTTGCCCGTAGCCGCGCCGCTCCCATTCCTGCATCCGCCGCTTCTGCTCCTCGAGCCGTTGCTTCTCCGACACGAACGTGTCGTAGCGGCCGTACTGCTGGGCCCGCGCCGCGTCGCGCGCACGCTCGTACTCGGCGAAGCCTCCGGCGTAGTCGACTACGCGGTGCGTCCACTCGCTGAGCTCGACGATTCGGTTGACGGCGCGATCGAGGAAGTCGCGATCGTGAGAGACGATCAGGGCGGCCGCGGACGTGTCCCGCAGGAACCGTTCCAACCGCTCGAGCCCGGCAAAGTCCAGGTCGTTCGTCGGCTCGTCGAGGAGGAGGACGTCGTAGCGCGAGAGGAGGATCGCCGCGAGCCCCGCCCGCGCGCACTCGCCGCCGGACATCGTCGCGATCGGCTGGTCGAGCCGGTCCGGGCCGAGCCCCGCGTCGGCCGCGGCTGCTCCCGCCCGCGCGGCGAGATCGTCGCCGCCGAGCGCGAGGAAGCGCTCGAGTTCGTCCCCGTACGTCTCCACCAGCGTCGGGTCGCTCTCCAACCGATTGGTCAGCTCGTCGAGGCGCCGCCCGGCGTCGGCGACCCCGGTCCGGCGCGCGAGGTAGCCGAGGACGGTCTCCCCGGGCTGCGCATCTCGTTCCTGCGGCAGGTAGCCGACCGTGAGCGTCGACGGCGCCCGCGTTACGCGCCCCGCATCGGGCTCCCCGAGCCCGGCGAGGATGCGCAGCAGCGTCGACTTCCCGACACCGTTCGCCCCTACGACGCCGATCCGGGCGCGCGGCGGCACGCCGAGCGAGACGTCCTCGAGGACAGCTTGCGCACCGTGGTGCTTGGTGACGCTGTGCGCGGCGAGAGTGCCGGCGGGACGAGACAAAGAGAAACCTCCAGAGAGCTGGCGGAACGGCGTGTGAGAGCTCAGCGGAGGCGCATAAGACGGCCCGGAGGCCGCGGCCAGAGTATCAACGCAGCGGGAAGGCGGTGCGCGCGAGCGCCAGCAGGACCTGGGACGTGACCCAGACCGGCGTTGAGACGTAGCGCGCGTTGTAGCGGTAGCTCCCGTCGGACCTCCGCATGCGCGCGAGGTACCGGAAGGCCGCGGCCGGCGGCGTTTGGCCTGCCGCGACAAAGGCCTGGATCGCCCACGACGTCGACTGGGAGTCCGAGCCGCGCCCGGGGTTGAGCTCGAAGCCGCCGTCCTTGCGCTGGCGGGCGCGGAGGTAGGCGAGCCCTCGTTCGATCGGGCGCCCGCGCAGGCCGAGCGCGCGCAGGGCCTGGATTGCCGCGGCCGTGTCGTTCGAGTCGGGCCCCGTCCCCGTCAGCCAGGGCCACCCTCCAGAGCGGGCCTGGCGCCTGACGACGAAGCCCGACGTCGCCGCCGGAGGAGCGATCCCGGCCTGGCGGAAGGCGAGCACGCCCCAGAACGTGGAGTTGAGCGCGGGCCCGATCGCTCCCGTCGGATGGACGAGTGCGCGCAGCCGTGCGACGAGCGCTGGCGAGGCGCCGCCGGTGACGCTCTCCGCGAGGACGGCGAGCTCGACGTCCGTTGCCGTACCCAGCTCACCTTCGTGCGCAACGAGGTACGCATGCGCCGTGCCAGCGTCCTCCCCGCTCGCTGTCAGCCCAAGCACCGCCCACGCCGTGAGACCTGGCGTCGCGCGCTGTCCCGGCTCGGAGAACCCTCCGCCCGCAGCCTGGTGCGACTGGACATAGCCCGCCGGGGTCGCAAGGGCAACCGTCGCGGCGGCGAGCGCGAGCCTCAAGCCCATATGACCTCGGTTCTCAGCCGGCGGGCGTTTCGTTCGAGCAATCTGCGTAACTCCGGCCCGACCGCCAGCGCCAGCACGAGGTTGCCGGCAGCGTGCGCGCCGTCGAACCAGACGCCTCGTCCCATCTGGACGGCCAGCGCGGCCCACGTGTGCGGGAAGAAGCTGTACCACTCCCATAGGTCCATCAGGCCGCTGAAGGCGAAGCCGAGGACGAAACAGACGAGCGCGAAGGGGATCCGGCGGCGGAGGAGGGGCGCGGCGAGCGCTCCCACCGCGCCGCAGCCACCCCACGCGAGCATCTGCCACGGCGTCCACGGCCCCTGGCCGAGGAACATGTTCGAGACGAGCGCGGCGAGACCGCCGACGAGGATCCCGGCGCGCATCCCGAGCGCCGCGCC
>DHWI01000216.1:5179-5523 GCA_002413095.1 Thermoleophilia bacterium UBA5186
CCGCTAGCGCTCCGCCGAAGGCCACCCTAGGCAAGCGCGGGCTCCCGGACCTCGTCGAGCGAGACGAGGCGGTCGGCGACCTCGGCCGCGAAGACGAGGTCATGGGTGACGACGAGGGTCGCGCGGACGTCCCGTTCGGCGCGCAGGAGCTCCGCCAGCCGGTCCTTCCGCTCTGGATCCACGCCGCGCGTGGGCTCGTCGAGGATCAGCAGGTCAGGCTCCGTGACGAGGACGGAGGCGAGACCGAGCCGCTCGCGTTCCCCGCTCGAGAGATCGCGCGGGTGGCGGCTCTCATGGCCGTCGAGCCCGACGGAAGCAAGCGCCGCGCGGGCGCGGGAGAGATC
>DHWI01000203.1:0-5132 GCA_002413095.1 Thermoleophilia bacterium UBA5186
TGAACTCGATGTCCTGCATGTCCCGGTAGTGCGCCTCGAGGCGGCGCATCGTGTCGACGAGCTGTTCGAACGCCTCGGGCATGCGCCCCTCCATCGCGGCGAGAGGCTCGGGCGTGCGGATCCCCGCGACGACGTCCTCGCCCTGCGCGTTCGCGAGGAACTCGCCGTACAGGCCCGGCTCGCCGGTCGCCGGGTCGCGCGTGAAGCAGACGCCGGTGCCGGAGCTCTCGCCCTTGTTGCCGAAGACCATCTGGACGACGTTCACGGCCGTTCCGAGCGTGTCTGGAATGTCGTACGTCCGCCGGTAGACCTGTGCGCGCGGGGAGTCCCACGAGTCGAAGACCGCACGAACGGCGCGCGTCAGCTGCTCGCGCGCTTCCTGGGGGAAGTCGTCACCGGTCTCGTCGCGGTAGATCCTCTTGTACGTCTCGATCAGGCCGCTGAGGTCGTCCTCGGTGAGCTCGACGTCCTGCTTCGCGCCGCGCTCGGATTTCAGGTCCGCGAGCGACTGCTCGAAGCGGTGCCCGTCGATCCCATCGACGACCTCGCCGTACATCTGGATCAGCCGCCGGTAGGAGTCGTTGGCGAAGCGTGGGTTTCCAGTCAGCGACGCGAGCCCGCGGGTCGCCTCGTCGTTCAGGCCCAGGTTCAGGATCGTGTCCATCATCCCCGGCATCGAGACCGCCGCGCCGGAGCGAACCGACACGAGCAGCGGGTCGTCCGGGTCGCCGAAGCGCTTAGCGGCCTTCTGCTCGAGCGCCGCGACGTGCTCGTCGATCTCGGCGTCGAGTCCATCCGGGAGCTCCTTGCCGCTCTCCATGTACGCGCGGCAGGCGTCCGTCGTGATCGTGAAGCCGGCCGGGACGGGAACGCCGAGCGCGGTCATCTCCGCGAGCCCGATCCCCTTGCCGCCAAGCAGCTCGCGGCCGCCCCCGGAAGGCTCGTCGAAGTCGTAGACGAAGCGGGTCGCCGTCGTCGCCATCAGCGGCGCCGTTCAGGGAGAAAGCCTTGCAAGGAGGGGCAATCCTAACGGTCTCGCCGTCGGTGCCTGCGCATGGCCCTCTTCTATGCACACGCGTCTGACCCGGGAAACCCGCTGGGTCGATGCCGTTCGCTGCCAGCGGGCGCCGCGGTAAGGGAGCGCAGACGGACGCGCGGCAAAAGCCGCACCTCCTGAAGCGGCACCGCAAGCGGCGCCGCAGCCCGATAGCTCGAGCCTATCCGGGAAAAGCGCACGCGTGGGTGACGATTTCTCCCCGGCCGCTCGCGCAGGCGACGACGCTAGGAACGGCCGCGCCGGGCCCGCAGCTCGGCGATCCAGGCGAGTCCGCGCAGCCCAAGCCAGAGCGGCGTCAGCAGCACGTAGAAGACGAGGTCCGCGACAACGAGGATCGCCCACCAGAGCACCCAGTACCGGATCGGAACCGAGCCCTTTTCCGCCAGGTCCCGGCTCAGGAGGCCGCGACCTCTGCCTGACGCTGCTCGACGAGCCGGATGATCCGGTGCGCGGTCTCCTCGATCGACAGGTCGGACACCTCGATCACCGGACACCCGAGCCGCCGGTGAAGTGCGGCAGCTTCCTCCAGCTCCTCGTAGATCTCGAGCAGCTTCGCGTACTGCTTGTTCTGCCCGCCCATCGCCCGGACGCGCACGCGGCGGATCTCGGCGAGCCGCTCGGCGTCGATCGTCAGGCCGACGATCTTCGTCGGATCGACGTCGAAGAGCGCCTCAGGCGGGTCAATCCCTTTCACGACCGGAACGTTGGCCGCCTTGCGTCCGAGGTAACCCAGGTAGATCGAGAGCGGCGTCTTCGACGTTCGGGACACGCCCACGAGGACGATGTCGGCCTCGTGCAGGCCCGAGCCCACGCCGTCGTCGAACTTGACTGCGAACTCGATCGCCTCCATCCGCTTGAAGTACGCGGAGTTGAGCGGCGGCCGCAGGGTCGCCTCCATCCGCGCGGACTGCCCGGAGACGCGCCGGACCGCGTCGATCGGATGCCCGAGCAGGTCGCAGTAGTGCACGCGGCCGCTGCGGCAGAGCGCGCGCATGCTGTCGCGCAGGGTCTCGTCGACGAGCGTGTAGACGAGCACGGCGGGCCGGCCCTTCGCGCGGTTCACCGCGAGCTGGAGGTCGTCGACGGTCTCGACTCGCGGATGCCTGATCTCCTCGAACTCGAGATCGGGGAACTGAGCCTCGAGCGCGACGACGAGGCGCGCCGCGGTCTCTCCGCTGGAGTCCGAGATGATGTGCAGCTCGACGGGCGGGCTCATCGGCAGGAGCGTAACGCGATGGCGTAGAAGCGCAGGTAGGCCGGGAGGTGGGCGCGCCAGTAGAAGTACTCGTGCGCGCCCGGCCAGACGTGAAAGGTGACGTCGACGCCGCGCGCCCGCAACAGCCGAGCGAACTCCGCGACGGGATGCCGGAAGGGATCGTCCGCGCCCACGTCGAGCCACACCGGGATCCGGTAAAGCCGACGCGCCCGCGCGGCTGCGAAGAGGTTGTGGCGGCCGAAGTCGGCGGCGTCGTCGAAGGCACCCTGGGCCGTCTTCCCGGCGGTTCTGTAGAGCGCGGGTGAGTGTCCTCCGACCGCACAAAAGCGACCGGGTGCGATGCGCGCGAGGTCGAGGGCGCCGAAGCCGCCCATCGAGATCCCGCCGATCGCGACGCGCTCCGAGTCGGCGCCGAGGCGCCAGATCGCGCCGGTGATCGCCTCGCTCAGCACGTATGAACCCCACTTGCCGTCCCTGCGATCGTGGTAGTAGCTCGAGTCGTCGCCGCCGCAACGAGTGCGCTAGCGCGGAATCTCGGAGAAGTCACCGAGCTGGCCGAGCGCGTCGCGCACCTCGAGCAGAAGGCGGAGGCGGTTGTCGCGGACTGCAGAGTCTTCGGCCATCACGAGGACATCCTCGAAGAAGCGGGCGAGCGGCGGGCCGAGCTGCGCAGCGGCATCGAGCGCCTCCTCGTAGGCGTGCCTCGCGAGCGCGCTGCCGATCTCGGGCTCGGCCTTCCCGACCGCGTCGAGCACCTCGCGCTCCGCCGGCTCGGTCATCAACCCGGCGTCGACGGGTCCCGGCTCGGCTTCGGCTGCGATCCGGCTCGCCCGCGTGTACGCGGTGTGGATCGGCTCGAGCCTTTCATCGGGGAGGGCGGCCAGTGCCAGCGCGAGCTCGGCGACTCCCCGAAGCTCGGTCGCCGCCGAGCTTCGCGCGGCGCGAACGAACTCCACCGGGACGTCGAGGAGGCTCTCGAAGCGCTCCTCGACGAAATCGCGCGCTTCGCCAAGCTCGTCGCGCGCGATCCCGAGCCCGCCCTCGAGCGCGAGCCGGTCGAGCCCGATCGCCGCGCGTCGGAGGCCGAACGGGTCGCGCGACCCCGTCGGCTTGTGGCCGAGACCGAATGCGACGGTGAGATTGTCGATCTTGTCCGCCGCGGAGAGGATCTTCCCCGCCTCGGTCTCGGGGAGCTTCCCGCCCGCGGACTCAGGAAGGTAGTGCTCCTCGATCGCCGCGGAGACGGCCTCGGGATAGCCGGCGAGACGCGCGTACTCGGCGCCTATGTGCCCCTCGAGGTCGGGGAACTCGCGCACGAGCTCCGCAGCCTGGTCGGCCTTGGCGAGTCGAGCCGCCTCGACCGAGGCGTCCCCGCCGCCGAGCCGCTCGACGAGCTTGACGAGCCGTTCGGTCTTGTCGGCGAACGTGCCGCCGCCCGCGATGAACGTGATCGAGCCGAGCTCGCGGGCGAGCCCGGCGATCCCCTTGGCGACGTCGCGCTCGAAGGTGAACGCCGCGTCGTCCAGCCGGTTCTCGAGCACCTGCTCGTTCCCGGCGCGGACGACGTCCGGGTCGCCGCCGTTCGCGACGAACGCGAAGCGGTTCTCGCCGAGCGGGAAGTAGCGCTGGTGGGCCTGCATCGCCGTCGTCACCACGCGGGAAGGCAGTTGGAGGAACCGCTCGTCGAAGCGCCCCTCGAGGACGATCGGGCTCTCGACGAGGTACACGACCTCGCTCATCACGTCGCCGGGGTCGCTCCACGGTCCGAGCTCGTCGAGCGCCGCGCAGATGTCGCGCCATCGGCACGCGCGGTCGGGTTCGACGCCCGCGGCCCGCAAGGTTTCGGGGTAGGCCTGGGCGTCGGGGATCTCGACCCGGTCCGACGTGAACCGGTGCCCGTACGAGAAGCCGCCCGACGGGATGCCCTCGAACTCGACCATGATCGTCTCGTCGTCGAGCTTCGCGCAGAGCCACCGAACGGGGCGCGAGAAGCGAAGCCCGTCGCCGTTCCACCACATCGACTTCGCGAACGAGAGGTCTCGCACGATCTCCGCGAGCCGCGAGGGGAGCACCGCGCGGAGATCCTGGCCCGGCACGACGACGCCAACCGTTCCGTCGCGCTCCTCGAGGGCCTCGACCGCGATCCCTTGCTTACGCGCGAATCCTTCGGCGGCCTTCGTCGCCTTGCCGTCCTCGCCGTAGGCGACTTTGAGCGGAGGGCCCTTCACCCACTCGTCGGGTGTCCTCTCCGGCAGGTTCGGGACGAGAACGCCGAGCCGTCGCGGGCCAAGGTAGACGTCGCTCGGCGCCGCATTCAGATGCCGCCGGCAGAGCTCCGGCAGCTGGATGTTCGCCTCGTCGCACGCCGACGCGGGCAGCTCTTCGCAGCCGATCTCAAACAGCAGCGTGGGCATCGGCCTCCGCCGGAGCTGCGTCGGGGTCGGACGGGCTCTGCCGCTCCAGCCACATCTGCGCGACGGCACGCGCCAGGTTCCGAACGCGGCCGATGTAGGCGGCGCGCTCGGTCACCGAGAGCGCCCCGCGCGCGTCGAGCAGGTTGAACGTGTGGGACGCCTTGAGTACCTGGTCGTACGCCGGCAATGGCAGGTCTCGCTCGAGCAGCGCGCGCGCCTCGGTCTCGAAGTCCTCGAAGTGGCGCGTGAGCAACTCGGTCGACGCAGCCTCGAAGTTGTAGACCGAGAACTCGCGCTCGTTCTCGCGGAAGAGCTCCTCCCACGTCACGCCGGGCGCCCACTCGAGCTCGAAGACCGTCCGCTTGTTCTGCAGCACCATCCCGAGCCGGTCGAGCCCGTAGGTGATCTCGGCGGGAACGAGGTCGACGTCGAAGCCGCCGAGCTG
>DHWI01000203.1:5289-6663 GCA_002413095.1 Thermoleophilia bacterium UBA5186
GACTCGAGCCCGGCGAGCATGTCCTGATACGTGCGTCCCTCGGTCATCGAAGCCGCATCGTACTCACGCCCACCGCGGGCTTCAGACGCTGTTCAAGCCGAGAGCGTGCGCAGCCGGAAGCCGCCGTGGTGCTCGTACGAGGCGGTGATCACCTTGAGCGCATCGCGCGCGCCAGGATCCGTGAGCCCGCGCGCGTCGGCCATGGGCGCCCGCAAGAGCCCTTCGATCGCCGCGAGCCCCGCGGGCGAGATCGCGATCGAGCCGGCGGCACAGCGCTCGCAGACGGCTCCGCCGGCCTGCGGCGAATAGCCCACGAGCGGAACGTCGACGGCGGCGCATTCGGCACAGCTCGTCAGGTGCGGCAGGTAGCCGGCGACCCAGAGCAGCTTCAGCTGGAACGAGAGCGCGAGCGGGTCGACCGCGGGGGTTCCCGGCGCCCGGCTCTCCCACCTGTCCAGCAGCTCGAGGAAGCGCACGAGTGCCGTGAACGCCCGCGGGTTCGCCTCCTGCTCGCTGAAGAGGCGCAGCATCGCCTCGAGCCCGACGAGCCCGACGCCGAGCCGGTATCCGTCCTCGCGCGCCGCCCGGTGCGAGTCGATCAGGTCGACGCCGGTGACGGTCTGGAGCTCGCCGCCGCCCTGGTGGAGCATCAAGTCGACGTGCGACAGCGGCTCCAGCCGCGCGCCGAAGCGGGATTTCGTCTTGCGGATGCCCTTCGCGACCGCGCCGACTCTCCCACGGTCGAGCGTGTAGATGTGAAGGACTCGGTCAGCCTCGCCAAGCCGGAACGAGCGCAGGACGACGGCCTGCGTTTTGTAGCTCCGCGGCGCCATGTCCCGATGAGTCTAGTTCGGGCATCTACGGGAACTCTTCGGCCCGTTTCGGCGTTGTAGCCTCGGATGGAGCGGATCCAGATGTATTCGACGCGCTGGTGCGGCTACTGCGTGCGCGCGAAGGCGCTCCTCGAGTCGAAAGGCCTTGCGTACGAGGAGATTCTCCTCGACGACGATCCCCACTTCAGGCAGACGCTGTTCGACCTGACCGGCGGCTGGACGGTGCCGCAGATCCTCATCGACGGACAGGTCATCGGCGGGTACACCGAGCTCTGGCGGCTCAATCGCAGCGGCCAACTCGACGAGCGGCTCGCCGCTTAGCGCTCGGGCCCGCGAGGCTGGCAGTGCGGGCAATACCACGTGCCGCGGCCCACGGTGCGCGTCTTCTCGATCGGCGTTCCACACCGGTCGCAGGGCTCATTCGTGCGCCCGTACACCTTGAACGCGCGCTGCATCGAACCACGGCGCCCGCGCGGCGTCGAGTAGTCGCGCAGCGTCGATCCGCGGCGCTCGATCGCCGTCTCCAGGACGCGGCGGATTG
>DHWI01000203.1:6758-7390 GCA_002413095.1 Thermoleophilia bacterium UBA5186
GCGCCTCGTCGACGTAGATGTTTCCGAGCCCGGCAAGCGTCCGCTGGTCGAGGAGAGCTGCCTTGATCGGCGCGCGGCGGCCCGCGAGGCGGCGGGCCAGCCGCGCGGGCGTGAAGCCCGCGACGAGCGGCTCCTCGCCGAGCCGGTCGGCGAGGTACGGCTCGAGCTCCTCGGGCTCGACGAGCAGCCACGTGCCGAAACGCCTGACGTCCCGGTACGCGACGTCCGATCCGTCGTCTAATCTGACAACGGCTCGTCGGTGCGGATCGTCTTCCCCCACTCCGTTCCGCCGGTGCCTGAAGCTCCCCGTCATCCGGAGGTGAACCAGGAGAACCCGACCGCTCTCGAACCGAAAAATCAAATACTTGCCGCGTCGGTCGACTTCCGCGACGCGCTCGCCCTCCAGCTCGGCTGCCACCGCGACCGGCTCGAATGGACGGACGAGCCGCGGGTCGTTGATCTGAACGCGCTCGAACCGCCGCCCGACCAGGAGAGGTTCGAGCTGTCTCCGGACGGTCTCGACCTCGGGTAGCTCGGGCACGCCTGCAGCCTAATGAGGCCGTGTCCGGCTACGAGGAGAGGACGTCGAGGACGATCGGCTGCTCCGGTGGCGCGTCGTCCGCGAACTCGTA
>DHWI01000135.1:0-216 GCA_002413095.1 Thermoleophilia bacterium UBA5186
GCACGGCGAGAGCCGCGCTTGAAGTGCGTCGGGCGGCGGACGTGAAAGTGCATCGCAGACATCGCCAGGGTCAGTATCGGCACGAACCGGGGATCGATGAGTGAAGCGCCGGAAAAGCCTCTGTAAAGAGTTCGTCACGAGCTGAGCGTCCCCTGCGGCTGTAGCATCGCGCCCGGCGATGGACCTCGACCTTTCGCAGGAGCACGAGCTCCTCCG
>DHWI01000135.1:438-1314 GCA_002413095.1 Thermoleophilia bacterium UBA5186
CTGTACGGAACCGACGAGCAGAAGAGCGAGTGGCTGCCGCAGCTCGCCTCCGGACAGAAGCTCGCCGCGTTCGGCCTCACCGAGGCTGACGCGGGCTCGGACGCCGGCGCGACGCGCACGCGCGCGGAGGAGCGCGACGGCCAGTGGATCGTCAACGGCTCGAAGATCTTCATCACGAACGCAGGCACCGACATCTCGGCGTGCGTGACGATCACGGCGCTCACAGGCGAGGGCGAGGTCTCGAACGTCATCGTCCCGAACGGCACCCCCGGGTTCACGATCTCGCCACCGATGCACAAGCTCGGCTGGCATGCGTCCGACACGCGCGAGCTGTCCTTCAAGGACGTGGCCGTGCCCGAGGGAAACCTGCTCGGGGAGCGCGGGCGCGGCTTCGTCCAGTTCCTCGAGATCCTCGACGGCGGCCGGATCTCGGTCGCGGCGATGGGCGTCGGGCTCGCGCAGGGCGCGTACGACCTCGCGTTCGCGTACGCGCGGGAGCGTCGGCAATTCGGCAAGCCGATCTCGTCCTTCCAGGCGGTGCAGTTCAAGCTCGCGGACATGGCCACGGAGATCGAGGCCGGGCGCGCGCTCGTGTACCGCGCGGCGTGGCTGAAGGATCAAGGCCGCCCGTTCGCGCTGGCGGCCGCGCAGGCGAAGCTGTACACGGGCGAGCTCTCGAACCGGGTCGTGAACGCGTCGCTGCAGATGCACGGCGGCTACGGGTTCATGGAGGAGTCCGCGATCGCGCGGCTCTACCGGGACCAGAAAGTGCTCGAGATCGGCGAGGGAACGAACGAGGTTCAACGCATGGTGATCGCCAAGCACCTGGGCTTGTAGAACCTCGTTCGTTTTCGCAATCCCGTGCCAGGCTTCAGC
>DHWI01000135.1:1413-4481 GCA_002413095.1 Thermoleophilia bacterium UBA5186
GCCAGGCTTCAGCCTGGCTTGGACGTGCCCTCTCCAGCGCATGGTGATCGCGACGCACGTCGGGCTCTAGCGCCTCCGGCGCTGGTGCGGGACTTTGTGGCTCTGAGCCACTATCGCGAGTTCCGGCACCGAATCGGCACAGACACGACACGGGTTCCCGGTTAGCCTGTCCGCAGGGGCATCGGGTGTGCCCTTGGGGGTCGTTGGGGTGCTGGCAGTAACGTCTCGGCGGTGAGCCGGCTCGGCCGCATCAAGATGCTCCGACCGCTCCGTCTGCGCGACTTCGCGCTGCTCTGGGCGGGGATGACGGTCTCGCTGCTGGGGGACGGGATGTACTACGTCGCGATCGCCTGGCAGGTGCTCGAGCTCGACAACCGTCCGACGGCGATGTCGTTCGTGGGCATCGCGTGGGTCGTCCCGCAGCTCGTCCTGATGGTCTTCGGCGGCGTGCTCACCGACCGGATCGAGCGCCGCCGGATGATGATGGCGGCCGACCTCATCCGCGCGGCGGCCGTCGGCGCGATCGGTGTCCTGGCGGTCATGGGCGCGCTCCAGCTCTGGCACGTGCTCGCCCTCGTCGTGCTGTTCGCGATCGGCGATGCAGTCTTCTGGCCGGCGTTCACGGCGATCGTCCCGGAGATCGTTCCGGCGGCCGAGCTCGTCCAGGCGAACTCGCTCGACTACTTCATCCGTCCCGCGACGAGGCTCGTCGGGCCGGCACTCGGAGGCCTCGTCGTCGCGACGGTGGGGCCAGGGACAGCGTTCCTGGCCGACGCCGGCTCGTTCCTCGTCTCGTTCGCGGCTCTCCTGGCCGTGAGCGCGCGGCCCATGTCGAAGTCCGAGCAAGCCCGCTCGGCGCTGCGGGACATCCGCGAGGGGTTCGCGTTCGTCCGGCGAGAGACGTGGCTCTGGGGCACGCTCTTGATGGCCGCCTTCGGCAACTTCACGACCAGCGCGTTGGTTCGTCCTCGTCCCCTACGTGGTCAAGACCGAGCTACGGGGCAGCGCCGGCGAGTACGGCCTGATCGCGACGTTCGGCGCGGTCGGCGGTCTGGCCGGCTCGCTGGTTCTCGGGCAGCTCGGCCTGCCGAGGCGGCACATCGTCTTGATGTTCGCGTCGTGGGCTGTCGGCGTCGCGTGCATTGCGGGGTACGGCATTGCCAACGCCGTGCCGCAGATGTGGGTCTTCGCGGCGGTTTCAGGCGCGGGAATGTCGGTGGGTTCCGTCGTGTGGGGAACCCTGATGCACTCGCTGGTGCCGAAGGAGCTGCTCGGGCGGGTCTCCGCCTTCGACTGGACGGTCTCGCTCGCGCTGACGCCGGTCGGGTATGCGGTGCTCGGCCCGCTCGGGGAAGCGATCGGAGCTTCCAGGACGCTCGTCCTCTGCGGAGTCATCGGCGGCGCCCTCCACGTGCTCTTCCTCGCACTGCCAGGAATTCGCGGGCCGGAGGGCGACGAGCGGGTTGTCACCGCCGCGAGAGCGGCCGCTCAGGCGAGCCCCAACGCTTCAAGATAGTTAGCTGATGGCGCTGATAATTTCGGCTCATGTTGTTCCGCCAGTTCGTCGACGGTGACCTCGGCTGTGCGTCCTATCTGATCGGTGACCCGGAGGCGGGCGTCGCGGTCGTCGTCGACCCGGCGTACGCGATCGAGCAATACGTCGAGGCCGCGCGAGCCGACGGCGTGCGCATCGTCCGGACGATCGAGACGCACACGCACGCAGACCACGTCTCGGGCCACGGGCGCCTTGCGCTCGAGCATGGCGTTCCCGTCGCGATCCATCCGCTCGGAGAGCCGGAGTACGCGTTCGACCCGCTCGCCGACGGGACCGAGCTCGAGATCGGCGAGGTGACCGTGCGGGCGATCCACACGCCCGGCCACCGCCCCGAGCACTGCGCGCTGGCGGTGGCCGACCGTCAGCGAGGGCCGGAGCCGCAACTCGTCCTGACCGGCGACTCGCTCTTCGTCGGTGCGATCGGGCGCCCGGATCTCGCTGTTGGCGCGCGAGAGGGAGCCGAAGGCCTCTTCCACTCGCTGCGCCGGCTGCTCGAGCTGCCCGACGACGCGACTGTCTATCCCGGCCATGTCGCCGGATCGCTGTGCGGCGCGTCGATGAGCGCTGCGCCCAGCTCCTCGATCGGCGCCGAACGTGCCGACAACGACGCCCTCGCAGTCGACGAACAGGAAGAGTTCGTCGCGATCGCGCTGTCGTCGAGCGCCCCCCGCCCGCCCAACATGGACCGGATCGTGGACCTGAATCGCGGGCCCTTCCTCGGTGCCCCGGCTCCGCTGCGCGCCCTCGCCGATCCGAACGGGCTGACCGTGCTCGACGTGCGCCCGGCCGAGCATTTCGCCGAGGGGCACGTCCCGGGCGCTATCAACATTCCGCTGGACGGCTCGAGCTTCGCGACGAGGGCGGGCTTCCTGCTCAAGCCGACCGAGCCGATCGCAATCCACGCGTCTTCGCTCGGAGAGGCGGAGGCCGCGGCGCGGAGCCTGCGCGCGGTCGGCTTCCTCGAGCTCGCGGGGGTCCTGGAGGCGCCGGAGGCCACGGCCACGATCGATCCGATCGGCCTCGACGAGCTGGAGGAGCTGTTCGGGCGCGGCGAGGTGCGCGTGCTCGACGTGCGCGAGTCGGACGAGCGAGACGACGGGTACATCGCCGGGAGCGAGCACATGCCGTACCGCCTTGTGCGGGTGTGCGGTGAGGAGCTCGGCGGCGGAACGCCGGTCGTCACGATCTGCGAGTCGGGGCTCCGCGCGGGGATTGCGGCAAGCGTCCTCGCCTCCATCGGCGTCGAGGCGCGGCCGCTGCTCGGCTGCGGCATTCCCGACTGGCAGGCGCGAGGCGGTCGCACCATCGAGTTCCGCCGCTGCGGCACCTGACCGCGCCTCGCTCGCTGCTGCTCGTCCACGGGGCCGGGAGCGGGCCGTGGATCTTCGACGCATGGCTCGACGCGTTCGCGGGCCTGGACGTCCGGGCCGTCGACTTGCCGGTCGGCGACGGCGCGACGATGGAGGACTATGCGGCCGCGATCGTGCAAGCCGCGGCGCGGCTCGAGCCCGGG
>DHWI01000135.1:4596-4858 GCA_002413095.1 Thermoleophilia bacterium UBA5186
CGTACGGATCGTTCCCGCCCGGGATCCGCGCGCGGCCGGAGTCGACCCTTGCGCGCGCGCAGCGGAAGCGCGGAATTGCCGTCCCAACGCTCACGAGCCGAACGCTCGTCGTCTACGGCAAATCGTTCCCGGACGACCGCGGCCGGGGGCTGGCTCGACACTACGGCGCGGAGGAGCTCGAATTCCCCGACCTCGACCACTGGGGCCTGATCCTCGACCGGCGAGTCCCGGGTGCGATCGCGTCTTGGCTCGGGGCGCAACA
>DHWI01000135.1:4878-6487 GCA_002413095.1 Thermoleophilia bacterium UBA5186
AGTTCGACAGGGCCGGACTAGCGGAGTCGCTCGACCTCGTAGCCCTGCGCGCGAAGGGCGTCCAGGAGCGCCGTGCAGTGCTCTTCGTCCCGCGTCGACAGCGTCAGCTCGACCTCGGTCTCCGCGATCGGGACGGCCATTCCCTCGCGGTGGTGCTCGACCGAGACGAGGTTCCCGCGCTCCATGGCGACGAGCTCGAGGAGCCGCACCAGCTCGCCCGGACGATCGGGCACGCGCGTCCGCACGACGAGGTAGCGGCCCGCGAGCGTGAGGCCGTGCCGCATCACCGAGATGAGGAGCGTCGGATCGATGTTCCCGCCGGAGAGGAGCGCGCACACCGGCCCGTCGCCCGAGACGTGTCCGCCCAGGACCGCCGCGACGGAGGCAGCCCCCGCGCCTTCGACGAGCAGCTTCGTCCGCTCGAGCAGCAGCACGATCGCCTCGCTGATCTCCTCGTCGCTCACCGCGACGACCTCTTCGACATGGCCGCGGAGGATCGACGTGGTCAGCTCGCCCGGCTGCTTGACCGCGATTCCCTCGGCGATCGTGAAGCCGAACTCTGTGCCGCCCGCAAGGGGCCCGCACGCCTTCGCCTGGACGCCCACGACCCGTACGTCCGGCCGCTGCGCCTTCAGCGCGAGCGCGATCCCCGCCGCGAGCCCGCCGCCTCCGATCGGCACGACGAACGTCTCCGCCTGAGGCACCTGCTCGGCGAGCTCGAGCCCGATCGTCCCCTGTCCTGCGATCACGACCTCGTCCTCGAAGGGGTGGATGAACGTGGCGCCGCTTCGCTCGACGTACTCCTCCGCGGCGACGACCGCCTCCTCGAAGACCACGCCCCCGAGCTCGACCGTCGCGCCGTAGTTCCGCGTCGCGTCGACCTTCGCCATCGGCGAGTCCTGCGGCATGAACACCGTGGCGCCGACGCCTTGCTCCCGCGCAGCCCACGCCACCGCCTGGCCGTGATTTCCCGCGCTCGCGGCGACCACGCCCGCGGCCCGCTCGGCATCGGAGAGCGTCGCGATCTTGTTCACGGCGCCGCGGATCTTGAACGCGCCAGTGCGCTGGAGGTTCTCGGCCTTCAGCAGCACCTCGCGGCCCGCCCGCCGCGAGAACGTCTCGGAGCCGAAGACGGGCGTGACGCGCGCGATGCCCTCGAGCCGCGCACGCGCCTGCTCGATGTCAGCGAGGGTCGGTGCCGTTCTGGTCGCCAATGTGGAACACCTTGTCGAGAATCTCACGAACGGCAGTGAGCGGGTCGAGCTCCCTGCGCTGAACCTCGTCGAGCAGCCGCCGCAGCTCCGGATCGTCCGCGACCGCTCCCTCCAGATGCGCCTTCGCGCGCGTCGACGCGACCGCGAACACCTCGCCGGCGAGATTCCGGCGGCGCCGCTCCTCCAGCTCGCCCTCCGACTCGAGGAAGGCGCGATGCGCCTCGACCTTCGACCACAGCTCCTCGACGTTCTCGCCACGCATCGCCTCGGTCAGCACGATCGGCGGCCGCCACGCGCGCTCGCGGTCGAGCGAGAGGATCGAGCGCACCTCGTTCAGCATCGTCTTCGCCGCCGGATGGTCCATCTTGTTGATCGCGATCACGTCGGGGATCTCC
>DHWI01000135.1:6552-15099 GCA_002413095.1 Thermoleophilia bacterium UBA5186
ATCACCTCGACCTCGCTCTGCCCGGCGCCGACGGTCTCGAGGAAGACGATCTCCTTCCCGGCCGCGTCGAGGAGGAGCAGCGCCTGCAGCGTCGCCTCGGCGAGTCCCCCGAGGTGGCCGCGAGTCCCCATCGAGCGGATGAACACGCCGGGATCGAGGAAGTGGTCGGAGAGCCGGATCCGGTCCCCGAGCAGAGCGCCCTTCGTGAACGGGCTCGACGGGTCGACGGAGATGACGCCGACCGTCCGCTCCTGGGCACGCACGTGGCGGACGAGGGCGCTGATCAGGCTCGACTTGCCGACGCCCGGCGGGCCGGTGACGCCGATCGCATAGGCGCCGCCCGTCTCCGGATAGAGCTCGCGGACAAGGTCGTAGGCGAGCGGCTCGGAGTTCTCGACGAGCGTGATCGCGCGCGCGAGCGCACGCCGGTCGCCCGCGCGCACCCCGGCCGCAAGCGTCTCGCGCGTCCAGTCCCCTCGCGCCACGACCTGGATGCTACGGGCGGGACATGCCGGACGCGTCGCCCCGCGGCGCGAGCGCCAGGGCGAGCAGCGAGACCACCACGTAGATCGCAGCCGCCCCGCCCCAGACCCAGCGGGCGCCGACCGCGTTTGTGATCTCTCCGCCGAGGAGCGTTCCCAGAACGAAGGTCGCCGCAGTGGCGCTCATCAAGAGCGTGATCACGCGCCCTCGGAACTCGTCCGAGGCGCCCCGCGCCACGAACGTGTAGTTGCAGACGACCGCGGCTCCGTTCCCGATCCCCGAGACGACCACGGCGAGCGCGGCGACCCAGACATTGGGAGCGACGGCGGCCACGCCGAAACCGATGGCCATCAGCGCGAACGACATCACGTACGAGGTCGAAACGCCCCGACGGTCGATCCAGGGAGCGGCGAGCAGGCTGCCGAGCGCGAGGCCCAAGCCTGCGGCCCCCGCGAGGAGGCCGAATCCGAAGTCGCCCGAGTCGAGCGACACCTTCGCGAACGCGATCTCCGAGACGTTGATCGCACCGTTCGCGAGGATCGCCGTCGTCCAGACGACGAGCACGGTCATCAACGCAGCCGAGCGGACGACCGCACGCATCCCGTCACCGACGTCGCGGAGCAGGCCTCGCGTGGCGCTGACTGCAGTCTGGAGCTTCGCGGCGGGCACGCCCGCGAGGAGCCCGGCCGAGACCAGGAAGCTCGCAGCGTTGATCCAATAGGCGAAGTGCGGACCCTGCGTTGCGACCAGGAGTCCGGCGAGCGGCGGCACGAGTGCGCTCGTCCCGTTGTCGATCGCTTGCAGGAGCGCGTTCGCGCTCGTCACGTCCTCCTCCTCGACGAGGTTCGGCACACCGGCGTAGAGCGCGGGCCTGAAGACGCTCCAGGCGAGGCCGGCCACCGCCGCGAGGACGACGATCCCGAGCGCGGTCTTCACGAAGGGCAGGGCTGCGAAGACCCCGAACCGCGCCAGATCGGAGGCGATCATCAACCGGCGCCGCGAGAGCCGGTCGACGAACGGCCCGAGCACGAGCCCGACCGCGATCGTCGGCAGAAACTCCACGATCACGAGCGCGGCGATCCAGACCGCCGAGTGCGTCCGGTCGAAGACGTCCACCTGCAGGGCAATCGCGGCGAACCAGGTGCCCACGCCCGAACCCAGCGCGGCGAGCGAGATCAGCCGGAACGGTCCCGGACGGCTGAGGAGCGCAAATTGCCTGCCGAACCAGCGTTGACCCACGGCAGGACGCTAACGCGTTACGACACGTCTGCGACGGCGAGGCGGCTCAGAGCCTCGCCGAGGAGCGCGTTCTCCTCTGGGGTGCCGACCGTGATCCGAACCGCCCCGGGAGCTCCGAAGCCGTGGAGTGGACGCACGATCACGCCGAGCCGGAGGAGCGCCTCGAAGAACGGCCGCGCATCCTCTCCGACCTCCGCGTAGAGGAAGTTCGCGACCGCCGGGCCGGCCGGCGGGAGGCCGTGCTCGCGGAGCGTCCGCTCGAGCGCCGCGCGTCCCTCGGCGTTGACCGCCCGCCGCCGCTCGAGCTCGGACGGCGCGTCGAGACTCGCGAGCGCCGCGGCCTGCGCGTCGGCCGTCACGTCGAAGGCCCGGCGCGTCTTGCCGAGCGCGCTGACGAGCGCCGCTGCGCCGATGCCGTACCCGACGCGCAACCCGGCGAGCCCGTAGATCTTTGAGAACGTGCGCAGGACGAAGACACGGCGGCCGGCCTTCGCGTACTCCTCGATCGCGTCGGGATAGTCGGGCTGCTCGACGTACTCGAAATAGGCCTGGTCGATCACCGTGAGGACGCGCTCGGGCACGCGCTCGAAGAACGCGTCGAACTCGGCCCGCGTGTTCATCGTCCCGGTGGGGTTGTTCGGATGGCAGACGTAGACGAGCTTCGTCTGCGGCGTCACCGCGTCCAGGAGCGCGTCGAGGTCGTAGCGGTGGTCGCGCAAGGGCACGGTCCGCGCGGTCGCACCCGCTTTCCGCGCGTAGATGACGTAGCTCGGGAAGGACGGCCAGCCGCAGACGATCTCGTCTCCCGCCTCGAGCACGGCCTGGGAGAGGCAGTCGATCACGCCGTCCGCGCCGGCCCCGAGCGCGACCTCCTCGAAGGCGACCCCATGCTTCTCCGCGAGTGCGGCTCGCAGCCGGTACGCGCCGCCGTCCGGATAGCGGTTCAGCTCCCCGCTCGCAGCGGCCAGCGCCTGGAGCGCCTCCGGGAACGGGCCGAAGGGGCCCTCGTTCGACGCGAGCTTGATCACACGCTCGAGCCCGAGCTCGCGCTGGACCTCCTCGACGGGCTTCCCGGGTTCGTACGGCCGGAGGTCGGCGAGGGAGCTGCGGAAGAAGCTGTCCGAGAGCTCCGCGAACCCGCTCATGCTAGGAAGCGGGCTCGAAGTCTTCGTCGTCCGAGAGCCGGTACCAAACCCAGAGGGCGCCCAGCAAGACCACGACGAGCGACGCGACCGCCGAGCGATTCGGCCGCATCGAGTCGTCGACCGTCCCCGGGATCGCCGCCTTGGCCTTCTTCTTGGCCATGCGCTTCCCGGCCTCCCAGACGATCCACCCGAGCATGGCGTTCCGCCTGTTCATGATCCCCATCTCGCTCCTTTCGTCGGCCGCGAGGCTATCCAAAGGAGCAGGCCGCCGGGGGAGCCTTACGACTCCCCGGCGACCAGACCCAGGACCCGCGGGCGGCATGGTCCTGGGTGGGGACGAGGGCACGTCCTGCAACCAGAGATGCCGGTCCACGCCGAAACTTGCGGCCTGGAGGGTTTGACGGAACGTCGCNNTGAGGACGCCGCCTCGGGGCGAACAGCGCGGCCCGACGGCACAGCGTTCGTTTCGTCGAACCCTCCTAGCTAGCCGTTGCCCTTCTTCGGGAGCGCGGCGGAAACATCGACGGGAGCTTCCGGAAGACTGAGATTCGGGAGGCTCTGCCCGCCGCCGCCGCCGCCGTGCTTGTCGCCGCCGCCGCTGTGGTCGCCGGACGAATCGCCGCCGCCCCCGCCGGAACCGCCGCCGCCACCGCCGTGGTCCGACTTGGGCGACCCGCCGCCGCGCCCACGGCCGTCGTGCGAGTTGTCGAGCTTTCGCTGGGCCGGAGAGCTGTTGTCGCGCCCACCCTGGTCGTTGGTCGAGCGGCCGTGCGATTCCGATTGCGCGTGGTCGCCGTTCGAGCCGGAATGCGTGGGCGCCGGGGCCGTGCGGGCTCGCGTGACCAGAGCGGGCCGCGTCGGCTTCGTGCGCACCACGATCCGTGCGATCGGGATTCGGGACGACTTGTCGATAGGGGAGCTGCTGCGGCCACGGCCCGCGCCGCTGGACGGCGCCTGCGCGAGCGCCGAGGGCGCGGAAGCTGCAGCGGCGTGTCGGTGCCCGTCTTGCCAGGGCGAGTGCTTTACACCGACGGAGGTCGCCGCGCCCGCGGCGACGAAGGTCGCCGCAATTGCGCCGACCTTGAGCGCGACCACCCCCGAGCCCACGCTCGTCCCGCCGAAGAACGACGCCAGGGAGCCGGGAATCGGCACCGCGGCTAGCGCCTTCAACGCGGATCGCTGCGCGCGCAGGCGGCGCGCGAACGTCGCGCACTCACCGCACTCGCGCAGGTGCGCTCGGAGCACGCCCTTGTCGCCGCGCGGTAATCGTCCGTCAAGCTGTCTCGAGATCGCCAGCTCGGCTTCGTGGCAGGTCAGCGACCCCTCGAGCTGTTCGCGGAGCGCGCGCCTCGCGCGGAAGATGAGCGTCTCGACGGCCGCGACCGACAGGCCGAGGATCTCGCCGATCTCCGCGTACGAGCGGCCCTCGAGCTCGCGCGCCACAAGAGCGGCGCGCTGGTTGAACGCGAGCTGGCCGAGGCCGCGGCGGATGTCCTGCGCGCTCGGCCCCTCCTGCTCCTCGGCGATCGGCGCGGTGACGTCGCCGTCGAGCTCCACCTCGTGCGGGCGCCGCGCCGAGGTGCGGAAGCGCTGGCGGCAGACGTTGTGCGCGATCTTGATCAGCCAGTTGTTCGCGGCATCCGGACGCTCGCCGCGCTTGAACGCGCGGTAGGCGTTCAGGAACGTCGTCTGCGTGACGTCTTCGGCATCGGCGGGGTTCCGAAGCACCGCAAGGGAGTAGCGGTAGACGTCCGCGACATGGCGCCGGTACAGCTTCTCGAAGGCGCGATCCGTGCGGGGACGCTGCGCGAGGGCGGGCGCCATTGCCTAAGTAGATACCTCCAAAGCGCAATTCTTGCGCTCGGGTGTGTTACGGCAGCTTCGGCAGGTGCGGCGGATCGACCTGGGGAAGCGGCGCGACGGGCGGTACGGCCAGAACTGCGGGGACCTGAATTGGGCTTGACACGACGGGCGTGGCCGGCGCTTTCGGCAGGACGCTCGTGACGATCGGCGTCGCACCTGCAACCGTGCTCGTCGCGACCGACGGCCGTGACGCGGACCGCGACGGCTCGCTCGGAGCCGGCGTCGCGGTCGGGTTCGCTGCCCGCTCGACGGGCGCACCGTCCGCCGCCGCCCCGCCGACCGTATGGACGTGCGGGTGGCTCACGGGCCGCGCCACGTGGCCGAAGCGCGCCGCGGTGCCCGCGACCTGCGTCCCGCGCGAGACGAGGCGCGCGACCGGGGAAAGCGCGTTGACCGAGAGCGGGGCCTGCCCGGCCGAGACGTCGACGATCGCGCGGCTCGAGCCGACCCGGTCGGCGGCGTGCACCGCGCCGTAGCCCACGCCTCCGGCCGCGATTCCGGCTGCGATCACGACCGCGGCCTTCGCGAGGAGCCCGGAGCCGACGATCGCGCCGCCTCCGACTACCGCGCCGCCACCGTTCTCGAAGAACGTCGCGAGCGACGGCGGGAGCTGAATCGCGCCGAGCGCGCGGAGCTTCGACCGGTTGAGGCGCAGCGAGCGGCGCGCGCGGAAGATCAGCGTCTCGACAGCAGAGACGGAGACCTCGAGCGCCTCGGCGATCTCGCTGTACGAGCGGCCCTCGAGCTCGCGCATCACGAGTGCCGAGCGTTGGTTGAACGGAAGCTTCTGTAGCGCCTGCAGAACACCCTGCAGCTCTGAGGCCTCCTCCGGTGGCACCGGCAGCTCGTGAACGTTCTCGTCGAAGGCGACCTCGTGCGGACGCCGCGCGCTGACCGCGTAGCGCGTGCGCGCGGCGTTGTGGGCGATCTTGATCAGCCAGTTGTGCGGCTTGGTCGGCTCGACCCCGCGCCGGTACGCGCCCCACGCGTTGAGGAAGGTCGTCTGGGTGACGTCCTCGGCGTCCGCCGGATTCTGCAGCAGCGCGAGTGTGTATCGGTAGACGTCCTTGACGTAGCGCCGGTAGAGACGCTCGAAGGCGACGTCGTGCATTGCGGGTCGTGACTCGGGGACGGCCGCTGCCACGTAAATGCAACGATGACCCGCGGGCTGGAGATACGGCCCGCGGGGACGTGCTTCGAACGCTTGTTCTAGGCTTTTGCGGCGGCCTTGCGCTTGGGGGGGAGATGGATCGGCCGGCCGAGCGCGACGAGCCCAGCCTCCTTGATCGCCTCCGAGAGCGTGGGATGTGCCGCCATCCCGTCCGCGACCGTCTCCACCGTCGCCTCGGCGTCCAGCGCGACGACTCCGGCCTCGATCAGATCGGTCACGTGCGGGCCGACCATGACGAGCCCGAGCAGCTCGCCGTAGCGGGTCTCGTGGATCGACTTGACCCAGCCGACGGTCGCGTCCTGCATGACCGCACGGGCGTTCGCCACCCACGGGAACTGGCCGACCGCGACGTCGTCGCCATACTGCTCGCGCGCCTCCGCCTCGGTCAGCCCGACGCCGGCGATCTCCGGGTCGGTGTAGATCGGGCGCGGAACGCCGCGAGACTCGACCACGGCCTCGTGGCCCATCGCGTTCTCCGCGGCCACCTCTCCCTCCCGGAAGGCCGTGTGCGCGAGCTGCCAGTAGCCGGCGCAGTCGCCGACGGCGTAGATGTGCGGAACGGTCGTGCGCCGGTGCTCGTCCGCGGCGATGCCCTTGCGGGGGTCGAGCTCGACGCCGATCGCCTCGAGGCCAAGGTTCTCGACCAGCGGGCCGCGCCCGACGGACACCAGCATCAGGTCGCCCTGCACTGATTCGCCCTCGCCGAACTGGACGGTGAGCTGCGAGCCGTCGTCATCGACCTTCGTGCACTGCTTGCCGAGCTGAAGCGCGATCCCGCGCTTGCCGAACGCCTTCGCGAGCTCCTTGGCCGCGTCCGCATCCTCCTGCGGGATGAGGTTCGGCAGCATCTCGATGATCGTCACATCGCTGCCGAAGCGCTCGAAGATCGAGGCGAACTCGCAGCCGATGATCCCGCCGCCGAGAATGACGAGCCGCTTGGGCACCTCGGTCTGCGCGAGGAGGCCCGTGGAGTCGACGCAGCGCGGCGAGTCGAGCCCGTCGATCGGCGGACGCAAGGGGAACGAGCCGGTGGCGACGATCGCGCTTTTGAACGTCACGTCCTCCCCGCCCTCGACGGCGATCGTGTTCGCATCCTTGAAGGTTCCGGTGCCCTTGATCCACTCGACGCCATTCGCCTTGAACAGGCCCGCGACGCCGGAGGTCATCTGCTTGACGACGCCGTCCTTCCACTGGTTCGCAGTCACGAAGTCGAGCTCGGGCGGCGAGACGTTGACGCCGAGTTTCGCGAACGTCTCTTCCGCCGCGTGGATCGCGTGCGCCGACTCGACCCAGGCCTTCGTCGGGATGCACCCGACGCGCAGGCAGGTTCCGCCTAGCTCAGGCTCCTTCTCGATGCAGACCGCGCGCGCTCCGAGCTGCGCCGCACGAATCGCCGCCGTATAACCGCCCGGCCCGCCGCCCAGGACGGCAACGTCACATTCCATCTCGCTCGTCTCCTCCGTCGCTTTTCGCGTCCGATCGTACGCGAGATACTGCGCCGACCATTACCGGAAGGAGCACCGATGGACAGTGTCACCGTAGCTCCGAACCGCGGCCTCGAGCGCTGGGGCGGTCTCGGAGCGATCCTCTACGTCGTCCTCTTCATCGGACACTACGTCCTGTTCCGCCGCGCGCCGGACACGAGCTCCGCGCCCGCAAAGATCATCGCGTGGTACTCCGACTCGGGGAACCGCCACCAAATCGCCTTCTCGTGGATCGTGGCCGGTCTCGGGCTCTTCTTCCTCATCTGGTTCGTCGCCGCTTTGCGCGAAACCGTGCTCGCCCTCGGTGGGAGCTTCCTCGCGACGGTCGTGGCGATCGGCGGCGCGGTCTACACGACGCTGGCCCTGTCGGATATCGCAATCAGCCTCGGCATTCGCACGATGAGCGACGACACCTACCGTCACACGGTGTACCCGGAGCTGATCCACGCGGCAGACGACGCCGGGTACGTCCTCCACGCCACCGGCGGGGCGGGAGCCGCGGCGATGATCTTCGCCGCCTCGATCGCATTGATCCGAGCCCGCAAGTCGGCGTGGCTCGGCTGGTTCGGGATGCTGGCGGGACTCGGAGCGCTGTTCTCGATCGCCTTCTTCCCGCAGCTCCTCCTCGCACTCTGGCTGCTCGTCGCCGGTGCGGTGCTACTCAGCTGGGGTCGCGTCCGGACGGTCTGAAAGCTCCGCGACCATCGTCAGAGAGCCGCCCTTCTCGCCGACCTGGCGGAAGCCGTGGCGCTCGTACAGCTTCAGCGCCGGGTTGTCCGGCTCCACGCTGAGGCTGACGCGATCGAAGCCCGACTTGCGGGCGCGCTCGAGCAGGGCCGTGAGCAGCTCGTCGCCGTAGCCGCGCCCTCGGCGTCCGGGGACGACGGCGATCGAGAGCTCCGGCGTCTGCTCGTCCACGAATCCGTACCCGGCCTCGGACGCTGGGAAGAGGCGATACCAGGCGGCACCCACCGGGCCGGTGCGCTCGACCGCGATCACGGCGGCGTCGCCGGAGCGTCCCCAACCGTTGACGTAGCGCTGGACGGAATCCTCCATCGGCGCGTCCGGGGCCGCGGAACGCCAGTAGTACGCGTGGCGAAGCATGTCGCGAAGGAAGCGCACGTCGGCGGTGCCGCCGGGCCGGATCACGCTCCGGAGTTTA
>DHWI01000046.1:0-2459 GCA_002413095.1 Thermoleophilia bacterium UBA5186
TTGAGAGCACGCAGCTTCGGCTCGCGGCCGCACACGCAGACCGGGAAGTCCGGCGGGCAGACGCAGCCGCGCTCCTCCTCCCGCAGGAACTGCTTGACGATCCGGTCCTCGAGCGAGTGGAAGCTGATCACGGCAAGCCGTCCGCCCGGGCGCAGCATCGAGAATGCCGCGGGGAGCGCAACCTCGAGAGCGCCGAGCTCGTCGTTGACGGCGATCCGCAGCGCCTGGAACACGCGCTTCGCCGGATGGCCCTCGCCGAACCGCGCAGGCGCCGGGATGGCGGCCCTGATCGTCTCGACGAGGTCCGAGGTGCGCTCGAACGGCTCCTGACTGCGACGCCGGACGATCGCCTTCGCGATCTGCCGCGCGTAGCGCTCCTCCCCGTAGCGGCGGAAGATCGTCTGCAGGTCGCGCTCGGTCGAGTCGTTCACGAGCTCGCGCGCGGAGATCTCCGCCGAGGGATCCATGCGCATGTCGAGCGGCGCGTCCGCGGCATAGGAGAAGCCGCGCTCGGGGCGGTCGAGCTGCATGCTGGAGACGCCGAGGTCGAGCAGGATCGCGTCCGCCTCGACGCCGTTGTCGGCGAGCTGCTCGAGCACGAGCGCGAAGTCGCCGCGGAGCAACCGCGCCTGCAGGCCGGTCGTTCGGGTGAAGCGGTCGAAGTAGGGACGCACCGTCGGGTCGCGGTCGATCGCGATGAAGCGGCCGCGGCCCTGCATGTCGCTCGCGAGGAGGCTCGCATGGCCGCCGGCGCCGAACGTCGCGTCGACAACCGTGTTCCCGGGCTGCACGGCGAGCGCCTCCCGCACCTCCTCGGCGAGGACAGGGACGTGATCAGTCGCGCTTGGCTGCAAGGCGTTCGGCAACATGCTCCGCACTCCCTTCCACTTCCTTGAGGTGCTCGCGCCAGTTCGCGCGATCCCAGATCTCCAGGTGGTCGAAGACGCCGGCGACGACGACGTCGCGCTCGAGGCCGGCACTGGTCGCGAGCGGCGCCGGGATCGGAACGCGTCCCTGCTTGTCGAGCTCGGCATGCGCCGCGCCGGCGAAGTAGTACCGGTGCATCACGCGGCCCTCACGGCTGAGCGGGTCGAGCCCGGCCAGACGCGTCTCGACGAGATGGTTCCACTCCTCCGGGCCGAACACGTTGAGGCACCCGTCGAAGCCGCGGGTGAGGACGACGCCGCTCGCGAACGCGTCCCGGAACTTGGCCGGGAGCGTGAGGCGGTTCTTGTCGTCGATGGTGTGTTCGTATTCGCCGAGCAGCATGGTCGGGGCTCTCTATCGGCTTCCACTTCGCCCCACTTTAGCCCACTTGCCCCCACGGCGCAACACCTGGCTCCCACAAAGGGGTTGTGGATCAGTCCCCGTGGGCGCCGCGACGCGTCAGGGCGGCCGCGCCTGAGCGCGCGGCAAGCGCGAGCGCTTCGGGAAGCTGCGCCCCCTGCGCGAGCGCGAAGGTGAAGGCGGCGGCGAAGCAATCCCCACAGCCATAGGCATCCACGAGTGGCCCGGGAAGGGGCGCGGGTTCGAACGTCAGGCCGCCGGGCTCAAGGATTCCGCCGCGTGCCCCGGAGGTCGTGATTGCGAGGTCGGGCGGCGGATCGAGATCGCCCCGCTCGTAGCGCTCGCCCGCGTCGTCCGCGCTTCCGACGAGCGCGTCGAGGCGAACCCGTGCCTCGCGGAGCATGGTGAGCTCCCGCGCGGTGGCCACGAGGATGGGCGCCTCGCGCGCCGATCTGAGCGCGGCCACGTCCCCGCTGACGAAGTCGACCGCGGTGAACGTGCCGAGATCCGCGAGCGGCCCCGCCGGGAGGAGCTTGTCGCCGAGCACGACAATCGTCCGTTCGCCGGCGGGATCGACGAGGGTGAATGCGCGGCGCGTGGGCTCGTCGCGGAGCTGCACGTGCATCCGGACGCCGAGCGCGCTCAGGCCATCGTGCGCGCGGCGGCCGAGCTCGTCGTCGCCGAGGGCGGTGAAGAACTCGACGTTCGCTCCGAGCCGCGCGAGCTCGGCCGCCGCGACCGCGCCACCTCCCGCGGGCTCCTCCCACCGGTCGTGCGCGTGCACGATCTCGCCCGCCGCGGGCATGCGCTCGACGCGCGCGAACTCGACCCATTCGACATGACCGACCACGGCGATGCGCATCCGGCCAGTCTGTCGGATCGCGACGCGATCTCACACGGTGCGCAGCCACCGCGTTGAAGCTCATGATGAACGCCGTGGCAGCGATACCGCCCTTCGAGACCATGTACCAGACCCACCGCGACGAGATCCTCGCCTTCCTGCGCCGCCGGCTCGGCCGGGACCGCGCGGAGGACGCCTTCCAGGAGACCTTCCTCCGGGCCCTACGCGCCTACGGCCGCCTCGAGCACGGGCTCCATCTCCGTGCGTGGCTCTACACGATCGCCGGGCGCGTCGCGCTCGACGAGCTGCGGCGCCGTCCAACGCACTCCGA
>DHWI01000046.1:2552-2739 GCA_002413095.1 Thermoleophilia bacterium UBA5186
GCCGGCTTGCCCCCGACCGAGCGCGCCGCGGTCGTCCTGCGCTACGGCTACGACCTGGCCTATTCCGACATCGCCCTCGCCCTCGGCTCGACCGAGGAGGCCGCTAGACAGGCGGCATCATCGGGGGTCCGGCGCCTGCGCCGAAAGGAGCTTCGATGACCGTCTCCAACGAACTCGACCGCCGTTT
>DHWI01000046.1:2910-6084 GCA_002413095.1 Thermoleophilia bacterium UBA5186
TTCGCCGAGGACGTCGGCCGAACGCACGGCTTGCGCGTGCTCCGCGTCGCCGGATCGGTGGACGACGCCCGCAGGCAGCTCGACGAGTACTTCGAGCAGCGCCGGCAGGACTTCGATCTCGACGTCGACCTCCGCGTCGCGCCGTTCCACGAGCGCGTGCTGGCCGAGCTGCGGCGCGTCCCCTACGGCCAGCTCACGACGTACGGGACGCTGGCGGCGAAGGTCGACGCGCCGCGAGCCGCCCGCGCTGTCGGGACCGTGATGAACCGCAATCCGCTCCCAATCGTGCTTCCCTGTCACCGGGTCGTGGGCGCGAATGGAAGCCTCATCGGCTACGGCGGCGGCCTCCCCCGCAAGGAACAGCTCCTGAGGCTCGAAGGGGCGCTGATCTAGCTACCGGTCCTCTTCGTCCAGAAGCCGGTAGCCGACGCCCCAAACGTTGAGGATGAACGGGCCGTGACCCGTCGCGGCGAGCTTGCGGCGCAGCCGCGACGCGTGCGAGTCGAGCGTGCGCGTCCTTCCGAGCGAGCGGAAGCCCCACACCTCGCGCAGCAGCTCCTCTTTCGTGAACACCCGCCCGGGCTCCGAGAGGAGCTTCAGCAACAGCTGGTACTCCTTGCCCGCCAGCTCCACGCGGACGCCGGCTACCGTCACGCGGCGGGTCGCCGGATCGACTCGGATCGGCCCGGCTTCGAAGCGCGCCGTGCGGACGGGCTTCGAGCGGCGTAGCACCGCGCGGATGCGCGCGACGAGCTCATCGTAGATGAACGGCTCGGCGAGATAGTCGTCGCAGCCGCGGGCGAACGCGCGAACGCGGTCGACGACGTCGGCCTGGTCGCCGCCCAGCACGATCACCGGCACCTCGCCGGCCCATTCGCTCACCTGCCGCGAGTCGCCAAGGAGGACGAGGTCGGGCCGCCCCTCCTGCGCGCACTCGGCCGCGACGACCTCGAAGCCGTCGTCGACGAGGTGCCGCTCGAGGAAGATCCGCGTGTCGGGTTCGGTCTCGGCGAGGAGGACGGCGGTCGACATGCGGGCCACGGTAGCTCCGGCCAAAACCTGCGCCTAGATGTCCTTTCGTCCGATTTCGTGACGAACGATCTACAGCCGTCCGGAGCGGACAACGCCCCAAAGCAGCCAGACGCCGAGCACACCGGAGAGCGCGAAGCCGAGCACCGAGAGGACGTTCACGCCGAGGAACTGCGGGCCGCCCTTCGCGAAGATCCCGATCAGGCTCGACCCGATGAGGCCGCCGACGACGATGAGCGCGATGACGAGCCGGTTGAAGGCGACCATTATCCGCTGCATGAACTCGTCGAGCCCCTTGTGGACGAAGCCGACCTCGATCTGGCCGTCCCGCACCTGCTCGAGGGTGTCGTGGATCTGGTACGGGAGCTCGTAGACGACCTGCGCGAGGCGGAGGCCTTCCCGGCGCGCGTCCGCCGCCATCCGCCGCGGTGCGAACCGCTCGAGCAGCAGCCCGCGCGCGTACGGGCGCGCGACCTCGAACACGTTGAAGTCGGGATAGAGGTCGACCCCGACTCCGCCGAGGGTCGCGATCGCCTTGTCGAGGATGAGGAACCGCGTCGGCAGGCGCAGGTTCATCGAGTAGATGAGCGCGAACGCCTCGCGGATGACCTGCAGCGGGTCGATCTCGGCGAGCGAGGCTCCGTAGTAGCGGTAGTACATCTCGCGCAGCTCGGCCCGGAACTCCTCCTCGCGCTCCTTCGGGTACTCGACGCCGAGGTCGGCGAGGCGCTTGGGCAGGTTGTCGACGTTTTCGTTCGCCGCGTCGATGAAGAGGCGCGTCGCCTTTGCGGTGTCCTCCTGTGTGAGCTTCCCTGCCAGGCCGAAGTCGACGAGGCCGATCTGGCCGGGCCCGAGGACGAGGATGTTCGCCGGGTGGGGATCGCCGTGGAAGAAGCCGTGGCGGAAGATCATCGTCATCCACGCCTCCGTGACCATGTAGGCGATGTCGCGCCGCTCCTCCAGCGAGTGGGTGCTCTCCCCCACGTCGGCGAGCTGCACGCCATCGAGGTACTCGAGCGTCAGCACGCGCGCGCTCGTATAGCTCCAGTAAACCTTCGGCACGCGCAGCGACTCGCTGCCTTCGAAGTTTCGGTGGAAGGCGTCCGCGTTCCGGCCCTCGCGGCGGTAGTCGAGCTCCTGGCGGATCGAGCGCGAGAATTCGTCGATCACCGCACTGGCGTCGATGAAGTCAAGGGCGCGGATGCGGTCCTTCGCGAGACGCGCACCTCGGTGGAGGAGCGCGATGTCCGCCTCGATCTGACGTGGCGCGCCGGGGCGCTGCACCTTGACGGCGACCTCCTGGCCGTTCGGGAGGACTGCGCGATGGACCTGGCCGATCGAGGCGGCGGCGATGGGGCGCTCCTCGAACTCGAGGAAGAGCTGCTCGACCGTGAGCCCGAGGTCGGCCTCGATCACCTGCTCGGCCTGCTCGACCGGGAAGGGGCGCACGTCATCCTGGAGGCCGCGGAGCTCGGCGATGATGTCCGGCGGCAGGAGGTCGGGTCTCGTCGAGAGCAGCTGGCCGAACTTGACGAACGTCGGGCCGAGCTCGTCCAGCATCTCGCGCAGGTGCTGGCCGCGTTGGGACGTCCCCGGGTCGGCGAGCGCCCGCTTGCGGTCCCAGGGCCGGTGGGAGTCGAGGAAGTAGCCGAAGCCGTGCCGCGCCATGACCTGCGCGATCTCGGACAGCCGGCCGAAGTTGCGCGTCTTCGTCCGCGGCGGAGCCATGCCACAAAGTGTGACACGGCGGCCGCGTATCCTCTTGCGCGCGCTTAGGAGGCGGGCGGTTTTGCGCCTTCTAGGAGGCGCAGGCGGTGCTCGAGCTGGGCGATCCGGAGCTCCAGCTCTTCCACGTCCGCCTTCGTCACGAGGCCGAGCTCGCGGAGCAGTCCCTGAGCGGTCGAGCTCGCGCGTCCGACGCGCTTGGCCTCCGTACGCCAGCGACCGGTCAGGTCGTCGACGAGCGAGCGCGCGTCGTCGCGCTCCATCCCGCCGCGCGTGACCAGGGCCTCCACGAGCCCCTCCACGCGTTCGGCCGTGAGCGCCAGCGCGCCGACGCCGCCGAGCACCAGCCGCTCAGCGAGGTCGCGGGCGAAGCCGTTGTTAGGCGCCGACTTGGCGGGGCCGCATAGAGGCCGTGCGGGC
>DHWI01000121.1:0-1492 GCA_002413095.1 Thermoleophilia bacterium UBA5186
ACGACGACCAGCAGGCCGTTCTCCCAGAGCGCGGCGTTGTGCGCGGCGAACTTCTCGGTCGGCGGAACGAGCTCACCGAGCCGCGGATGGTCCTCGAGGCGCGCGAAGGTGATCCCCTCGGGCGCGTTCTCGATCTCGATCGACGACTCCGTGACGGTCGCCAGCGCGTCGACGTCGATGTTGAGCATCCGCTCCGGTACCGAGCCGTCGCCGCTCTCCCCGAACGAGTCGGGATCGAAGCCGCGGAGGTCGGTGAAGCGCCAGGCCTCCTCGCTGCGCGCAGGCAGCGGCAGCTCCGCGTAGCGCGTCCGCAACGCCTCACGAGAAAGGCCCCGGAGGGCCTCTCGTTCCGCGCGTTCGGTCACTGCTTGCTCAGTGATCACATGCCTCCATCCAGAGGCGAACGATAGCCGTTACGCGTCGCCCATCGCCGCCATCTTCGCCTGCACGTGATCCATCGTCTTCCGCAGCTCGGCGGTCGGACTGAACTCGACGGACTCGGTCGGCTCGTCGATCCGAGGGACATGTCCCGGCGGCAGGTAGTAGGCCTGTCCCGCGGTGATGGTTTCCTCCCGGTCGCCGTAGTCGATCGTGATCTTTCCCTTGAGCAGATAGCCCCAGTGCGGGCACTGGCACTTGTCGTCCGGGAGCCCCTTGAAAAGCTCCCTCGGCTCCCCGGGCTCGGCCGTTTCGAAGGTGACCGTGAAGTCGCCCCACTCGGCGGAGCGGCCCTCGTACCCGCCGACGTCGACCGCGACCGGCACGTCGTTCTTCGCTGCACTCGGCATTTCGCCACTCCCTTGTCGGTGGCCTCGGATCTAACCTGACTCAATGGCCGCGCGCGCCATCGTCGTCCCGTACGACTCCGAGTGGCCCCGGCGCTTCGACGAGGAGCGGGCGTTGCTGCAGCCCGTGCTCGCGCCGTGGCTCGAAGGCGGCATCCACCACATCGGGTCGACCGCCATCCCCGGGATCGCGGCGAAGCCGGAGATCGACATGATGGCCGGCGTCCGCGACCTCGAGGAGGCGCGAGCCGCGTTCGAGCCGCTGTTCGCGCTCGGCTACGAGGAGACGCCGCACCGTCCGCGCACGCACCACTTCTCCAAGCCCGCCGGAGGGCCCTGGACGCACCAGTTGCATCTGATCGAGCCCGGCAGCGACCTGTGGGTCGAGCGGCTCGCGTTCCGCGATGCGCTCCGCGCCGATCCGGCGCTCGTGGCCGAGTACCAGGCGCTGAAGCTGCAGATGATCGAAGAGGAGCGGCGCGGCGGCCCCGGCTACTCGGCTGTCACGAAGCGGCCGTTCGTCGCGCGTGTGCTGGCGCAGGCGGGGATCGAGATCCCGCCCGTCAGCCCTAGGAGGGCTTGACGAAATACCGTCTGTGCCGCCGGGCCACGCTGCTCGCCCCGAGGACGGCGTCCTCAGTCGCGCCCGTACCTGATTGGTACGCGCGCTCTGGCGCGCGGAGCGCGTCCCATTGCCTCGGAACGAC
>DHWI01000121.1:1498-4386 GCA_002413095.1 Thermoleophilia bacterium UBA5186
TCCTAGGTGAGATAGTCGGTCGTCCTGTCCCCTGGTCGGAGGTCGCATGTACAAAACGTGGCTCTTCCTGCACATCCTCGGTGTGTTCATGATCGTCGGCGGCGCCAGCGTGGCGACGGCGCTCGGGATCAAGATGTCGAAGAGCCGCCGCGCACAAACGATCGCCGACATGTCCGGCCTCTCGATCGTGGCCGAGCGCTACGTGATCACCCCGGGGGCGGTCCTCGCGCTCGTCGCCGGAACCTTCCTCGTGCACAAGACTGGGCACGACTTCGGCGAGTTCTGGATCGTCGCGGCCTACATCCTCTGGATCGTCGCGATCACGATCGGCTGGGTCGTCCTGGGACGGCACAGCTCGCGTTTGAACGGTCACGCCAAGGAGCTTCTGGCCAAAGGCGTCGAGGAAGACGACGCGCTTGCGAAGGAGGCCGCCGCGCCCGTCGGGCCGGTCTTCGGCGCGGTGCAGAACGTCATCCTGCTGGCGTTCATCTACCTGATGGTCGTGCGACCCGGCGCGAAGTTTTAAGATCGTCCAATGCCTCTGCGTAAGAACGCGAAGATCGAGCTGATCAAGAGCGTCCCGCTCTTCTCGTCGTGCTCGAAGAAGGAGCTCGAGGCGATTGCGGCTCAGGCCGACGAGCTGGTCGTCCCCGCGGGCAAGGCGCTCACGAAGGAGGGCGACCGCGGCCGCGAGTTCATGGTCATCGTCGACGGCGCGGCCGAGGTGCGCAAGAAGGGGCGAAGGCTCAACCTGCTCGGCTCCGGCGACTTCCTCGGCGAGATCGCTCTCATCTCGGGCGGCCCGCGCACTGCAACGGTCACGACGACCTCCGAGACCGACCTCCTCGTGTTGACCGACCGTGCTTTCGAGCAACTGACGAAGAAGATGCCCTCGATCAATGCGAGCGTCCTGAAGGCCGTTTCAGAACGACTGCAGGCCGACGCGCTCTAAGCACGGCGCGGCCTGCTGTGGATCGGCCGAAAACCCAGTACACGAAGAGCGGCGATGCGAACATCGCGTATCAGGTCGTCGGCCAGGGCCCGTTCGACCTGATCTGGGTTCCCGGCTGGATCTCGAACGTCGAGGAGAGCTGGGAAGTGCCCGAATATGCGCACTTCCTCCGCAGACTCGCGTCGTTCTCGCGGCTGATCCTGTTCGACAAGCGCGGCACGGGCCTGTCCGACCGCGTGTCGAACGAGAAGCTGCCGACGCTCGAGCAGCGGATGGACGACGTGCGAGCCGTCCTTGAGGCGGCCGGCTCCGACCAAGCAGCAGTCTTCGGGTCGTCGGAGGGCGGGAACCTGAGCGTCCTCTTCGCAGCGACCTATCCGGAGCGGGTACGCGCGCTCGTCCTGGCGGCGGTCTACGCGAAGCGGACATGGAGTCCGGACTACCCCTGGGCGCCGACGCAGGAGGCGCGGGAGCGCGAGAACGAGCTGCTGGAGGCCGAATGGGGCGGAGAGATGGACGTCAACGTCTTGGCGCCCAGCGCGCTCGGCGATCCAGCGCTCATGCGCCGCCTCACCGACTTCTTTCGGCGCAGTGCGAGCCCCGGCGCGGCCGTCGCGCTGAATCGCATGAATACCGATATGGACACGCGGTCGGTTCTCCCCACGATCAGCGCGCCGACACTCATCGTCCACCGTACGGGCGACCTCGACGTCAAGATCGAGGAGGGCCGCTGGATCGCCGGCCAGATCCCCGGTGCGCAGATCGTCGAGCTGCCAGGCGACGACCACATCATCTGGGTCGGCGACACCGATGTGTTACTCGACGAGGTCGAGGAGTTCCTCACCGGGAGCCGGCCGGTTCGCGAGGCCGATCGCGTGCTGGCGACGGTGGTCTTCACCGACATCGTCGGCTCGACGGAGAAGGCGACCGAGCTCGGCGACGGTCGGTGGCGCGACCTGCTCGAGCAGCATCACGGGCTCGTCCGACGGGAGCTGGAGCGCTTCCGAGGGCGCGAGATCGACACGGCAGGTGACGGCTTCTTAGCGACCTTCGACGGGCCGGCGCGGGCCGTGCGCTGCGCCTCTGCGATCCGCGACTCGGTGCGGTCGCTCGGCATCGAGATTCGCGCCGGCCTTCACACCGGCGAGTGTGAGCTCGTGGGCGAGAAGGTCGCGGGCATCGCCGTGCACACAGCAGCGCGCGTCAACGGCTTGGCGCGGCCGGGCGAAGTGCTCGTGTCGAGCACCGTGAAGGATCTGGTCGCGGGCTCGGGACTCGAGTTCGCCGACCGTGGCGAGCACGAGCTGAAGGGCGTTCCGGGGAGCTGGCGGCTGTACTCCGCCGCAGATCGCTAAGCCGGGGCGTAGCGGCGGTGCAGGATCAGCGAGTTGCCGTCCGGGTCGGTGAAGAACGCCATGTTGCAGACGCCCGAGTCGCGCTCGCCGACGAACTCGACACCCTTCGCCTCGAGCTCTGCGCGAGCGGCGGCGACGTCCTCGACCCGGAGCGCGATCCCGTGCGCCGCCCTCGTCGGGAACTCGACGCCCTGGTCCTCCGGCTTCCAGAGCGCGAGCGTCACGTTCCCGGCCTCGAACTCGGTCGGCTCCTGCGGGTTCTGCGGGAGCTCGAGCACGTCGCGGTAGAACGCGATCGCCCGGTCGACGTCCCGCGTCGGGACGTCCACGAAATCAACTCGTTCGATCCTCAATGCCGCGAGCGATGATGCCGGACCGGACGATTCGTGTCACGGCGTTTCGAGCCCCGTCCACCGTCCGGAGGCCACATGGCCGACGGCCGACCGCACTTCGCCCCGTTTCCAGGGCATTTGCACCTTCCGGACACGCCCTGGGGCCTGGCACCGGGTGTTCAGCGGCGACATGGCCGCCGCGGAGCGGTCTAGCTAGCCGACGGAGCCTTCCATCTGGAGCTGGATCAG
>DHWI01000133.1:0-128 GCA_002413095.1 Thermoleophilia bacterium UBA5186
AAGATCGCCGTCCTTTACCAGAACGACGACTACGGGAAGGACTACCTGAGGGGCCTGAAGATCGGCCTCGCCCGCAAGACGAGCCTGATCGTCTCGGAGCAGGGCTACGAGATCACCGACGCGAGCTA
>DHWI01000133.1:203-6375 GCA_002413095.1 Thermoleophilia bacterium UBA5186
CCGACGCCGACGGTGCGGGCGATCGCGACTGCCAAGGCGCTGGCCTGGAAGCCCGGCACCATCGTGATCAACTCGGTCTCGGCGATCGACTCGGTGATGGCGGCGGCTGTCGCGCGTGCCGGCGCGGACTTCGTCGCCGGCGCAGTCAGCTCGGGCTACCTGAAGAACCCGACGAACCCGGCGTACGCCAAGGATCCGTGGGTGCGGCAGTACCGGCGGCTCGTCGCGAAGTACGGGCCAGCTGGCCTCGACGCGAACAATGGGAACACCTACTACGGCGTCGCGAAGGCCTACGACATCGTGAAGACGCTGTACCTGGCCGGGAAGAACCCGACCAGGCAGTCGCTGATGAACGCGACGCTGAAGATGAACTGGATCAACCCGTACGCGATCAAGGGCGTCAAGATCAAGACCGGGAAACTCGACCATTTCCCGATCTCGCAGATGCGCCTGGTTCGCTACGGGAACGGCTCGTGGACCGAGTTCGGCCCGCTGATCAAGGGCCGCTGAGACTCGGGCGCTAGCGATTCGTCGAGGGCCGGCCCAAGCGCCGGCCCTCGACGTTTTCGGGGATGATCCGGCGCGTGGACTTCACGCTCTCGTCCGAGCAGGAGCTGATCCGCGAGTCGGCGCGGGAGTTCTGCGAGCGCGAGATCCAGCCGTTCGCTCGCGACTGGGACCGCGCCGAGGAGCTGCCGCGGGAGTTGGTGGGGAAGCTTGCGGGCGCCGGCTTTCTCGCCGCGTCGCTGCCGGAGGAGCTCGGGGGCGGCGGGCTCGACTCGGTGTCGTACACCTTGCTCTGCGAGGAGCTCGGGCGGGCGGACTCGTCCGTGCGCGGAATCGTCTCCGTCTCGAACGGCCTCTTCGGGAAGACGGTCGCGAAGTGGGGCACGCCGGATCAGCGAGAGGCGTGGCTGCCGCCGCTTGCCTCGGGCGAGGCGCTCGGGTGCTATGCGTTGACCGAGCCGGGCTGCGGCTCCGACGCCGCCGCCCTGGCTCTGCGGGCCGAGCGTGACGGCGAAGGCTGGGCGCTGACCGGCTCGAAGGTCTTCATCACGCTCGGCTCGTGGGCGAGCGTCGCGATCGTCTTCGCGCGGACGGGCGGCGAGGGCCCGCGCGGGATCACGGCATTCCTCGTCCCCACCGACGCGGAGGGCTTCGAAGCGCGACCGATGAAAGGCAAGCTCGGGCTCCGCGCGCAGGACACCGCCGAGTTGTCGCTGGACGGCGTGCGCGTGCCCGACTCGGCACGGCTCGGCGACGAGGGCCAGGGCTTCAAGGTGGCGATGTCCGCGCTCGACAACGGGCGAATCTCCCTCGCGGCCGGCTGCGTCGGGATCGCGCAGGGCTGTCTCGAGACGTCGGTTGCGTACGCGCGGGAGCGAGAGGCGTTCAAGCGTCCGATCGCGGGCTTCCAGCTCGTCCAGGAACTGCTCGCCGAGATGCACGTCGACACGGAGGCGGCGCGGCTCCTGACCTGGCGGGCCGCGGCTCTGGCCGACGCGGGCAAGCCGTACACGACCGAGGCGGCCGTGGCGAAGTGGTTCGCGAGCGAGGCGTCGGTGCGAGCGGCGAACGCGGCCGTCCAGGTGCTCGGCGGCTACGGCTATGTGGACGAGTACCCCGTCGCGAAGTACCTCCGCGACGCGCGGGTGACGACGCTCTACGAAGGCACGAGCCAGATTCAGAAGCTGATCGTCGGCCGCGCGCTGACCGGCGAGAGCGCCTTCGCGTAACGTAGAGCGCATGGCCGAAGCGGTCATCGTGGCGGCGGCGCGGACGCCGATCGGGCGGGCGAAGAAGGGCTCGCTCGTCGATGCGCGTCCGGACGACCTCGCGGCGTTCGCGATCGACGCGGCCCTGCAGCAGGTGCCGGGGCTCGACCGCAGCGAGATCGGCGACGTGATGATCGGCTGCGGCTTCCCCGAGCAGAAGCAGGGGATGAACCTCGCCCGGCGGGCGGCGCTCCTCGCAGACCTCCCCCACGACGTTCCCGGCACGACCGTGAACCGCTTCTGCGCGTCGAGCCTGCAGACGATCCGGATGGCCTTCCACGCGGTGCGCGCCGGCGAGGGCGACGCGTTCGTCGCGGGCGGAGTGGAGTCGATCTCCCAGGTCGACGGGTACCCGAAGGAGGCCGACGAGCTTCATCCGAAACTGTTCGGTGACAACGCGCCGATCGCGAACGTCTACATCCCGATGGGGCTGACTGCCGAGAACGTCGCGGAGCGCTACGACGTGTCCCGCGAGGACATGGATCGGTTCGCGCAGCGCTCGCAGGAGCGCGCGGTCGCGGCGCAGGAGTCGGGCTTCTTCGACCGCGAGGTGACGCCGTGGGACGGGGTCGCTCGCGACGACGGGCCGCGCCCGAGCTCGACCTTCGAGAAGCTGCAGGAGCTCGAGCCCGCGTTCAAGCCCGGCGGGAAGGTGACGGCGGGGAACTCCTGTCCCTTGAACGACGGCGCCGCGGCGGTCGTGGTGATGAGCGAGGAGCGGGCCGGCGAGCTCGGGCTGAAGCCTCGCGCGCGGATCCTCGCGTCGGCGGTGTCGGGGGTCGAGCCGGAGATCATGGGCGTCGGCCCGATCGGCGCGATTAAGCAGGTGCTCGAGCGGGCCGGGATGACCATCGACGACGTCGACGTCATGGAGCTGAACGAGGCGTTCGCCGCGCAGGTGCTCCCGGTGTGCCGCGAGGTCGGAATCGACCCGTTCGGCGAGAAGGTCAACCCGCACGGCGGCGCGATCGCGCTCGGCCATCCCTACGGCATGACGGGCGCGCGGATCATGTGCACCCTGCTGAACGACCTCGACACGCTGGACAAGACGATCGGCCTCGAGACGATGTGCGTCGGCGGAGGCCAAGGCATGGCCATGCTCGTCGAGCGCCTGAACTAGCCCTTTCCGGACGCTTCGGCGGACTCCTAGCGCAGCGGTCCCCGGAGTTTGTGGCTCTGAGCCACTATCTCGCATTCGGGCGCAGATTCGTTCCAAAGTTGGCACATCCGCCGCGCCACGCGTCGGCGACGATGAAGGTGTGGTTCCGCTCGCTCCACGGTACGACCCCAGGATCCTCGCCACGATCCGCGCACTCGACGATCGGCGCGAGCCGGTCGCGGAGATCAACCGCCGGGTCGGTTTAGCGGCACTCAAGTTGGGCTTGATCAAGCCAAGTTATGTGCACGTACGGCGATTCGTCCTCGACGAGCGCGAGCGCCAAGACGCCGAGCATCGGCGTCGAGAGGCGGTGCGCGAGGTCGTCACGGACATCACCGGAGCGGTCCTCGCCGGACGCGTCCCGACGGTGTACGAGGTTCTCGACCGGCTCGATGACGCCGGGCGCTGAAAGGGAGTTTGTGGCTCAGAGCCACAAACTCAGGGGACCGCTGCGCCAGGCACCGAGCCCGCCCGGCGGGGGAACCGCCGTGTCCAGTCCGCCTGCGCCGGTTCAAGCGAAGACGAGGTAGAGCACCTCGCCGACGAGCGCGGGCTTCTCAGCGCCGCGGATCTCGATCTGCACGCCGACGCGGTAGAGCACACCTTCGCCGCGCCGCTCGGCCGAGAGGAGCTTCGCGTGCAGCCGCACCTCGGAGCCGGTCGGCACGGGCGCCGTGAACCGCACGCGTTCGATGCCGTAGTTCACGCCCATCCGCGCGCCCTCGACCGACATCACCTCGCTCATCAGCATCGGGAGCATCGAGAGCGACAGGTAGCCGTGCGCGATCGTCCCGCCGAACGGGCCGGCCGCGGCCGCCTCGGGATCGACATGGATCCACTGGTGGTCGCCGGTCGCCTCGGCAAACTGGTCGATGCTCCGCTGCTCGATCCGGTGCCAGTCGCTCGTGCCGAGCTCGCGCTCCTCGGTGCCCTCCAGCTCGTCGATTGTCAGCTGTGTCGTCATTCGGCCCTCCTCGTGATCACCGCTTGCGTCTGCGTCACCTGCGCCACCCGCCGCTCGCCTTCGCCCGTCAGATCGGTCTGGACGACGATGAACGAGCGACCGACGTGGAGGGGCCGGGCGACACCCGTCACCGTCCCCGCGCCGACCGGCCGAAAGAAGTTCGTCTTGGACTCGACCGTCGCCGTGCTAGCGCCCTCCGGCAGGTGCAGGAACGCGCAGACCCCGCCGAGCGTGTCCGCGAAGGCCATCAGCGCGCCGCCGTGGAGGATGCCGCCCGACGTGCAGAGGTCAGCCCGCCACGGGAGCGTGCCGCGCACCTCCTCGGCCTCTGCCGCGACGATCTCGATCCCGAGCAAGCCGGCCAGCGGGACGGCCGCCGCGAAGTCGTTCACACGCTCACCACAAGCTCGCGCAGCGCCTTGCGGTCGACCTTGCCGACGGGCGTCAGCGGGACGCTCGGAACGACGAACACCTCACGCGGATACTTGTAACCGCCGATCCGCTCCTTCGCGAACGCGACCAGCTCCTCGGCCGTGAGGTCCGCGCCCGCGCGGAGGGCGACGAACGCGACGACCTCCTCCCCGTGCTCGCGGTCGGGCCTGCCAACGACCGCCGCCGAGGTCACCGCCGGATGCTCGAGCAGCGCATCCTCGACATCGCGTGGGAAGACGTTGAAGCCGCCGCGGATGATCANNGTCCTTCTTGCGATCGACGACGAACAGGTAACCGTCCTCGTCGAGATAACCGAGATCGCCGGTCCGGAGCCAGCCACCCTCCGTCGACTCGGCGGTCAGTTGCGGCGCGCGCCAATAGCCTTGCATCACGAACGGCGAGCGGCAGCAGATCTCGCCGACCTCGCCCGTGGGAACCTCCTCGCCCGCGTCGTCCGCGATCCGCACCTCCGAGCCCGGGACGGGCGGGCCGACCGAGCCCAGCTTGACGTGACCGGGGCGGTTGGACGCGACGAGCGCCGAGGTCTCCGTGAGCCCGTAGCCCTCGCGCACCTCGACGTCCGGGAGGCGCCGCTTCAGCTCGGCCACCACCTCGGCCGCGAGCGGCGCGGCTCCGCTGACGAGATAGCCCAGCGACGAGAGGTCGTAATCCTCGAGCGGCTGGGCGAGCAGCGCCTGCAGCATCGACGGGACGACGGCGCTGAGCTCGACCCGCCGCTCCTGCACGAGCTCGAGGAAGCCGGCCGGCTCGAACCAGCGCATCAGCGTCGTCACGCCCGGCTCACGCGCGTGGAAGCCGACGACGGTGACGAGCAGGCCGTAGGCGTGTGAGAGCGGCAGCGCGACGAGCGAGCGCTTCAGCCCCGGGACGTAGCCCGCGTCGTGGCCTGCCTTTCCCGCCTGCCAGAGATTCTCGTGCGAGAGCATCACGCCCTTGGCGCGCCCGGTCGTGCCGCCCGTATAGAGGAGGGCAGCGAGCTCCGACTCGACGATCTCCCGCGGGTCGCCCTCGGGCAGCTCGTCGGTCGAGAGGATCAAAAGGTCCAGCTCCTCCCCGGCGACTCGCACGGTCTCGAGGAACTCGGGCGAGGCGACCACCGCGCGCGCCTCGGAGTCGACGAGGATGTGCCGCAGCTCTTCCACGGGCAACAGGAAGATCGCCGGTGTGATCGCGGCGCCGGCGCGCCAGAGCGCGTGGTAGACGACCGGGACGTCGGGCGAGTTCGCGGCCATCACGACGACCCGGTCGCCGGGCTCGACCCCGAGCTCGACCAGCCCGCCCGCGATGCGGCGTCCGCGTTCGAACAGCTCGCCGCTGCGGTAGGCCTGCCCCTCGAACCAGACGGACTCGTAGTCGCCGTGCCGCTGGAACGCCTCTTCCGCGAGGCGCGCGAGCTCAGCCAACCTGCAAGGACTGGCCGCCGGCCTTGCCCATCTGGGCGACCATCCCCTCCGGCGTCGCCCCGCCCGGGAACCGTTCGCGGAGCTGGGCCAGGAAGTCGTCCGCGTCCCACTTGTCGTCCCGCGCGAACAGCTTGCCCGCGTCCCAGGGGCGCAGGACGTTGACCGCGCCGCCGTAGATGAAAAAGCACTGCCCGGTGATGTCTTGCGCCTCGTCCGCGGCGAGCGCCACGACGATCGGCGCGATGTTCGCGGGATCCATCGTGTCGAAGCCGTCCTCCGGCTTCGGGATCTCGCCGAACGTGTGCTCCGTCATGCGCGTCCGCGCGTTGGGCGCGAGGCAGTTGACGGTGACGCCGTAACGCGCGAGCTCCTGCGCCGCGATGATCGTGAAGCCTGCGATCCCTGCCTTCGCTGCACC
>DHWI01000133.1:6465-7247 GCA_002413095.1 Thermoleophilia bacterium UBA5186
GCGTGCCGCGTGGGCGCGAAGTGGCCCTTGAGGTGGACTGTCAGGACCGAGTCCCACTCCTCTTCGCTCATGTTCACGAGCATGCGGTCGCGCGTGATCCCCGCGTTGTTGACGAGGATGTCGAGGCGGCCGTAGGCGTCGAGCGCTTGCCTGACCATCCGCTCGGCGCCGGCGAAGTCCGCGACGTCGTCGCCGTTCGCGACCGCTTCGCCGCCTGCGGCCTCGATCTCGCCGACGACCTGCTGCGCGGGCGTCGCGTCGGCTCCCTCGCCGGCGAGCGTCGCGCCGAGGTCGTTGACGACCACCTTCGCGCCGGCCTCGGCGAGCGCCAGCGCGTGCTCGCGGCCGATCCCGCGGCCGGCGCCGGTGACGATCGCAACCTTCCCGTCGAGCCTCGGCATGGGGTTACGGTTCGTACCATGCGGTCGCGGCGCGTCGCAACTGAGACCGGCGACCTGTATGTGGAGGAGCACGGCGACGGCGACCCTCTCCTGCTGATTCAGGGACTCGGCCAGGGACTCTGGGCCTGGCGAGAACAGGTGCCGGCGTTTGCGCGCTCGTACATGACCATCGCCTTCGACCTCCGAGGAACGGGACGCTCGTCCCGGCCACCCGGGCCGTACCGGATCGCGGACCTGGCCGGGGATGCCGCTGACGTTCTGGACGGGCGCGCCGCCCAGGTCGTCGGGCTCTCGATGGGGGGCTACATCGCGCTCACCCTCGCGCTCGAGCGCCCGGAGCTCGTCCGCTCGCTGGTGCTCGTGAGCACGGGAGCGGGCGGG
>DHWI01000133.1:7318-9395 GCA_002413095.1 Thermoleophilia bacterium UBA5186
CCCTACGAGGAATACGCTCGCGCGACGATGCCCTACACCTTCGCGCCCGGTTGGGCCGAGGCGAACCGCGAGCGCTACGACGAGATCTTGGCCGTGCGGCTCGAGAACCCGGCCACCCACGAGACGGTCGACGCGCACGGCATGGCCTGCCAGCGGTTCTACGACGAGGGCTGCGAGGTCGAGTCGATGCAGGCGCCGGCGCTCGTCGTCCACGGCGACACGGACCGGATCCTCCCGGTCGAGAACGGCCGCACGCTCGCGGCGCGCCTGCCGAACGCCCGGTACGTCGAGTTGCCCGGCGCCGGCCACAACCTGCCGCTCGAGGATCCCGAGACCTTCAACCAGATCGTCCTGGACTTCCTCCGGTGATCTACCGCACGCCCGAAGACCGCTTCGACGGCCTGCCGGGCTACCCGTTCGAGCCGCACTACCTCGAGCACGACGGACTGCGGATGCACTACGTCGACGAGGGCTCAGGCGCGCCGGTGCTGCTCCTGCACGGCGAGCCGACCTGGTCGTACCTGTACCGCAAGACGATCCCGCCGCTCCTCGAGGCCGGTCGCGTCGTCGCGCCGGACTACTTCGGTTTCGGCCGCTCGGACAAGCCCGTCGAGCGCGACTGGTACTCGTTCGACCGCCACACCGAGTCGATCGAGCGCCTCGCCGACGAGCTCGACCTGCGCGACGTGACCGTCGTCGTGCAGGACTGGGGCGGCCCGATCGGCTGCCGGCTCGCGGTCGAGCGGCCAGACCGGATCGCGCGCCTCGTCGTCCTCAACACCGGGCTCTACTCGGGCCGGCCGCCGTCGGACGAGTGGCTGCGCTTCCGCGACTTCGTCCGGCGCGTCGGCACGGACCTGCGCCCGGGCCAGCTCGTGCGGATCAGCTGCGTGAAGGAGGTCCCGGACGATGTCGTGGCCGCTTACGACGCGCCCCACCCCACGCCCGAGTCGATGACCGGCCCGCTGATGTTCCCGGAGCTCGTCCCGACCGAGCCGGACCACCCGTCGGCGGCCGCGATGCTCGAGGTGCGCGAGGCGATGAAGCGTTGGGAAGGCCGCGCGCTCGTTTTCTTCAGCGACTCGGACACGATCTTCTCGCCGAGAGTCGCCGAGCGGATCGCCGAGCTGTTCCCGAACGCGGAGTTACAAAAGCCCGTCGAAGGCGCCGGGCACTTCCTTCAGGAGGACGCGGGGGAAGAAGTGGGAGCTCGCATCGCCGCCTGGCTCCAGACGTCCGAGTCAGTGTAGACCTTCTCGCCCTTGAAGAGCCGCTGCCCGGGATCCCACGGGAAGAAGATCACTACCCGCCACGCGAGCTGCTCGCTGCTCGGCGGGATCCCGACCCACGGCGCCTGGTGCGTGCCGGTCACCCGCGCCTCCTCGCACACGCCCTGCGGGCCGATCACGATGTCGGTCAGGTCGAAGTGGATGTCCGGGAACGCGGTCAGCAGCTCCGTGTAGAAGCGCGCCGCGCCCTCGTGGCCCTCCCAGCGATGGCCTGTCTGCGCCAGCTCGTAGACGCAGTCCTCTGTGAGCGTAGAGATCAGCCCCGGCAGGTCGCGCCCGTCCTCGGCGATCGAGTGCTTCTTCCAGAGCTCGCGGATCGCGTCGTACTCCGCCGGATCGGCGTCCCGACGGATCAGGTCGACGACCTCGTCGTGCTCTACGTGCTCCTGAACTGGCTCCACAGCTCCTCCATCGTCGTCGCGCGGCCCCGTCGGTGCGCCAGATCGTACGGCGTCACGTTGACCGCCCGCACGATCCAGTCGGTTCCAACATCCAAGACGTTGATGCAGCCCGGCGCCTGCTCGAGGTTGCCGAGGAACGTCCGACCTCCGGTCAGCGCGTAGCTGAGGATCGCGCGGTTGACGCCGCCGTGGAGGACAGCGAGCACGATGTCCCAGCCGTCGTCGGCCAGCAATCGCTCGAGCGCGGCGATCACGCGGTCGTACAGCGCGCCGATCGTCTCCCCGCCGAGGAACCGTGCGTCCTCCGGGACGATGTCCTTGAACGCGCCGAGGAACATCCCTTCCAGCTCCTCTGCGGAGAAGGTCTCTTATACACATCTGACGCTG
>DHWI01000133.1:9406-9686 GCA_002413095.1 Thermoleophilia bacterium UBA5186
GGCTCGATGCCGGGAGCGACGATGCGCGCGGTCTCCACGGTGCGCGGGAGATTGCTTGTGACGACGCGGTCGAATTCGATGCCTGCGAGCGCGTCGGCAGCAGCTTGAGCCTGCTCGCGGCCGGCTGCCGTCAGCGGCACGCCGTCGGGATGGACAGGGCGCCCATCGTCGTAGTACGACACCTCGCCGTGTCGCATCAGGTAGATCCGGCGGCGGTTCACTCGTAGAGCCGCAGATAGTCCGGGTTCGCGACGCGCAGCTTCGCGGCGACGTGCTCCTT
>DHWI01000041.1 GCA_002413095.1 Thermoleophilia bacterium UBA5186
CCAGCGATGCGACTTCGGCGCCGTGGTTCACGTCGAATATCGGGACGCCTCCGGGCGGAACCGCCGCGCGCCGCTGTACCTGGCGAACCTCGACGCGTCGCTCGCCGCCGAAATCGAGGCGGAGCTTGAGCGCACAGGTCAGGCGGTGCTCGAGACTCCCTTCGCCGCCGACGTCGCAAAGATCCAGCGCGGCGAGCCGATTCGTATGGGCGGCGGGCATATCCGAGTCGTCCCGGCGCTGCCGCGAGCGCGGAGCTGCGCCACGCCGGCGTGGGTGCCGACCAGGCGAGCACGGCGAGGCGCCCGGCCGCGGGCCACCCGGACGCGGCGGGCCCGGGCTCGCGCGCCCTCCGCTTCCGGCGAACCATCCGACGAACCTCCGCCGCTTAGCAGCGGCCTGACCCACGTCGCCCCCGCCGTGGCGAGGAGCGTCGCGTCGTGAGCGGACGCGGACGGGCGCCAGACTCGCAGGATCTCTTCGCGCAGTTGCCCCTGCGCCTCCACGAGGCTGTCCGACGCGGCGAGCTGACCTTTCATCAGTTCGGGCTCGTCGCGTATCTCGTCGGCGCAGCCGACTACCGGACCGGCGAACTTGCGACCACGGTCGCTGCACTCGCCGATGCGATCCAGTGGGGTCGAAGCGACGACACGCTCCGGCGTGACCTGCAGGCTCTAAAGGCCGCTGGCTGGATCGACTACTCCGTACAGGAGCGTCAGCGCAGGCCATACATCCTCAAGCTCGTTGGCGCCCTCCGGGACGGCACTGCGTCAGCGACTGCCGCATCCAACGACCCGTCTATGCGGCAGACGGCCAGCCCTGTGCGGCAGTTCCAGGATGCCGCTTTCCCGCATGGGGAGAGGGAGCGCGCGTCTACCCTCGAGCCTGCGTGCGGCAGTCCCGTAGAAGAGACGAGAACAGACGCAGAGGAGAACGACAACCCCGGCATCGAGGAGGAGCTAGACCACCGTGTAGGTGAAGAGACGACGCGCGTGCGCGAGAGCGCCGGCGGCGATGCAGTGACAGAGCGCATGCTCGGCCTGGTTGCCGCGAACAGCGTGGAGCGTGACGAGGCGCCGTGGTCGAAGCTCCATGCAGCCGCCGAAACGTCGGCGCGGCGCCAAGTCCGCGCTTGGGTCGCCTCCCGTCCGTTGCCCGAGGCCGAGCAGGCATTTCTCGCTGAGCTCGTCGACACGTTCGATGCGCGGCTCCACGAAGAGGCCGCGTGACAGCCAGCGCCTCAGCCCTAGGAGGGACTTGCGGACTGGCCGTCCTGTCAGCCTCCGAGGAGGCGTTCTCCGTGGACGCCGCGTGCGCGCCCGAGGAGGCGGCGGCGTGAGCGCGCTGGCGACCGGACCGACGCTGCCTCGGCTCGCGTTCCGCGTGGGCGAGGCGGCGCTCGCCCTCGGCGTGTCGCCGGACCACTTCGCCCGGCACATCGCCCCGGAGCTCCGCTGGGTTCGCCGGGGCGCGGTCAAGCTCGTCGCCCGAGCCGAGCTCGAAGCGTGGCTCGAACGCGAGGCGTCACGGACGCTCGAGGACGCGCTGTGACTGGCGCACGGCTGGCGCACACCCGCATGGTTGAGCGGCGAAACGGCCTGTCCTCAGTCTCTCAGGCCGAGGCGGGGTCGACGTGAGCGGCGAGACCACGCAGGCGGTGGTCGAGCACGGGCCGGACTGCACGTGCCAGCGCTGTACGGGCTTCGAGAAGGGCAACGAAGCTGCTCTCAGGCACGGCGCCACGAGCGAGCGCCAGATCACTCGTCGAGCGACGGTCGAGAAGCGTCGGCTACTGCGCCAAATCGGTCTTCGGCAGAACGACCTCGAATCGCTCGGGCGCGCTCTGCTCGCGAACTGGGCTCGGGCGGCTGCGGCGCTCGGTCTGCTCGACGACTACGCCGCCCGGGAGGGCTGGCTCGACGCGGACGGCAACCCGCGCGGCTTCGCTCGCCTGTACGTGTCGCTCTTGAACTCGGAGCGGCTCGCCTTGCGTGGCCTCAGCGAGTACCTGCGCGACGTGAGCGGCGATCCGTTCGAGCGACTCAACGAACACCTGGCCGCGAAGGAGGCGCGCGATGAGGGCTAGCGTTCCGCCGCCGTCGCTCTCGTCCGGGCTCGTTGCCGCGTGTGACGACCCCGATCTGTTCGGTGTCGAGCTGACCCCGCGGCAGCGGGAGCTGCTCGAGCAGGTCGAGGCCGGTGACCTCCTGCACGTCTGGGCTCTGGGGCGACGTTCGGGCAAGACGCTTCTCGGCGCGTTGATCGCGCTGTGGTTCTCGCTCCTGCGGCCGGAGCTTGGTGAGCATGTGCGGCGGCGTGAGCGGCGCTACGCCGTCTGTGCTGCGACGAATCTTCGGCAGGCGCGGATCTTCGTCGATCAGGCGCGGTCGATCGTGGAGGCATCGCCGCTGCTCGCCGGGCTCGTGAAGAGCAGCACCGACGACGAGATCGTGTTCTCGAACCGGACGGTGCTGGCGGCGTTCCCGTGCACGTCGCGCGGTGGGCGCGGTTGGCCGATCGCGTGCCTCTTGCTCGACGAGGCGGCGCACATGCTCGACACGGACGGCAATCAGGCGGCCGAGCCGGTGTATCGCAGCCTGGTGCCGAGCACGGCGCAGTTCGGCGAGGCGGCGCGCGTGATCGTCGCGTCGAGCCCGTTCGGCGTCGACGGTTTTTTTGCCGACCTGTATGGGAAGGCGGAAGCGGGCGAGCTGACGGGGGCGGTGGCAGCGCACGCGTCGACGATGGACGCTCGGCCTGCGCTGTCGATGGCGGCGCTCGATATCGAGCGTCAGCGTGACCCGGAGGGCTTCCGGTCGGAGTACGGGGCGGAGTTCGTTGCCGCAGGCGGTGCATTCCTCGACGGGGCGAGGATCGCCGCCGCCGCTACTCGGCGGCGGGAGCTGCGGCCGGGGAAGGTCGTCGACGCGATCGCCGCTGTCGATCTCGGCTTCGTCAGTGACTCGACTGCGCTCGCGATCGTCGGGCGTGACCTGACTGATCGGAAGCGCCTGCGGCTCGTGCTGGCGCGGGGTTGGAAGCCGGACGGTTGGCCGCTGGGATTCGGGCCGACGCTGGACGCGATCGCGGACGTCTGTCTCGCGCAGGGGGTCAGGCGCCTCTACACCGATCAGCATCATGCGACCGCCGCGGTGGAGCACCTGGCTCGGCGCGGTGTGCACGCGACGATCGTGCCGACTTCGGCTTCGTCGAAGAGCCAGATGTTCGCCGACTTGAAAACCCGCCTCTACGGGGGCGAGCTCGAGTTGTACGACGAGCCGGAGTTGCTGGCTGAGCTCCGGCGGATCGAGACGGTGACGACGCCGGGAGCTGCGACGGTGCGGATCCGTCGTCTCGGTTCGTCGCATGGCGACCTTGCGACCGCGCTGGCGCTCGCGTGCTGGAAGATCCGGGGGGCGGGAGGCGGCTTTAAGACGTCGGTCCCGAGGGGTTCGATCTTCGACCGTCGACGGGGCGCACAGATTGGGGAGATGCCCCCGACGGTGACGTCGGATGGGGGCCGGGCGTCGCGGATCCAGTCCACGCGACCCGCCCGGCGGATCGCGCAGACGTCGGCGCGTCGCGACTCGATCGACGAACTTGCAGCTCAGCTCGGCATCCCCGTCTATGACTCGACCCGGGAGAGGCTGTGAGCGTGTCCGCCGCCGAGCGGCGGCCTCTCGTCTACGCCGCTACCGCCGCCCTCTCGGCGTGGTCGGGCGATCGGCCGCTCGAGACGGTCGTCGCGGAGGCGATCCAGGCTGGACGGGTCGAGTGGCGGCGACGGCATGGCTACGCGTTCGTCCATCTCGACGGCTGTCGGGCGGTCGCGGAGCGCCGCACGTCGCCTTTGGGGACGGGCCGGGCGAGTTGGCTCGTGACTCGTCTCGTGAGCGAGGCGGCGAGGGATTTCGTCAACCCAAAAAAGGAGGAACGATGAACGCTCTAACGAGAAAGAAAAACAGGACGCACAAGCCCGACCGTGCCGCCCTCGGTGCGAGTCGAGCCAGTGTGCATCGGGCGACCGGCCTGCGAATCGACTTCGATCTGCTCGACGAAGGAGATCGGGCCGAGCTCGTCGCGCTGACCCGAAAGATTCAGGCCGACGCCGAGCCCGGAGTCGGCCGCGACGACCCGCGTTTCCTCGACGATCGTGACCGGAGCACGTACGAGCGTCTCGTCGCGGTCGCTGCTGGCGAGGAGCCGGGTTACTTCGATCGGGCTCGCGAGGACGCGGCGGCGCAGCCGAAGCTCGCCGGACTCGTCGAGCGCGCACGTCGGCCCGCTGCTCGTGCGCCCGTCGAGGGCTGCCTGAATCTCGGCCGCGACCAGTTGCTCGAGAATCTGCGGCGCGGCGCGATCTGGGCCGAGGATCTCGCCGTCTACCTGTACCTGGCGGTGCAGCTTGAGAGCGGTGCGGTGCTCTCGACGGCCGCGAGGTTCGAGCAGGACGGCGACGCGCTTGTGCTCGTCCTCTCGGCGAACTTCGGCGTGGTCGCTCCCGTCCATAACCCGGATGAGGCGCTGCGCGGCGAGAGCGCTTCGCTCGAGAACCTCGCCCGGGTCGAGTGGCTCGAGGTCGACCGGCAGGGCAACGAGGTCCGTGTCAGCCACGGCCCGGCGTCGCCGCTGCGGAGGGCATCGTGACGGCGCGGGCCCGACCGCGCGTCGCGGTGACCATCGACGCCCGCGGCAGTCAGACGATCACCGCATCCGGCCGCGTTGTCGATGGTGTGAGATTCGACGTCGGACGGGGGATGCTCGTGCGGGATCTCGGCGACCAGGACCGGCTGCTCGCCGCCCTCGTCGCACGGGCGGCGGGGGAGGAGCCGCAGGCGGCACTTGACCCGCTCGCCGGGGTGCCGGTGTGGGTACGTGACGTCCTCGGGACGCGCCGGACTCGGACACCCCCTGCGGTGACGGCCAGCGCCGTGTCACGGCGTCGGCGACCTCGCGGGGTTGTCGACGTCGCCACGGGGGAGGTCCGGCGGGCGGACGGGACGCTCGTCCACGGCGTTCGCTTCGACTCGGCGCGTAGCTGCCTGGTGCGGACAACGCAGCCAGACCGAGCACGGGAGCAGGACTCCGCCGCCGTCCACCTGCTGCGCTCGCTCGTCGATGAGCGTGCGGCGCTCGAGCGGCAGGTCGGCACGTCTACTGTCGCGAACACGGCCAACGTCGAGCGGCTCTCCGAGCTCGAAGCGCGGATCGAGGCCGGGGAACGTGATCTCCGCGCCCGGATCGCGGAGCTCGAAGGCGGGAAGGCTCGGCTCGTCGGACAGGTCGAGGCGCTGACCGCGTTGACCGTCGCGCTCGAGGTCGGTCGGCTCGATGATGAGCTGACCGCCGCGCTCGCGGCCGACACAGCCCGTCCCGACGACGGCACCATCGTCCAGCCACCCGAAGCCGAGGACGGGGAAGTGGTCGTCGAGCTCGAGCGGGACGAGCGGGGGCGCCCCTGGCGGTCGTACCGGCCCGCCTTCGACGAGGCGGGCCACCCGATCTGGCTCGTCTGCGAGATCCAGCGCGACGCGGCGGGCAAGGTCGTCGGCTCGGTCGAGACGCGCGAGCTCCGCATCGAGGAGAAGTCGTGACGCGGCTACCCCCGATCGGTTACGGCCTCGACGTCCTGCGGGAACGCTCGCGGGCGGCCCGGGAGGAGCTCTCCGGCGAGAAGCTCGACACCGCCGCCGCGGGGCTCGGGTTTGTGGGGCTCCGGTTTGCAGAGGGAACCCGGGTCACCCGTGGGACGCTCGAAGCCCTGTCGCGCAGCGTCAAAGCGCAGGCGGCACAACGGAAGGCGCGAGGGTGACGGAAAGCGCGAATTTCCTCGACGACTCGGGCAGCCGCAGCGTCTGGCTCGCAGGACGGGCGCCGCGTCAGGCCGAGCGCGAGCAGCACGTCGCGCTCGAGCGGGCCCGCTACCTCGTCGGGGACCTCCCGTCGCTCGAGGACCCGCAGGCCGAGCTCGAATGCGTGGGCGGCCCGTACGACGCGGCCGCGCCGGGCGGCTTTCATTCCTGCGGCTGCGCGAAGTGGCCGGTGCGCTTCCGCCCGCAGGAGGGAGGCGGCGGCGAATACGTGCTCGTCTACCAATGGGTCGACGGCGAGGACGACGTTTGAACGGCGCTCCGCGGCGGCCCCGTCCCCGGCGGCTCCGGGGCGTGGCCGCCACGCGGCGCCGTCAGAGCGCAGTCGTGTTAGGAGCGTCGCAGGGTCGAGAGGGGGTGAAACCGACCCTGGTGGCGCTCGCCCTCTCCGCCACGCCGGCGTGAGCCGTCCACGCGCCGACCGGCTCGAACTCGTTGAGCGAGCCGCCGCGATCCTGCGCGACACGCCCGACGCGACGGCGAACGCGGTCGCCCGCGAGCTCGGCGCGCGACGGAGCGACGTTCTCCGCTGCGTTCGGGCGCTTCGGAGTGCGATGCCCGTCTCGCCTCGCCCGGCGCCTCCTACCCGGTTCCCATTGGGCTAGGGGGCTGCGTGAGAGACGTCCTCGTCGGAGGTCCTCCTCGTTGAGCGGCGGTTGGAGCGACTTCGCCATCACCCCGAGGTCGTAGATCGTCTGCAACGCCGCAAACGAAGCGGGCGACTTCACGCCGAATAGCAGCTCGACGCGCGAGACGTGGCCAGCGACTTCGCGGACCTCGTCAAAGAACCGATCCCTGACGGCTGTCGCTTCGCGCAGCCATCTCTCCATATTCGTCTCGGTGGTTTCCTTGGGATAGGCGTCAAGGACGAGCAGCTTCACCTGAAGAAGCACGCGCGACGCGGCCGCTGCGAATTCGTCGGCGGCATCCAGTTGCCGCTGTCGCAGACTCTCAACTCTGTCACGGCGGAGCTGAAGGAGCCCCGCGATGCCAGCGCCCAAGGCGCCAGCAACCAGAGCGACGAGCGCGGTCCCCATGCGCGAGCGGGATAGTAGTGCGCGGCGGCCGGGCGGCGAGCCGAACGCCGCAGACGCTTCCCTCCTCCCGGCCCACGGTGGAGCCTACGACGGTTCAGGAGCGGCGGCTAGAGGCCCTTCCGGACACGTCCCGTTAGCTCGCTCCCGCCCGCTGTCGCCGTAGCTCGCTCGCGATCAGGTCTTCGACCGGGATCTGTTGCTTCGGAACCATCGCGGCGAGGATCTCGTCAATGCCGAGCTGCTCGTCACCGGGCTGAAGCTGTTGGACGATGTGCTGGCGCTGCTCAGACTTCAGTAGCGACTCGGCCTCGCAGAAGATGATCTCAATGTTCTTGCGCCGACGCGCCCGCGCGACTTCCTCGCGCGCCTGCTTGCTGAAGCCGAGTCCGACCATGACGCCTCGGTCGCTTCCCGCCCGCTCCATCGCCGTCTGGAAGGCGTCCACGTCGGGCCTGCCCACCTGGTGTTGCTTCACCTGGATCGGGTCGTGCGTGAGAATCATGCGCCCGTCCACGCCGTAGTCGTCGGACTTCTTGACCGAGACGGTCGCGTGGAGTTGGTGACAGACCCAATTCTGGAACTCGTGCCAGCCCATCTCAGACGACGAGAGGTCTTCGACCGTTGTGGGCATCCCGGTTATCTCGGGCCTGATCCCCAACGCTTTGAGGCGGTCTTCACACACGTCGATCGCGCGAGGGCTGATGTCAATGCCGACCCAATCCCGCTGCGTCTGCTGGGCGACCGAGAGCGTGGTCCCGCACCCGCAAAACGGGTCAAGGATCAGGTCGCCGGGGTTGGACGAGGCGAGGATGACGTTCTTGAGCAGGTCCTCGGGCTTTTGCGTGGGGTAGCCGAGCCGCTTGCGGTTCGAGGGCATGAGCGGCTGGATCGACCAGACGTCGTCGGGGTGCTTGCCGAGCGGGTTTGGGCGGTATCCCTCATAGACCTTGTCGCCGCGGAACGACCGCGCCTTGTACTTGAGGCGCTCCTGTGACTCGGGCGAATACTCCATGCGGACGGGGTCCACGTTGAACGTCCACTCGCCCTTCTTGTGCGACTTCGTGTAGTAGAGCAGCACGTCGTGGCGTCGGCCCCAGCGGAACTTGGAGACGCCGCCGCCCCGGTAGTACCAGACGATCTCGTTCTGGAAGTTCCGGTAGCCGAAGACTTCGTCAATCATCGTCTTGAGGTAGTGCGACGCGTGCCAGTCGCAATGCAGGTAGAGGCTTCCCGTCGGGGCTAGGACGCGGTGAAGCTCAAGAATCCGGTCGCGCATCCAGTCGATGTAGACCTCGATGCCACCTGACCAACGATCGAGGAAGCTGCGGACTTCGGCCTCGTCTCCCCAGATCACTTCGTAGTTCCGGTTCGAGAAAAACGGAGGGTCGAGGTAGACGAGGTCCACGCTCTCGGCGGGCATCTGCTTGAGGATCTTCACGTTGTCGCCGCGGTAGAGCATCCCGGGCTTGAGGACGTGTGCTGGGGTCATAGGCGGACCCAATTCTTCACCGAGGCCAAAAGTCATTCTTCAGGCCGCCCACGTCCTCTAGCCTTGCCCGGGGTGACGAGTTGCGACCGCTAGTAGGTCGCGTGCCCTGGCGTCGGGGGCCAGCCCGGCTCGGGCGGACTCTCCACGCCCTGACCGGCGACGAGCCACCCGTCAGGTGTCGAGCGCATCAGGAAGACTTGAGCCTCCGCCCGGCGACCCCGAGCTGATGCGCGAGCTGGCGGACAGCGGGATCGTGCTCGAGATCTGCCCCACCTCGAACCTGCTCACGAAGGCGCTGCCCGACGAGGACGCGATCCGCGAGACCTTCCGCGCCTTCGTCGACCACGGCGTGCAGTTCACGATCGCCACGGACGGCCCCGAGATGATGCGTACCCACCTCCGTGACGAACTCGATCTGCTGCAGCGGATCGGCGCGCTCGACGCCGACGAGCTCGAGCAGGCCCGCGTGCGCGGGCACGAGGCGAGCTTCGTGGTGCGGCGCGCGCACAGCCCGCTCGTCTCGAGTAGGCGCCGTGAGTCTTACCCATAGTCGTCCCGGCGCGAGTTTGACTGGGATGGTCGGGAAATAGAAATGGGCGCCAACTAGCGCCCATTTC
>DHWI01000076.1 GCA_002413095.1 Thermoleophilia bacterium UBA5186
GCTGCCGTTCGGCTCGCTCGCGTAGCCGGGATGCTCGTTCTCCTCGCCGAGCGGCTTGACGAAGCTGACCGGCGGGAGGCCGCAGTGCTTGCCCGAGCTCGCGGAGGCGACGTCGAGGAACTCGGCCTCGTCGCGAAGGTGCGCCCGCTTCGTCTCACCCGGTGCGTACGCGGCGTAGTAGTTGAACGGCTGGTGGTGGAACTGGAACAGGTTGTCCGGGCAGTTCGGGTACTTCGAGCCGGGGATCGCGTTGGCGTCCGAGCAGTTCGGCCCGCTCCCGTTCGTCCATCCCGGCCCGCTGACGACGCCGGCCGCGTTCGACCAGCCGCCCGCGAACCACGACCAGTTGACGTTCTTCGCGATCAGCCGGTCGCCGATCGTTGGATTGGTCTGCGGGACGAGCTTCGCCCCGAAAGAGCCGAACGGCTGGTAGGTCGGCTGCATCGTGTTCACGGCGAAGTCGCCGCAGGCGCGGCCGGGCACCGGAGACGGGCACGCCACCGCGATCGGGCCGCGGCGCACGGTGCCGGTCGGGTTGTAGAGCGGGTACTTCACCGGCATCCCGTTCGAGTCGATGATCGAGCGGAGCGCGTCCGGCGGATTCGCGTAGGTCGGCGACGCGGCCGCGATCAGCCACTGGTGGTTGAGGAACGAGCCGCCGAAAGCCGCCTGGAAGAAGTTGTCGAGGATCGCGTAGCGCGGATGCCCCTTCGCGTGCAGATAGCCGTAGATCGGCAGGGCCTTGGTGTCGTAGTAGCCCATGGTCATCCCGATCGAGTCGCTGCCCGTCACGTAGCGGTTCTGGGCGCCGCCGTTCAGCTGGTACTGCTCCTGGTAGAACTCGTGCACGAGGTCGCGCGTGCACCCGCCCGGGAGCCCCGACCCGTTCTTGACGCCGTTCGGGAACGAGAACGCGTGCGCAGGATCCGGGCAGGTCGTCGCAGTCGCCGGGATGTACTGGTCGATCGAGAAGGGCGCATTTGTGAACGCGCTCGAGAACGACGCGCCCGTGCTGGTGTCGGTGCAGCTCGCGCCAAGGGGCGGCGAGGTCAGGTTGACGTCGTTCTGCAGCAGGCAGGTGTAGGGCGTGCCCGCTTGGTTGATCTGAGTCGTGCGCGCGGCGGGCGCCTTGGTCCGGCCGTTCACGCCTTCCCAGCCGCCGTAGAGGTTGTCGAAGCTGTGGTTCTCCTCGTAGATGACGACGAAGTGCTTGACCTTCGCGAGCTTCTGCTTGGCGGTCAGCGCTTTCTTCGCCTTCTTTGGCTTCGGCTTCGACTTCGCGGAGCTGGTGGAGGCCCCACCGGCCAGCAGCAGCAGGAGCGCGAGCAGGCTCAGCGCGATCAGGCGGCGTCTCATCATTTCCCCCTCGGGTTGCGGCGAGTTACGACCGGAGGCCTACCCGCGGTTTCCAATCGCAACCATCAGGAGCGGCGACTCCTCGGTGCCGAGGAGCTTCGAGACCTCGTCGTCGTAGAACGTCGACGCTGCCGCGCCCCAGCCGCGCATGAACGCGCCGATCTGGAGCCGCCCCGCGCGGATGCCGGCCTCGAGCTGCGCCCACCGATAGCCGCGGTCGCCGAGGCGCGCGCCGACGGCGTCGAGGTCCGCCATCTGCCACACGTCGAAGGCCGCGAGCCGCGGATGGTCCTGCTCCATCGCGGCGAAGCCCGAGCCCCTGCGCAGCTCGGCTTCGGGGACCGGCCGCACGAGCTTCAGGTGCGCGTCGTAGATCCCGGGCTCGAGCCCCTCGACCGCGTTGACGGTCACCCACTGGCGCACGACGGGCGGCACATCGGCGGGGATCGGCGCCTCGGACCACGCGAGCACCTCGGCGACCTCGTCACGCGGGATCGGCTCTGGCGAGAAGTCCCGCACGGAGCCGCGGCGCCGGATCGCGCGCAAGAGGACGTCGCGAGACAGCTTCGGCTCGCTGCCCGGCTGATCGACGCGCCACGCCCGTACGGCATCGGCGTCGTGGAGCGCGGACGCGGCGTGTGCCCCTTCGGCCAGCGGGTACCCGGGCCCGTTCTCACTTAGTAACAGACTGTTACTTGGGTCGTTCGGGGGCGCCTCGACCTGGCTGCCGAGACCGAGGAGCGCCAGCGCGTACTCGTGACGCCCGTCGACGCCGAGGAGCTCGTTCAGCTCGCGGTCGACGAACGCAGTGTGGAGGCGCGGCGTCAGGTCGTCCGCAGACGCGAGGGCGAGCAGGTTCGCGAGCATCGTCCCGGCGTCCCACCAGATATGGCGATAGCCGCGCTCCATGTACTTCCAGCCCGTCCGCGCATGGATGCCTGTGAGGATCACGAAGGCCTCGCGGACGGGCGTCGCGGCCGCCTGCGCGAGCGGCCCGCGGACGTCGCCGCCGTGCCGAACGAGCGCGTGCCCGAGAGCGTCGAACGAGAACACGCCTTCGGCGGAGGCGACGTAGGCCTCGACCGGATAGAGCGCTCCGGCGCTCGAGTAGCCGCGGAAGTAGATCGTCCGCCCGGTGCTCGGCGCCTCGCGCGAACGGACGATCCCCGCACCGGCCTCGAGCAGGGGGCCGGCGACCGAGGCCTCGAGGGGGAACCGCTCGGCGCCGGCCGGATAGTCCTTGAACGGGACAGGAAGGGTCTCGACTGTGCGCACTTCGTCCTCGTCCGTGCCCCCGGCGACCACGTTCGTCGCCCGGTGGTACTCGAGCGTCACGAGTCGTACATCCCCCACTCGTCGCGCAGCGCGTTGCAGATCTCGCCGATCGTCGCGCGGGCCCGCAGCGCCTCGCGCATCGGGACGAGCAGGTTGCCCTCCCCGGCCGCGACTCGCCGTACGTCGGCGACCGCCCGCTCGACGTCCTCCGCGCTCCGCTCGGCGCGGACGCGCGCCGTGCGCTCGAGCTGGCGCCGCTCGGCCTCGGGGTCGAGCCGGTACAGCTCGATCGGCTCGCTCTCCTCTTCCGTGAAGCGGTTCACGCCGACGATCACGCGCTCCCCCGCTTCGACCTCCGACGTGTAGCGATAGGCCGACTCCTCGATCTCGCTCTGGATCCAGCCACGCTCGATCGCCGCGACCGCGCCGCCCTGCTCGTCGATCCGCTCGATCAGCTCCCGGGCGGCTCCTTCGAGCTCCTCCGTCATCGCCTCGATGAAGTAGGCGCCGCCGAGCGGATCGGCCGTGTCCGTCCCGCCGGCCTCGTGCGCGAGGATCTGCTGCGT
>DHWI01000035.1:0-502 GCA_002413095.1 Thermoleophilia bacterium UBA5186
GCAGCGGGCTTCGCCTTCGCGCCCTGCACGTCGGCGACGCTGCGCCGGAGCGCCTCCATCAGATCCACGACGGGCGTCTCCGGGACGGGCTCCGGCTTCGCGATCTCCTGGCCCGCGAGCTTCGCCTCGAGCATCGCCTTCAGCTCGCGGCGGTACTCGTTCTCGAACTCCTCGGGCTCGAACTCGCCGACGAGGCTCCCGATCACCTGCTGCGCCAGCGCGAGCTCGGGCTTCTTCACCGACGTCTCGGCGACGGCCGCCTCGATCTCGCCGCGAGAGCGCACGTCCTCGGCGAAGAACAGCGTCTCGAGCGCGAGGGTGTCGCCGTGTGGACGGATCAGGCAGAGGTTCTCCTTGCCCCAGAGCACGAACTTGCCGACCGCGGCGGTGCCGGTCTCCTCCATCGCGCGCAGCAGGAGGACGTAGGGGCGGCGCTGTGCCTCCGCGTCCGCCGGCGCCAGGTAGTACGTCCGGTCGAAGTAGACCGGGTCGACCTGCGCCA
>DHWI01000035.1:603-1906 GCA_002413095.1 Thermoleophilia bacterium UBA5186
TCGGCCTCGACGTCGCGCTCGTGGAACGGGCAGTAGCGCTTCTGCTTGATCGGCGTCCCGCATTCGCGGTGCAGGGTCCGGAACGCGATGTCGGAGCGCTGCGTCGCCAGGGCCAGTCCGATGGGGATGCTGACCAAGCCGAAGCTGATGGATCCGTTCCAGATCGTGCGCATGGGGCCGCCTTCTAATTGTAGTTAGTCCCGTGCCAGGCTTCAGCCTGGCTTGGGCGTGCATTACCTGGGACCAAGCCGATTCGCCTCGCGCGGACGCTTCCCTCCACGAATTAAGCTGTGGATGAAGTGGCTTCCGAGACCACAGCGCCGCCGGCAACGGGGACGCGGACGATCGCGCGGCTCTGGCAGGACGCGGTCGCCGCGAACCGCGGCGCCCCCGCGTATCTCGTCGAGCGGGACGGCGAGTGGCACGAGGTCTCGTGGGCCGAGGCCGCCGAAGGGGTCGACGAGCTTGCGCACGGGCTCCTCTCGATCGGGATCCGCAAGGGCGACTCTTTCGCGATCCTCGGCTCGACGACGCTGGAATGGGCGCTGTTCGACTTCGCGCTGGGCTCGATCGGCGCCGTCGCCGCCCCGATTTACGCGAACAGCTCGCCAGGCGACTGCGCATACGTGCTCGAGCACTCCGACGCGGTAGGCGTCCTCGTCGAGGACGAAGGCCAGCGCGCGAAGATCGCGGGCGTCCCGCTCGAGCATGTGTACTCCTTCGCGGACCTCGACGGTCTGCGCGCGCGGGGGCGCAAGCACGCGTCACAGCACCCTCGCGCGGTCGAGGAAGCCGCCGCCCAGATCGACGAGGACGACCTGTTCACGTTCATCTACACCTCCGGCACGACCGGACCGCCCAAGGGCTGCATGATCCGGCACCGCAACTACTACGCGATGTGCCAGGAGGCCGAGGCGGCGAACGACGTCCTCGCCTCGGGCGACGTGATCCTGCTCTTTCTGCCGCTCGCGCACAACTTCGGCCGGCTGATCCACCTGCTCGGGCCCTATCTCGGGTTCACGATTGCGTTCTGCCCCGATCCGCTCAAGGTCGCCGAGGCGCTCCCTGTCGTCCGGCCCACGGTGTTCCCGAGCGTGCCTCGCCTTTACGAGAAGATCCACACCGGCGTCACGGCCGCGTTCGACGCGGAAACAGGCGCGAAGCGGAAGATCGTGGACTGGGCGCTCCGCGTAGGAAAGCGGGTCAGCGAGCTGCGCCAGCGCGGCGAGCCGATTCCGTCCGGGCTGAAGGCGCAGCACCGGCTTGCGGACAAGCTCGTCTACTCGAAGGTGAAGGCGAGGCT
>DHWI01000035.1:2028-2360 GCA_002413095.1 Thermoleophilia bacterium UBA5186
GCGCCGCTCGCGCAGGAGATCCTCGAGTTCTTCCACACGCTCGACATCCTGATCCTCGAGGGCTACGGGCTGACCGAGTGCACCACCGCGGCGACGGTGAACCGAATGAACGCCTTCCGTTTCGGAACCGTGGGGCTCCCGTACGACGGCGTCGAGCTCGAGCTCGCCGACGACGGCGAGATCCTGATCCGCAGCCCTACGGTGTTCGGCGGCTACTACAAGGACGAGGAGGCGACGCGCGAGGTGCTCGGGGACGACGGGTGGCTTCGTTCCGGCGACATCGGCTCGATCGACGGCGACGGCTTCCTCTCGATCACCGACCGCAAGAAGGA
>DHWI01000035.1:2463-2796 GCA_002413095.1 Thermoleophilia bacterium UBA5186
TCACCGCCGGCGGCAAGAACGTCGCGCCGCAGAACCTCGAGAACGCGCTCAAGAGCTCGAAGTACGTCTCGCAGGCGCTCGTCGTCGGCGACCGCAGGCCGTACGTCGCCGCGCTGATCACGCTCGACGAGACAGAGAGCCGCGCCGACGCGACGGAGCTGATCCAGAGCGTCGTGGATGGGGTCAACGCGAAGCTGTCGCGCTTCGAGCAGATCAAGCGCTTCACGATCCTGCCGCGAGACTTCTCCGCCGACCTCGGAGAGGTCACGCCGACCCTGAAGCTGAAGCGCCGCGTCTGCGTGCAGCACTTCGCGGACGAGATCGACGCGCTCT
>DHWI01000181.1:0-500 GCA_002413095.1 Thermoleophilia bacterium UBA5186
CAGATCGAGGGCGCGCAGAAGAAGGTCGAGGAGCAGAACTTCGTCATGCGCAAGAACGTCCTCAAGTACGACGATGTCATGAGCTCGCAGCGCGTCGTGATCTACGAGCAGCGCCGTCGCGTGCTCGAGGGCGCCGACCTCTCGGAGGAGGTGCTCGACTGGGTCGACGAGGTGATCGCGAACGTCGTCGCCGAGTTCACGCAGGAGGAGTACGCCGAGCAGTGGGATCTCGACGCGCTCACGCGCGGGATGGCCGACCTGTACGGCTCTGAGATCACCGCGGACGAGCTGCGCGAGGACTACGGCCCCGGGGTGACGCGCGAGGCGCTCGTCGAGGATTTCCAGACCGACGCGCGCGAGCGCTACGCGGCGAAGGAGGAGGAGTTCGGCGCAGATCCCGAAACGGAGACGCCCATCATGCGCGAGCTCGAGCGCTACGTGATCCTCCAGGTCGTCGACGTCCGCTGGCGCGAGCACCTCGAGAACATGGACTACCTGCG
>DHWI01000181.1:571-2841 GCA_002413095.1 Thermoleophilia bacterium UBA5186
CGCGGCGAGGGCCACCAGATGTTCGAGGCTCTGGGATCCGCGATCCACGAAGAGGTCGTCGCGCTGCTCTTCCACGCCGAGATCACGACCGAGGAGGCGGCGCAGCTCGAGCAAGCGCAGGCTGCCGCGGAGGGGAACGGGAGCCTCCGCTACGAGCACGACGCCGTCGCAGGCGCCGATGCGATCGCGCAGAGCGCAGGCGGGAACGGCCAAACGATGGCGAGCGCGGCGGTCGCAGGAGGTCTGTCAGCCGCGTCCGGCTCGGTCTCCACGCAGCAGATCGTGAAGTCGGAACACGAGCAGATCGGCCGGAACGACCCGTGCTGGTGCGGGAGCGGCAAGAAGTTCAAGAAGTGCCACGGCGCTTGACGCTCGAAAGTCCGGCAGCCGCTGAAGCGGCTGCCATGATGACTTTCGATCGCCTCGCCACCTAGCGGTCAGCCGCAGCTAGCCGCGACGGCAAAGCCCGCCGCGGCGCCGGAGTCGCGCCTCAGCTGGACGATCGCTTCTCTTCGCGGCGTGCCTCTGCTCGATTCAAGTGCACTCGTGCACGAGCGAGCGTCTCGTCCAGCTCCCGCGGGGTCGGGAAGTGTCCGACGACGAGCGAGTCGAGCACGCCTGGCGCGCCGTCCGCAGGCATCTGCGGCGGCGGCGACTCCTGGATCAACTCCAAGACCGTGGTGTAGCCCGGTCTCGGCGTACGCAGCCTCCCTGCAAGCGGTGCGATCCTGCGCCTTGCCTCCGCCGCCGAGACCCCGAGCCGGCCGAGTCGACGTAGCTCCACGACGAGCGCCGGATGCACAGGCGGTGTCATCCCCTGATCGTCGCCTCGTCGGCACTTCTCGATGTGCCGACACTGCGCCAATCCGTGGTTGGTGCACTAGTGCACAAATTCCGGCACGATGCTGTGCCGGACCCGAGCCGGGTACCATCGCGTCCGTGGCCGAGCCGACGACGCTTTCGCTCGACGAGCAGTTGAAGGAAATCGGGGCCCAGCTCGCCTGGGTCCGTGATTACCTTTGACCCGGATGCGCTGAAGGCGCGCCTCGTCGAGCTCGAGCAGGCCATGGGCGCCCCGGGCTTCTGGGACGATCAGCAGAAGGCCGCGAAGATCTCCACAGAGCACTCGCGCGTCCAACGCCGCGTCGAGCGTTACGAGCGCCTGCAGCACGACTTCGAGGACGCGCAGGAGCTCTACGCCATGGACGGCGACATGCAGGACGAGATCGCCGCGTCGATCGAGCCGCTGCGCGCCGAGCTCGACCGCCTGCAGGAGGACGCGCTCTTCACCGGCGAGTACGACGGCGGCGACGCGGTCGTGACGATCCAGGCCGGCACCGGCGGCACCGACGCGCAGGACTGGGCCGAGATCCTGCATCGAATGTACGAGCGCTGGGCCGAGCAGCGCGGCTTCCAGACCGAGGTGATCGAGGCGAGCCCGGGCGAGGAAGCGGGGCTCAAGTCGACGACCTTCACGGTCAAGGGCGAGAACGCCTACGGGATCCTCAAGGCCGAGCGCGGCTCGCACCGGCTCGTACGCCTCTCGCCGTTCGACCAGGCCCACCGCCGCCACACCTCCTTCGCCGGCGTGATCGTGAGCCCGCTCCTCCCGGACGACACCGAGGTGGACATCGACGAGGCCGACCTCCGCGTCGACACCTATCGCGCGAGCGGCGCCGGCGGCCAGCACGTGAACAAGACCGACTCCGCCGTCCGGATCACGCACCTTCCGACCGGCATCGTCGTCCAGTGCCAGAACGAGCGCTCGCAGTCCTCCAACAAGCAGACCGCCCTGCGGCTCTTGCGCTCGCGTCTCGCCGAGCTTGCCGAGGAGGAGCGCGAGGCCGAGTTGGCGAAGGAACGAGGTGCAGTGTCAGCGATCGACTTCGGCAGCCAGATCCGCTCCTACGTCCTCCAGCCCTACCAGCTGGTGAAGGACCACCGCACCGACTACGAGGACGGGAACACGCAGGCGGTGCTCGACGGGCGGCTCAACGGCTTCATCCACGCCTACCTGCTGGCGAAAGCCGCGGGGAAGGTCGTCTAGCCGGGCCCTTCAGCTAGACTCGCCGGAGCGAAACCCGAACCGGCGCGGCCTACACTCCGCCCCTTTTTGTGAACCCGGTGCAGGAACTCGACCTTCAGCAACAGCAGCAAGATGGCGCCGCGGCGGAGGCCGAGTCGGCGACGAACGGCGCTGTCCCGGTCGCCCCTTCGGGGGCGATGATCGTGTTCCAGAACGTGACGAAGATCTACGAGCCGAACGTCGC
>DHWI01000180.1:0-8680 GCA_002413095.1 Thermoleophilia bacterium UBA5186
GACGCAGCCTGGCTCCTCCTGCGTGGACTGAAGACGCTGGACGTCCGAATGCGGCGCCACACCGAGACCGCCACGGAGATCGCGCGGCGGCTCGACGCGCACGCGGGGGTCGAGCGCGTCCGCTACCCGGGCTTCGGCGGCCTGCTCTCGTTCGACGTCGCAGGCGGCGCTGACGCGGCGCGCACCGTCGAGACGTCGACGCGCACGATCGCGAACGCGACGAGCCTCGGCGGCGTCGACTCCGTGCTCGAGACGCGCCATCGCTGGGAAGGGGACCGGGTGCCCGAGAATCTCGTCCGGCTGAGCGTCGGGCTCGAGCCGGTCGAGGAGCTCTGGACCGACCTCGAAACCGCGCTTGCCGGGGCGGCAAGCCGCACGTAACCTGCCAGCGCGTGCGCCAGGGGTCGCCGCAGGGAGCCATATCGCAGGCAGCTTTTGCGGTCGGTGAGCTCAGGAATTCGCTTGCGGACGGAGCCGCGCAAGGTAAGCCGGCGGCGCGGACGCCCAACGTCACTGCTGCTTAGGAGCCGGAGGCCGGACTCGAACCGGCGACCCACTGCTTACAAGGCAGTTGCTCTACCAACTGAGCTACCCCGGCGGGCTGCCTCGGAGAGTAGCGCGGACTACAGCAGGACTTGCCGAGAGCGCTGGTGCGTGACCACCTTGCGCTTCACTCGCTGCAGCGCATTGTCGATCGTCTTCGTGTCGCAGCCGAGCTCCTCGGCCATCTCCTCGTAGGACGAGCCTTCGAGGTACAGCCGTAGCGCGTCGGACTCGAGGTTCGACAGGCCGGTTCCGAGCGCGAACACGAGGCTCTGGAGCTCCTGGGTCGAGATCACGCAAGTAGACGGCTCGTCGACGCTCGGCCCGGGCAGCGCGTCGCCGAGCGTGCAGTCGCTGTCCGAGTCCTGGCCGGCCGGGGTGTGGCTGAACGAGACGTACGTGTTGAGCGGCGCGTGCTTGAACCGTGTCGCGGTCTTGATCGCCGTGATGATCTGGCGNNGCGAAGCTGCGGAACGACGTCTCCTTGTCGGCCCGGAAGTCGCGGACCGCCTTGTAGAGACCGATCAGACCTTCCTGGATCAGGTCTTCGGAGTCGCCGCCGGCGAGGAAGTACGAGCTCGCCTTGAGCCGGACGAAGCCGGTGTAGCGGCGGATCAGAAAGTCGAGCGCGGACGAATCCCCGTTCCGCGCACGCATGATGAGCTGTAGATCCTCAAGCTCGCGTTGAGTCTTCTGAGCGGTTTGAGCGGCGGTCATGGGACGGGCGGCCATGGCTCACTCCGGGGGATTTGCGGGAGGTTCCCGACTCGGTTGCCTCTTGCATCCGGTCGAAGACTCACCCTGAGGTTGAGGGAGAAGATAGCAAGGGGTCCATGCATTTACAAGTCCTTTGCAATGGACCCAGTATGTTACGAACGTGTGTTCGGGTCAGCTTTCGCCGCGACGCAGTCGCTCGAGCTTCGCGGCGGTCTCGTCGTCGAGGCGGCCGCTCAGCCCGTGCGGCCGTTCGGGCTCGACGCGCGCGTCGTCGCCGGCGGGCGCCAGCTCGCGCAGGAAGTTCTGTGATGTCACCCAGCGGACGCCCTGTCCTGCCGTCCCCCGCACGACGTTGTCGGACGAGACGAGCGTCACCGCGCGCTTCGCGCGATTGTCCGCGGCGAGACGCTCGAGCTCCTGGTCGGCGTGCTCGGCGTAACGAACCTCCAACGGCCCGAACGTCCCCTCGTCTCCGACGCCGTCGAAGACGACGACGCCCTGGGCGCCGCGAAGCGCGACGAAGCTCGCGAGCGCGTCGCGCAGCTCGCGCACGTCCTCCCAGGGCCCGGCGTGGAGCACGTTGAACCCGTCGAACAGCCAGAGGTCGTCAGCCACGCTGCCGCTTCGCTTCGTACAGGAGCAACGCCGCGGCGACGCTGACGTTCAGGGACTCGACGTTCCCGGCGAGCGGGATGGACACGGCGGCGTCGCACGTGCGGCGGACGAGCGGCCGCAGGCCTTTGCCTTCGGCGCCGAACACGAAGACCGCGCCGCCGGACAGGTCGGCCTCCCACATCGTCTGGGGCGCGTCACCCGCGGCCGCGTAGACCCAGAGATCGTTGCGCTTCACCTCGGCGAGGTAGCGCGCCAGATTCGTCACGACCGCGATAGGCAGGTGCTCGACGGCACCGGCCGAGGCCCGGCAGACAGCGGGGGTGACGCGCGCGGAGCCGTGCGCGGGGACGACGACACCGGTCGCCCCGGCTCCCTCCGCACTGCGGCAGACGGCACCGAGGTTGCGGGGATCGGAAACCTGGTCGAGACAGGCCAGGAGTGGCCGATCGCCGGCCACGAGCTCGTACGCGTCGGCGTAGGGATAGGGCTCGCAGAACGCAAGCACGCCTTGATGGTCGCGCGTGCCCGCCTCTTCGCTCAGCTCGCGCTCGGGCTTGACCTGAACTCGAGGTCGATCCGTCTCGCGGAGCCATGTCTCCGACTTCACCGCCCGCTCGGTCGCCCAGAGCTCGAGCACCTCCCGGCGGCCGCGCAGGGCCTCGCGAACGGCCCGGCGGCCGTAGACATGCTCGCGCGTCGTCACTTCGGAACGAGCTCGAAGCCTTCGGCGACATCGCGGACTTCCCAGCCCGCCGCAGAAATCTCTTCGCGCAGCCGGTCGGCTTCTGCGAACTCGCGCGCAGCCCGCGCTGCATGCCGCCGCCCTGCTAGTTCGACGAGGTCAGGCGGCGCAATCGCCGAGGCTGCAAGCGACCCGAGTCCGAACAGGTCGAGCCCCCACTTCAGTGACGTGGTTTGACCGCGGCGGCGCCAGTCGTGGAAAAGGGCCAGCGCCCCCGGCGTGTTGAAATCCTGCTCGAGGATTTGCGCAAGCGCGTCACGTTCTACTTCTCCTGGTTCGTACTCGAGACCGACAAAGTAGTTGCGGAACGTTTCCGCCTGCGCCGCGGTCTGCGCCATCGTCTCGTCGGAGAAGTCCAACGGCTTCGACCAGTGGCCCGTCATGAAGAAGAGCAGGACCGTCTCGCGGCCCCACCTGTCGAGCACCTCTCGCAGCGAAATCGCGTTCCCGAGCGACTTGTGCATTTCCTCACCGCGAAACCGCAGCATTCCGTTGTGCATCCACGTCTGCGCGAAGCCGTGGCCGAGGGAGCGCGATTGCGCGATCTCGTTCTCATGGTGTGGAAAAACGAGGTCAAGACCGCCGCCATGGATTTCGAATGTCTCCCCGAGGTACTTCTCGGACATCGCTGAGCACTCGATGTGCCAGCCGGGCCGGCCGCGTCCCCACGGAGAGTCCCACGAGGTGTCCTCCCCAGGTTTGTTCGACTTCCACAGGGCGAAGTCGCGCGGGTCCTCCTTGAGGGGGTTCGGCTCCTGCTCGGCGAGCTGGTCGAGCTTCTGGTTCGACAAGCGGCCGTACTCGGGAAAGCTCCCGACACGGAAGTAGACGTCGCCCTCACGCTCGTAGGCGGACTCGCGCCGGATCAGCTCGACGATCATCGCCATCTGGTCCGGGACGGTCTCGGCCGCCGATGGCTCGAAATCCGGCCGCCCGAGTCCGAGGTCGTCGGTGTCCTCGAGGTACCACTTGGTCGCGTTCGACGCCAGCTCGGCGCTCGCGCCCGGCGCCGCGTCGTAGATCTTGTCGTTGATGTCCGTGATGTTGATCGCGAGTTTCGTCTCATACCCCTGGAGACGCAGCCAGCGCGAAAGCCAGATCGGCAGGACGAACGGACGCGCGTTGCCGATGTGGATGCGGGTGTAGACCGTAGGACCGCAGAAGTACATCCGGATCGGCCCGGCTTCTGGCGGCGGCAGCTCCTGGAGCTGCCTGGTGTACGTGTCATAGAGCCGCATCGATCCTCCGCAGCGCCTCGTCGCGCGGAAGCGCGGCGATCACAGCCCAGAGCTCGGGGCCCCGGTCGCGCCCGGTGAGCGCGAGCCGCAGCGCCTTCAGGTCTCCGCCGACGGCCTTCAGCTCGCGCAGGAGCCCCCGCGGGTCGAGCGTCCCGTTCGCCGCGTTGAGCAGCTCGCGGAACCGGTCGAGCGTCGGCCTGGCCGACTCGTCGAGCCGGGCCGGCTCGGGCTCGAGGATCGCTCGCGTCGTCTCGCGCGCCTCGTTGAGGTCGCGGGCGCCGCGGAGCGCCGGGACGAGCTCGAGCGGTGCTCCCGCGCGCGCCGCAAGCTCCTCGTCGGGCAGGGCCGCGATCGCCTCGATCGCGAGCCGCTTCAGGCGGGGCAGGTCGTAGCGGACGTCGTGCCGCGGGAGACCCAGCTCGTCGAGGTACCGGCGCACAGCCTCCGCGGGAATGCCTTCGTCGCGCAGGGAGCCGACGGTCGCCCCCGGCGCGCGCTTCGACAGCTTCTTTCCGTCCTCGCCGAGGATCAGCCCGTGGTGGACGAACTCCGGCGGCCGTGCCCCGAGCGCCGCGAACAACCGTGCCTGAACGGGCTCGTTCGGACGGTGGTCGTTGCCGCGGATCACGTGCGTGATCCCGAAGTCGACGTCGTCGACGACGCTGGCGAGCTGGTACGTCGCGGTGCCGTCCTCACGCAGGAGGGTCACGCCGTCGAGACGATCGCCGACCGGAGCGGCGGCCTCTCGGTAGCGCTCCAGCCGCTCGCTCTGGCGCACCGGCCCCTCGTCCCACTCGATGTCCAACCAGTGAAGATCTCGCAGGATCTCCTCCTCCCCGCCGGCGACGTTCCGCGCTGGATCGGTGTCGTCGACCCGCAACAGCAACCAGTCGCCGAACGCACGGTTCGCCACCGCGCTGAGCGCGTTGCCGACGTGCAGAGAGCCCGTCGGGCTGGGAGCGAAGCGCACGCGTTTCATGGAGCACTGATGCTACGCGAGCCCTCGAACCGTTCCAGCTCGCGCGCGACGCACCGCGCCCACGCACCGGCGCGCGGCAGCGGCACCGGGCGCCCCCAATGCGCGCGCAGCGCCATCCCGTGCACCGCACCCGGGAGCAGCGTGTACTCGCCGTCGATGCCGTGATCGCGTGCCCGCTCGAAGCCGCGGCGAGAATCGGCCGGACTCACGCCCGGGATGCCCGGCAGCGACCGGTCGAGCGACCCGTGGAGAACGGTCAGACGCCGGCCCGAGAGCGGCGCGAGGTCGAGGCGGTCCGGGATCCACGGCGCGAGCCCGAGCACCTCCTCGACGCCCGGCTCGTCCGCGACCGAGATCCCGACAGCGCCGCCCATCGAGAAGCCGAGCAGCAGAACGCGCGGGGCGCCGACCGCATGGATCGCCGCGCGCGCGTCCTCGATGCACCAATCCAGGCGCTTCCAGGACTTGATGCGGTAACGAACCTCCGCGAAGCCGAGCTGCGGAAATCGCGGCGCGAGCCGCCGCACGAGCCACTCGAGCGACGCGCTCCACGTTCCCTCGACCTCGGCGCGCTGGCCGCCGTTCACGCAGACGACGGCGGCCCGATCAGTCGGCCCGGTGAGGCGCAACTCGGCCCCGGATGCGAGTCGCGCCATCGGGCGCGATGCTACCCAGATGCCGACGGGTGCAAGAGCGGCACGACAGGTCGCCAGTCGGCGCGCAAGAGCTCCAGAAGCGACGGGGGCGTGACCTGCACCGCACGACCTCGTGCGGGACGCGCGCGGCGTCGGGTGTAACCGGCGGCCGTCCAGGTCAGCAAATTCGAGCCCAGCACCAGCCAGGGGACTTCGTCGACAAGGACGAACGAGCCGTCGGGTAGGTCGCCGAAAGCGGCCTCGTGCATGCGCTGAGCGCGTGTGTTCGGATCGACGCGCTCGGCGTGGAGCCGAGCGTCAATCGCGTCGGCGCCCGCGTCGCCGGGATGAAGCTCGCGCCAGATCGCGACGAGGTGGTTGTAGTCCGCACGGCGGCAGAGCGCGCAAGGCCGGTGCCCGGCCGCCAGCGCCGTCGCTTCGTCGAGGAAGAAGAGCTCGGTGAACCGGCCCGGCTGCAGCAGCGGCCGGCGCAGCCAGCCGCGAAAATCGAGCCGACAGGAGATCCAGCGCTTGCCGTTGTAGGGTCGCCGAATGCGCCCGGCCGCATCGTGGAGGCAGCCGCGGTTTCCGTAGACGAGCCCACGCCCGGGTTCCGCGACGAGCTCGCCGAGCGGCGTGACCCGGTTCTGCAACGGCATCTTCGTTCCAGACTAGCCGCGCGCTCCACTAGGCTCGGGTCGGTGGACGCCCTTCTTTTGGCTTGGTTCGCAGCAAACGGGCGCGACCTCCCATGGCGCCACACGAAGGACCCGTACGCGATCCTCGTCTCCGAGGTCATGCTGCAGCAGACGCAGGTCGATCGCGTCATTCCGCGCTACCTCGCCTGGCTCGAGCGCTGGCCGACGGCCCAGGCGCTCGCCGCCGCGTCGCCTGCCGACGTGATCCGCGCATGGCAAGGGCTCGGGTACAACCGGCGTGCGCTCAACCTTCACCGGGCCGCGCGCCACGTCGCCGAGCACGGGTGGCCGGACGATTTGACCGCGCTTCCCGGGGTCGGTCGCTACACCGCTGACGCGGTCGCGAGCTTCGCGCTCGGCCACTCCGTCTTGCCCGTCGACACGAACGTGCGCCGCGTGCAAGAGCGCACCGGCCACGCGTTCGGGCCGGAGTCGGGCCAGGCGCTGATGGATCTCGGCGCGACGATCTGCCTCTCGCGCATTCCCCGGTGCGGTGTCTGCCCTCTTGCTGAGGCGTGCCCGTCGCGCGGCCGCCGCTACGAGCCGCTGCGCAAGCAGTCGCGCTTCGAAGGGTCGTTCCGCCAGCGCCGCGCGCAGACGCTGCGACTGGTGAGTTCAAGCGCACGACCCGTGGGCGAGCTCGACGCGGAAGCCGTTGCGGCGCTCGAGCGCGACGGGCTCGTCAAGCTGAACGAAGGGGTCGTCGCCCTACCGGTCTAGGCGGCGCGCGCGAGCTCGTCCGCGATCGGCGGCGGAAGCTCGTAGCCGCGCACCGCGAGCACGTCGCGCAGGCGTCCCGGGCGGTCCGTGACGATGCCGTCGACGCCGAGATCGATGAGCGCGTGCATCGTCCAGCGTCGGTTGACCGTCCACGGAAGGACGCGCATCCCGGTTGCGTGAGCTTCCCGGATCAGCTTGGGATTCACGCCGTGATGATGTGGGCCGATCGCGTGCGCGCCGGCCAGGAAGGCGAGCGCGACGAGCTCGTCGTTGAACGGATTGCGCGACCGCACGGGGAGCCCGGCCGTCCACGCGCTTCCCGGCCGGACGGTGCTCTGCGTCGCGAGGGCGGTCGTGCGGAGCTCAGGGCAGAGCCAGCGGGACTCGACGATCACGCGCCAGTCGAACGACTGGACGACGCAGCGAGATACAAGGCCGCGGGCCTCGACGGTGTCGACGATGCGCTGGGCCAGCTCCGCCGCGGGCGCGGTCTCGTTCGGCCGCAACGGATCGACTTTCGCTTCGATCACGAGTCCGACGCCGTGCGGCTGCACGAGCTGGAGCACCTCGTCCAGCGTGGCGAACCGGTCGCCCGTTCCGCGCTCGAGTGTGCGGATCTGGTCGAGCTCGAGATCCTTCCAGAGCTTCCCGACGTGGGCTCCGGTGCACTCGAGCCGCGTCGCGGCACGCTCGTGGCTGACGATCACGACGCCATCTCGACTCAGCCCGACGTCGAGCTCCAGGTTCGTCACTCCGGCGGCGAGCGCGCGCCGGAAGGATTCGAGCGTGTTGCGCGGGCCGATCCCGCGCGCGCCGCGATGAGCCTGGATCTCGAAATTCATGGCCCAACCAGAGTTGCAGCGATCGCGGACGTTTGGGTACGGGGGCGGTAGCAGTTCGGTTAAGAGGTTGTAACGGCGCCGACTCGGCGGCGCCGTCTCAGGAGGCGAGGTTCATCCTCGCCTCCGTCTGCGCTCCCTTACCGATCCGCGAGGGGAGAGCGCGCCGCTCGAACCAGCGCGACGGCTTGAGCCGCGAGTCCCTCGCCTCGTCCGGTGAATCCCAGGCCGTCAGTCGTCGTTGCGCGCACCGCAAGTTGCTGCTCCTCGACGCCGAGGGCACCCGCGAGTGCCGCGCGCATCTGGAGCCTGTACGGCGCGAGGCGCGGCTGCTCGCCGATCAAGACGACGTCCGCGTTGACGAGTGAGAACCCGAGCTCGCGGATGCGGTCGTACGCGCGCGCGAGGAGATCCAAGGAGGACGCGCCCTCCCACTGCGGATCGTCGGACGGGAACATCGCCCCGATGTCGTCCAGCCCCGCGGCGCCGAGGAGCGCGTCGATCAGCGCGTGGGCGATCACGTCCCCGTCGGAGTGTCCCGCGAGCCCACGCTCGGACGCGATCGCGACGCCCCCCAGCACGAGCGGGACGCCGTCGGCGAACGCGTGCGCGTCGAAGCCCGTTCCGACTCGGAAGTCAGACACGCTCGAGCGCCTCCGGCAGCTCTGCCAGCGATCGAACGCGGATGGCACCGAGCGGCGCTTCGTGCAAATGCCCCCACGGACCACGTCGAACGTGAACCGCGGCCATGCCCGCCGCGAGCGCCGGCTCGACGTCGTTGTCGACGCGGTCGCCGACGTAGGCGATCTCCTCGACCTCGACGCCGGACTCCTCGACCAGCCGCTCGAAGAACCCCGGGGCAGGCTTCTCGACCCCCCAGCGCGCGCTCGAGCCGACGATGTCGACGTGCTCGCGCAGCATTGCCTCGACGACCTCCGAGGTGTTGCCGACGGC
>DHWI01000180.1:8712-9207 GCA_002413095.1 Thermoleophilia bacterium UBA5186
GAGGCTCACCTCGCGCGGCGAGACCGCCGAGGACGCCCATCAGCGTGAAGCGTGGCACGCCGGCCCCGTCGGCGGCGCGCTCCCAGATGCCGGTCTCGTCGAAGAGCGTCTCGCCCACGTCGAAGACGACCGCCTTCAGAGCCACGAGGCCACCAGATCGAGGTCTGCGCGAGAGGTGACCTTCACAAGCCGCGGGTCGCCCTCTACGACGTGGATGCGTCCGCCTCGCCGCTCCACGAGAGACGCGCAGTCGCTCGCGGTGGCCACGTCACCCGCAAGAGCGTCGCGCAGCACCGAGGCGACGAACGCCTGCGGTGTCTGAACCGCCACCAGCTCGGAACGGTCGACCGTCTCGACGACCGCGCCGTCGCGGACCCGCTTGACCGTGTCGGCAAGCGGCAGCGCGGGCACGGCCCCATCCCAGCCCTCGGAGAGCGGCGCGAGCACCCTGCCGATGACGTCGTCGGTCACGAGCGGACGCGCAGCGTCGTGGAC
>DHWI01000180.1:9337-9761 GCA_002413095.1 Thermoleophilia bacterium UBA5186
GCGTCGAGACGCTCGAGACTCTCGGCCAGCAGCACGCGCTCGCCCAGGCGGGCGAATGCCTTCGGTCGGTCGGCACCGAGCCGCTCTCCGCTGCCCGCGGCAGCGAGAACAGCCCAGACCCCACTCACGCGGTGGCGGTCGCCGCCTTCGTGCGGCTCTTCTTCGCGCCGCCGTTCGTGCCGACGTCGGCGAGGACGCCGTCGAGCCACTCGGCCGCCTCGTCCTCGTCCATGTCCTTGGCGTACATGAGCTCGCTGGCGAGGATCTTCTTTGCCTTCACGAACATCTGCTTCTCGCCGGTCGAGAGCCCCTTCTCGTGGTCGCGGAGCGACAGGTTCTTCACGACCTCGGCGAGCTCGAGGATGTCGCCGGTCTTCATCTTGTCGCGGTTGTGCTTGAAGCGGCGATTCCAGTTCTTCGGCAT
>DHWI01000180.1:9812-15386 GCA_002413095.1 Thermoleophilia bacterium UBA5186
CCGTGGTGCGGATACACCACCTTGTCGCCGACCTTGTACAAGGGCTCCCCTTTCGGAAATCGCCGTTTAGTCGCCAAGCCGCCGGCGGTACGAAGCCCAGCCGGCGTGACCGAAAGTGTACCAGATTCCTCACCAAAACGCGCCGGTTTCCAGGGATTTTGCGCACCGAGGCGTAAAAACCCTGCTAACGCGCTAGTTCAGACCTGTCTCAGAGCGCCTCAGAGCTGCAAATAACGGTCGACGAGGTTGTGCTCCTGAAGCCTGCGGAGCCCCTCCTTGATCTCGCGCGCCCGTACGGCGCCCACCCCGTCCACCGCCTCCAGCTCGCGTGTCGAGGCGCGCACGATCGACTCGAGCCCGTCGTGATCGCCCACCACGCGGTCGATCACACCCAGTGGCAGGCGGGGGATCCGCCTCAGCACGCGATACCCGCGCGGCGTGACGGTGAAGTCGAGCGGGTTCACGTCGGTCGGATGGCCGAGCAGCCGGATCAGCACCTCTGACTCGAGCAGATAGTGGTACGGCAGGCTCTCGAGCCCGGTGACGATCTGGCCGACGGTCGTCGTGCCGATGCCGACGAGGTAGTCGGCGACGACGGCCTCCTTCTCGACGGGCACCTCGCCGACGAGCTCCTCCAGCTGCATGCGGATGAGCCGTCCCTCGGAGCCGAGCTCGACGCAGTCGCGCTCGATCTCCTCCGCTATCCGCGTCGTCATCTCGGCGCGCTGCAGCACCACGATCACGTCGTCGAGCACGACCGCGGTCTGGAACTCGAGGGCCGTCAGCCGCGTCAGGACTTGCTCGAACCGCTCCCGGTAGGTCTGAAGGGTGGCGAGCGCCTGGTTGGTCTTCGCGAGCACGTCGGCGATCGCGTCCAGCTTGTAGCGGCACTGGTCGACGAACAGCGAAATGGTCGAACGCTGCTGCGAGATCGAGATCACGAGCGCGTCGGTCTGCTTGGCGACACGCTCCGCGGTGCGGTGGCGCGTGCCTGTCTCGGAGGAGGCGATCGTCGGGTCGGGCATCAGCTGGACGTTCGCGTGGGCGAGCTTCGAGAGCGCGTCGTTGACGATGATCGCGCCGTCCATCTTCGAGAGCTCGTAGAGGAGCTGTGGCGTGAACGGCTGGTCGAGCGCGATGCCGCCGGAGAACAGGAACGAGAGCTCCGCCGGATCGCCGATCACGATCAGCGCGCCTTCGTGGGAGCGGATGATGTCGTCGATCCCCTGGCGCAGGTCTGTGCCGGGCGCGACTCGCGCGATGGCGTCGAGCAGCTTGGGCTCGCGACGCGGATCGCCCTCGGAGGGCGTGCGCGTGAACCCCAGGCCGGCCGAGGCGTCGTGCTTACTCCTGGGGTTTCCCTCCGGCATCGAGTCCTGCCTTGATCGCTTGCCGCAGGGTCTCCACCTGCGTCGGACGCAGTTTGCCACGGGCGGCGGTGCCGGCAGGCGCGACGACGGTCCCTAGACCCAGCTTGGCGCACTCCTCCAGCCGCCGCTCGGCCTGCGTCGCGGGACGTAGCCGGCCCGTGAGCCCGATCTCGCCGAACGCGGCCGTGCCATCGCGGACGGGCATGCCGCGCGCGGCGGAGGCGATCGCGAGCGCGATCGCGAGGTCCGCGCCGGGCTCGTCGATGCGCACGCCGCCGGCGACGTTGACGAAGACGTCTGCCGATCCGAGGGAGATGCCGGCATGGCGGGAGAGCACCGCGACGATCATCGCAAGCCGCTTCGGGTCGACGCCCGTCGCGACTCTTCTCGGCATGGCCAGATCGGTAGGTGCGACGAGCGCCTGGATCTCGAGCAGGAGGGGACGCGTTCCCTCGAGCGCACACGCAACCGCGGCGCCGACCTCTCCGCCGACCGAGCGCCCGAACAGCTCTGATGGATCGGGCACGCCCACGAGCCCGGTCCCGGTCATCTCGAAGACGCCGAGCTCGTTCGTCGAGCCGAACCGGTTCTTCGCCGCGCGCAGGATGCGGTGCGCGTGGTACCGGTCGCCCTCGAACTGGAGCACGCAATCGACCAGGTGCTCGAGAACGCGCGGGCCCGCAACTGCGCCGTCCTTCGTCACGTGCCCGACGAGGATTGTCGCGACGCCCGATTCCTTGGCGACCCGCAGGAGCCGCGAGGCAGCCTCCCGCACCTGGCCGACCGAGCCGGGTGCGGAGCCGAGCTCCGACGAGTAGAGCGTCTGCACGGAGTCGATCACGCAGACGTCGGGCCGCTCGCGCTCGAGCGTGGCGCAGACGGTCTCGAGCTCGGTCTCGGCGAGGATCTCGACCTGCTCGGCGCCTCCGAGCCGGGCCGCCCGGAGCTTGACCTGCGCTGTCGACTCCTCACCGGTGACGAGCAGCGCGCGCCGATCCTTCGACATCGCGGCCAGCGCGCTGAGCAGGAGCGTCGACTTCCCGACTCCCGGTTCGCCGCCGAGCAGCACGAGCGACGCCGGGACGAGCCCGCCGCCGAGCACGCGGTCGAGCTCCGGCACGCCGGTCGGGATCCGCGCGGCCTCCTCGACCTCGACGTCGACCAGCCGGAGAAGCGGCCGGGCGGTCCCGGCGCTCCTTCCCTTCCCTGCGGCAGCCGGCGCCGCCTCCTCGACGAGCGTGCCGAAAGCGTCGCAGCCCGGGCACTTGCCGAACCAGCGTCCGGCGGAGTACCCGCAGTCGGTACAGAGGAACTGAACTGCCGCCTTGGCCACTGGATCGAGTCTAGGTCTCGGTCCCGACAGCGACTGTGTCGGATCAGTGACTAATTCGTCGAGGTAGGGTGCGCGCCGTGGTACCCGAGGAACGGCTTCAGCGGTATGCCGAGCTCGTCGTCCAGGTGGGCGCGAACGTCGCCCCCGGCCAACTCGTCGCCGTGCGCGGGATGGCCGAGCACGCGCCCCTGATGCGGGCGATCGCCCGTGCCTCCTACGCCGCGGGCGCGCGCTACGTCGACCCGTATTACACCGACGACTCCTTCCGCCATTCGCTGATCGAGCTTGGTCCGGAGGACGCCTGGACGTGGACGCCGCCGTGGCTGACCGACCGCCTCGACCGGATCACCGACGAGCGCGGGGCGCACATCTCGATCACGGGCGACCCGACTCCGGGCCTCTTCGACGATCTCGATCCGGCGAAGGTCGGCCAGGCCCGCGCGCTCGACCTGAGCCGCTCGCACCTGCACATGGTCGGAAGCGGCGAGGTGAACTGGACGATCGCGTCGTGGCCGACCGAGGGCTGGGCGCAGGAGATCTTTGGCGAGCCCGACGTCGAGCGCCTCTGGACCGCGATCGCCCACACGGTGCGACTGGACGACGACGATCCGGTGGCCGCCTGGCGGGAGCACATGGACCGCCTGGACGAGCGCGCCTCCGGCCTGAACGCGCGCCGTTTCGAGGCGATCCGCTTCCGCGGGCCCGGCACCGATCTCACCGTCGCCCTGCTCCCCGACGCCGACTGGGAGGCGGCCCGCGCCGACACAACCTGGGGCCGCGAGCACATCCCGAACATGCCGACCGAAGAGGTCTACACGTGCCCCGACTGGCGGCGCGTCGAGGGAGTCGTGACCGCGACCAAGCCGCTCAACCTCGTCGGCGGCCCGGTCGTACGGGACCTGCGGATCCGGTTCGAGAGCGGGCGCGCCGTTGAGGTCGACGCATCGTCCGGAGCGGAGGCCGTTCGCGCGCACATGGAGAGCGACGAGGGCGCGACCCGGCTCGGCGAGATCGCGCTGGTCGACGGGGCGAGCCGCGTCGGACAGACCGGCATCCTCTTCCTGAACACGCTTTTCGACGAGAACGCGACGTGCCACATCGCGTACGGCGACGCGGTCGTCCACGGCGTCGAGGGAGGCGAGGCGCTGAGCGACGACGAGAAGCTCGCACGCGGCATCAACGTGTCCACGATCCACACGGACTTCATGATCGGCGGGCCGACGGTGAACGTGGACGGAATCGAAGCGGGCGGCGCCGAGGTGCCGATCATCCGCGACGACGTCTGGCAGCTCGGCACTTAGTAACAGTCTGTTACTTGGACTAGCCCGCCTCGACGACCGGAGCGGCCGCGGTCGAGCGCCTGCTAGTGGACACCGCCACGAGCCCCGCGAGGATCGCGGCAGCGCCGACGAGTTGGAGTGCCGAGGGCGACTCGTTGAGCAGCACGATTCCGAGCACGACCGTCGTCACCGGCTGCAGCGTCAGCAGGATCGACGTCAGGACGGCCGGTAGCCGCGGCAGCGAGAGCGAGATCAGCAGCCACCCGAGCACCTGGGAGCTGAGGGCGAGCAGGACGAGCCAACCGGTCGCGGCCCAGCTCGGGGTCAGGTCGAGGTCGCCGAGCGCAAGACCGGCGACGAGACAGGCGAGCGCCGAGACAGCCGTCGCGTCGCAGAGCGGCCCCGCCGGCCGGCGCACGTCCTGGTTGCCGTGGCGAAGCGTGAGGAGGAAGCCGGTGTACATCAGCGCCGTGAGGACGCCGAACAGGACTCCGCGCGCAGGGTGCGCGCCGTACGCGCCCGCGCCGATCGCGCCGGAGATGAAGACGACGCCGACCATCACGATCGGGATCGAGACGAGCGCGCGCGTGCTCGGCCGTTCGCCGAGCAGCGTCCAGGCGACGAGCCCGACGAGCACGACCTGCGTGTTCCCGAGCACCGTCGAGAGTCCCGCGCCGACGTCCTCGATCGCGTGGTGCCAGAGAATCAAGTCGGCGGCGAAGAAGAGCCCCGCGAGCACGGCCCAGAGTCGCGCTGAGCGCGGACGGGGCCCGAAGCGCCGATCCTCCCACCAGGCAAGCAACGCCAGAGGCGGCACGGCCCAGGTGCAGCGGAAGAACGCCCCGGTGGACGGCGAGACGTGCGAGTAGCGGTAGAGGATCGCCGAAAACGCGATCGCGATCGCCCCCGCGAGCGCCGCTAGAACGGGCCGGTCGCCCAGCGCCCGTTACTCGGTGTCGGGCTCGGGCTCGTCGTCCTCGGCCGAGGCTTCGGGCTCGGTCGGTGGGACGGTGATGCGCTCCGGCGTGACCTCCGCCGGGATGACCGTGATGTCGACCTGCGCGTCTTCCTCGCCCTCGGCCCCAGCGTCGCCGGCCTTGCGGGCGACGAGGATCGTGGAGCCGGGCTCCAGCTCGCGGCCGAGCACGAAGTCGGCGAGCGGATCCTCGATGTAGTGCTGGATCGCGCGGCGGAGCGGCCGAGCGCCCATCGCCGGGTCGTACCCCTTCTCGACGAGCAGCTCCTTGGCCTCGTCGGTGAGCTCGATCGACACCTCGTGCGTGGCCATCTGCTCGCGGATGCGCTTCATCTGGATGTCGACGATCGGGATGATCTCCTGCTTCGTCAGCTTGTGGAAGACCATCGTCTCGTCGATGCGGTTGAGCAGCTCGGGGCGGAAGACCTTCTTCAGCTCGCCCATGACGCGGCTCTTCATGTCCTCGTACGACAGGCCCTGCTCGTCACCGATCGAGAAGCCGAGGCCTTGGTTCTTCGAGATCTGGGCGGCGCCGATGTTCGAGGTCATGATCACGATGCAGTTCCGGAAGTCGACCTTGCGGCCCTGCGCGTCGGTGAGCCGGCCCTCCTCCAG
>DHWI01000170.1:0-159 GCA_002413095.1 Thermoleophilia bacterium UBA5186
CGGCAGTCGTTGAAGAAGATCTCGCCGGTCGTCGAGCCCTTGATCCCCATCTTCGGCTCGATCCGCCCGACCTCGAAGCCGGGCGCGTCGGCCTCGACGACGAACGCGGAGATCCCTGCGTGGCCGAGCTGCGGATCGGTCTTCGCGAAGACGACATAC
>DHWI01000170.1:425-3717 GCA_002413095.1 Thermoleophilia bacterium UBA5186
CGCTCGCGCGAGAGCGTGCGCACGAGGTCGCGAATCTCGCGCTGCTCGTCGGTCAGCGGGTCGGCCGGCACCGCGAAAGTCTAACCCTGCTCCTCCGAGCTGTAGTCGAAATCGGAGCCGTAGCCGCACACTCCGCGGTACTCGTACTTGAACGGAGCGACGTCGTCCACGCGCAGGAGCTCGGCGTGCAGTTCCTCGCCGGTGCGCTCGTGGCCGGGGATCACGCAGGTGACCTCGTGGCCCTCGCTCGCGGAGCCGCTGATCCTGACTTCCACCCGCTTGCCGATCCGTAGCCGCTGCCGTCTCGGCGTGTGATCGACCTCGATCTGCGCCGGCCGAACCGCGATGAGGTAGCTCGGCTTCCAGGCCCACGGGAAGTGGACGAGCGCGCTCCCGCCGAGTCGTCCCACGAAGATGTCCTCCAGCGCCTGCCTTTGCCGCACGTCGCCGCGCTTGTCCAGATAGAGGACGAAGCTCCAGGGCGACCCCACCTCGTCGTCGTCGTAGCGGCAGACGATGGCGACCGCGAGGCCGCCCAGTTCGACGCCGGCCGCGTTCCCTTGGGCCACGACCCAGCTCAGCAGGCCCATGCAAACGCCGTGAGTGGAGCGGCCTCCGGCGCGACCGTCGATCCGGCGGCATGGGCAGATGGCGTCGCAGTTGCACGATTCGAAGTACGACCCGCGGAGGCTCCACTCCGTCATACGAGCAGCGCCACCGCGACGGCGAGGAAGGCGAGGCCGAGCGGGCGCGCCGCGCGGTCACCGTGAGGGAGCACTTTCTCCAGGACGATCAGACCGGCGACGAGCGCCATCCAGACTAGATTCATCGCGCCGAGGGCGACGAGGACGAGCATCAGGCCGGCACAGCAGCCGACGCACACCGCGCCGTGCTCGACCCCGAGGCGGAGCGCCGAGGTCCGCCGCCTGCGCACGAGGAAGCCGAGCGGACTCCGGCAGTGCCGCAGGCAGGCTGACTTCAGCGGCGTCAGCTCGTAGAGGCCGGCGGCTGCGAAGGCCACGGCTTCGAGCCTGCGACTCCACATCGCGTCGAGCGGCGACGCGCCTCCGAGCGCGCGTGCGGCCCCGTACGCCGCGAGGCCGACGGCTGTCCAGGCGAGGAGGTAGCCGGCGACGAAGACGGCCGTTGGGATCGTCGCCGATCGCTGCCGGTCCCCTCGCGCCAGTGCGAAGAGGCTGATCGTCGGCGCGGCGGAGGGGAGCATCATCGCTGCGCTCATTCCAACCCAGAGACCCAGGAAGGCAGCAACGGGCCCGGGGCCAGCGGCGCTCATGAGCGGTTGTGGCTGATCGTCACGTACTCGAACACGCGTAGATTCTCGCGCATGATCCTGACCGGCGGGACGATTCGAACGCTCGATCCGCAGCTGCCGACTGCGCGCGCCCTGGCGATCGCCGGCGGGTGGGTCGCGGGCGGCGTCGGCGTGCACGAGACCGCGCTGGCCTCACCCGAGACGATCGACCTCGGCGGCCGCTGCGTCGTTCCCGGCTTCAACGACTCGCACGTCCACTTCCCGACCTGGGCGGTCGCGCAGGGTCAGGTGCGGCTCGAGGGCGCGCGGACGCTCGAGGAGGCGGTCGCGGTCGTCGCGGGCGCGCTCGAGAAAGCGCCGCGCGACCCGATCCTGCGCGGGCTCGGCTGGCGGAGCGGAGACTGGGACCCGCCAACCGAGCCCACTCGCCACGATCTCGACGCCGTCTCCGGGGACACGCCGGTGGCGCTGATGGCGCGCGACTACCACTCGCTGTGGCTCAACTCGGCGGCGCTCGCGCTCGCCCGCGACGACCTGCGGCAGCCAGGAGGCGTGGTGGAGACGGACGAGCACGGCGAGCCGACGGGCGTCCTGCGCGAGACCTCCGCCTGGCACTTCCGCGATGTCTACGCGCACCCGACCGACGACGAGTTCCTCGACGCTATGCGGGCCGGCCTCAAGATGGCGGCGTCGCGAGGAGTCACGGCCGTGCACGACAAGGACGGCTGGCTCGGGGCGCTCCGCTTCTGGCAGCGGCTCGCAGCGGACGGCCGCGCTGCCGCTGCGGGTCTGGCAGTCGATCCCGCACGAGCTCGCCGAGCACGCGGTGGAGCTCGGGATCGAGAGCGCGTATGGCAATCCGATGCTGAAGCTCGGCTACCTGAAGGCGTTCATGGACGGGACGCTCGGGTCGCAGACCGCGCTGATGCTGGACGGCTCCGGGGTCGAGATCACGAGCGGCGAGGAGCTGCGCGACGTGATCCTGCGCGGTGCCGCGGCGGGCTTTCCGGTCGCGGTGCACGCAATCGGCGACAAGGCGAACCGCGACGCGCTCGACGCGTTCGAGGCGACGCGCGACGTTTGGTCGGCGCGCGACCTGCGCCCGCGGATCGAGCATGCCCAGCTGCTCGCGCCGGAGGATCTCCCCCGCTTCGCCGAGCTCGGCGTCGCGGCCTCCGTCCAGTTCAGTCATGCGCCGTCGGACCGCGACCTCGCCGACCGCTTCTGGGCGGGGAAGACGGACGGCGCCTACGCGTTTCGCTCGCTCCTCGACTCGGGCGCGGTGCTCGCGAACGGCTCGGATGCGCCGATCGAGGAGCTCGAGCCGTGGGCCGGCGTCTGCGCAGGCGTGCTGCGCACGATCGACGGCCGCGAGGCCGTGGCATCCAGAGCAGTGCGTCACGCTCGAGCAGGCGCTGTACGCGACGTGCGTCACGCCCGCGTGGTTGGCGCGCGACGAGCGCCGGCGGGGCAAGTTGATCCCCGGTTTCGCCGCCGATTTGGTCGTGCTCGATCGCGACCCGTTCGACTGCGAACCTGCGGAGTTACGGGACGTCAACGTAGTGGCAACGATGTGCGCCGGGCGCTGGACGCATAACGGACCGCCGTGGGACTGACCCACGCGGGGGTTGCAACGCCGCTTCAAATCCGAAAGCATCGTCCCGCGGGGTAACGCAACTTCGGGAGGTTTGCCGTGGAAGCGAATGCGGCGCAGGGCGGTTCGTTCGATCGTCTGCGAGAGCACTCGATCGGCCTGCCCCAGGTGCTGTTCCAGTCGATCACGCACATGGCCCCGGGCGCGGCCGTGGCGTACTCGATCTACATCTCGGTTCCGGACGCACGGCAGGCCCTGCCTCTTGCCGTCGCGCTCGCGCTGGTCGCCTGCCTCTGTGCGGCGACTGCGATCGGCCAGCTCGCGAAGCTGACTCCGTCAGCCGGCGGCCTCTACGCGTACGCCGCGAACTCGCTCGGACCCTGGGCCGGATTCCTCATCGCGTGGCTCTTCATCCTGTTCGAGCC
>DHWI01000170.1:3789-8746 GCA_002413095.1 Thermoleophilia bacterium UBA5186
TTCCTGCTGACCTATCGGGACATCCGCCTCTCGACCACCGCGGGCGTGGTACTCGGCGCCTTCGAGATCGCGGTCTTCGGGGCGTTGGCGATCTGGATGTTGCTCTCGAACGCAGGCGACCTGAACCTCCAGCCGTTCAACCCGCACAACGCCAACGGGGGGTGGAGCGGGATCGGCAGAGGCATGGTGTTCGCGATCCTCGCCTTTATCGGATTCGAGGCTGCCGCGCCGCTCGGCGAGGAGGCCAAGCATCCACGGCGCACGATTCCGCTCGCGGTCGTCGGCTCGTCGCTCGCCATCGGGCTCTTCTACGTGCTCTGCTCGTACGCGTGGGTCTTCGGGGCGGGGTTCAACAACTTCGTCGACCAGGCGACGGGCGCGGATCCCTGGCGGAACCTCGGGAAGGTCTTCTGGGGCACGGGCTGGATCCTCGTCTTCGCCGCGATCGTGAACTCGATCGCCGCGAACTCGAACGCGGCCGTCAACGCCGCGACGCGGGTGTTCTACGCCATGGCGCGGAACGGCCTCGCGCCTCGTCCGTTGGCGCGGACGCATCCGCAGTTCAAGACGCCGCACATCGCGATCATCTGGATGACCGCGTTCGCGCTCGTGTCGTCGCTGCTCCTTGGCTGGAAGTGGGGCCCGCTGATCGGCTTCTTCTTCATCGCCACGCTCGCGGTGATCGTCGTGGTGATCGTCTACATCCTGATCTGCTTCGGCTGCATCTGGCACTACTGGACGAAGCGGCGCAGCGAGTTCAACGCGTTCCTCCACTTCGTCCTGCCGCTGGCGGGCGCGATCCTGTTCTGCTTCCCGCTCTACTTCCAGTACTACAAGGCGCCGCCCACGTACCCGGTCAAGTACGCGAACTGGGCGGCGCTCGTCTGGATCGGCGCCGGAATCGTGCTCACGTTCGTGCTCTCGGAGACGCGGCCCGACCGGCTGCGCGACATGGAGCGCGTCTACGTCGAGGACGAGACGCTCACGACGCCCGTCGGACCTGCCGGACCGGCGGTACCGCCGACGTAGATGGCCGTCGCCACCACCCACCGGCTCGGCCGTGACCAGATCATCTGGGCCTTCGGGCCCGACCTGGATCCGGTGCTCGAGGTCGAGCCGGGCGACACGGTCACGTTCGAGACGAACGACTGCTTCACGGGACAGATCCGGTCGGAGGACGATCTCGTTACGGAGATCGACTTCGACCGGGTCAACTCCGCCACGGGCCCGGTCGCAGTCAAGGGCGCCGAGCCGGGCGACTCGCTCGTGGCGGAGATCCTCGACGTCCGGACGGCCGAGGTCGGCTTCGCGACGCTGATCCCAGGCTTCGGCCAGCTGATCGACAAGGTGCAGGCGCCGGTGACCCGGCTGTTCGAGGTGCGGGACGGCTGGATCGAGATGAACGAACGCGTGCGCTTCCCGGCGCAGCCGATGGTGGGCGTGGTCGGCGTCGCGACCGACGGCGAGTCGCTCTCGAACGGGCTCGCCGGACGGCACGGCGGGAATCTCGACAACCACTTGCACGGGGCCGGCGCGAAGATCCTCTTCCCCGTGCGTCAGCCCGGCGGAATGTTCGCCGTCGGCGACATGCACGCGTCGATGGGCGACGGAGAGATCTGCTTCACGGGCGTCGAGATCGCCGGCGAGGTGGACGTCCGGTTCGACCTCGTGAAGGGCAAGCAGGCGACGTGGCCGGTCACGGAGCTCGAGCAAAGCTGGGTCGCGCACGCGACGGCGCCCGAGTTCGAGGAGGCGCTCGCGCTCGTTTCCGAGGAGGCCGCGCGCCTGCTCGTCGACGAGCACGGCTTCTCGATGGAGGACGCGTTCATCTTCCTGTCCGTCGCGTGCGATGCAGGCATCGCGCAGGCGTGCAAGCCCGCGCCCGGTTTCGGGACGATCGCGCGCTTCTCGATTCCGAAGCTCGACTGCACGCCGGCGCCCTTCCGTCCATAGCGGCCATGCCCGGGGGTCTGGCCCCGGGACAGCGCCGGTGAGGACGAGGTGCGCGCGCGCCGCGGGGCGCCCTGCGGCGCGCGAGCCAGCCTGCCATGCGGGCAACCGGCCGGCCCGGACACGTCCGGGGGTCTGGCACCCGGACACGACCCGAAAGGCCACGTCGCCGGCCATGGAAGCCGTGCACTCCTGCGGCTAGACTTCGTTCGACGTGCGCACCATGAAGCCGATTCACGACTCGACCTGCTGCTCGGTCGCGGCGACGGCGGAGATCATCGGTGCCAAGTGGACCGCGCTCCTCGTCCACGACCTTTCGGAGGGCGCGCGGCGCTTCTCCGAGCTCGAGCACTCGTGCACAGGGATCAGCCCGCGCACGCTCAGCGAGCGCCTACGAGTGCTCGAGTCGGAAGGGATCGTCGAGCGCCGCAGCTACGCCGAGTCGCCTCCTCGGGTCGAGTACGAGCTGACGGCAAAGGGCGAGGCGCTGCTGCCGATCATCGACGCGATGCGCGAGTTCGGCCACGAGTGGCTCGGCGAGGCCGAGCGCGTCGCCGCCCTCTAACCCGGCTCGACTCTCCAATCAGGCTCCGCCCAGAGGCGCACGAGCTCGACCAGCGTCGCGGCCGAAGCGGCCATGTCCTGGACGCTTGCCCACTCGCGGACCGAGTGGTACTCGTTCCCGCCCGTGAAGATGTTCGGCGTCGGCAGGCCGCGCGCGGTCAGGATCGAGCCGTCGGTGCCGCCGCGGATCGACCCGAGCTTCGGCTCGAGGCCTGCGCGACGGACAGCCTCCATCGCGGCCGCCACGATCTGCGGATGCTCGTCGAGCGTCTCCTTCATGTTGCGGTACTGCGAGCGGATCCGCACCTCGACGCTCGCCTGCTCGACGTCCGCGACCGCCTCCTCCGCGAGTCGGCGCACGAGCTCCTCGTTCGCAGTCAGCTCGTCGGCGTCGAACGAACGCAGGATCATCGTGACGGTCGTCTCCTCTGTGCCACCGTGGATTCGGGTCGGATGGACGTAGGGCTCGCGCTCGTCGGTCGTCTCCGGTGAGTTCGTGCCCGGCGGGAGCGATGCGACGAACCGCGTGGCGAGCTTGACGCTGTTCACGAGCTTGCCTTTCGCCGAGCCGGGATGGACGCCGCGGCCGTGGAAGACGATGACCGCCTCCGACGCGGAGAACGTCTCGTCGTCGATCCCGGCGATCTCGGTGCCGTCCACGGTGTAGGCGAAGTCCGCCCCGTAGGCGTCGATGTCGAAGTGGATCGCTCCGAGCCCGACCTCTTCGTCGACGGTGAAGGCCACGCGGAGCGGCGCGCGCGGCTCGTCGGAGCGGATCAGATAGGCGACGGCGGACATGATCTCGGCGACGCCGGCCTTGTCGTCGGCGCCGAGGAGCGTCGTCCCGTCGGTCGTGACGATGTCGTGGCCGATGCGTTTCGCGAGGAGCTTGCTCTCGCTCGGCGAGAGCACCTGCTTCGGGTTGCCAGGCAGCTGGATGTCATCGCCGTCGTAGCGCTCGACGACCTGCGGCTTCACGTTCGCGCCGCTCTCGTCGGGGCTCGTGTCAACGTGGGCCATGAGCCCGACGGTGGGCGCGCCGTCCGCACCCACGCCGGCGAGGGTCGCCAGCACGTAGCCGTGCTCGTGGACGGCCGCGTCCTCGAGCCCGAGCTCCTTCAGCTCCCCGGCGAGCAGCCGCGACAGGTCGAGCTGCTTCGCGCTCGTCGGCTTCCCCTCCAGATCGTCGCCGGAGCGAGTGTCGATCTTGACGTAGCGCAGGAACCGCTCGAGCACGTCCGCGGAGAGCGCCTCCGCGATTGCCGAGCTGTAGCGCTCGTCAGCCAAGCTTCGCCCATTCGACGAACAGCTCGCGCGCCGCGCGGATCCCGAGCGGGATGTTCTCCACGAGCATGCGCTCGTTCGGAGAATGGACGTGCGCATCCGGCAGCGCGAAGCCTGTGATCACCGTCGGGATGCCCTTGTCGGCGAGCGCCGGCACGATCGGCAGGGTGCCACCCGAGCGGATGAGCAGCGGGCGAACGCCGAGCGCGCGCTCGAAGGCGTCGAGGCCGAGCTGGATCGCCTTCGAGTCGGGCGGAACGAGCCCCGGCGGCGCGAACGCGAGGCGCTCGAGCTCGACCTCCGCTCCCTCCGGTGCTGCTTCCTTGACGAGGCGCTCCACGGCAGCGGCGATCTCGTCCACGTCCTGCCCCGGGGCGAGGCGGATGGACAGGTTCGCGTCGGCGACGACTGGAAGCACGGTCTTCTGGACGTACGGCGAGCCGCCCTCGATCCCGTTCACGTCGAGCGCAGGCTCGGCGAACGTGCGGACGTAGAACTCGTCGGCGGCGGTTGGGTCGGCCGGCCGTGCGCCCTGATCGCCGAGCTCGTCCGCGCCCGCCGGGAGCTCCCGCCAGCCCGCAAGCTCCTCCTCGGTCGGCGCGGCGATGCCTGCGCGAAGCGGCTCGGGAAGCCTGCCGTCGCGCTGGGCGAGCGCTGCGACGATGGTGGTCAGCGCGTGAAGGGCATTCAGGGCCGCACCGCCGTACATGCCCGAGTGCAGGTCTCGAGCGCCGGTTCGAACCTTCAGGTGGAAGTACACGATCCCGCGCGTCGCGACGTTGAACGCGGGCAGGCCGCGCCGAATCATCCCGCTGTCGAAGATCACAGCCGCGTCGGCGCCGCGCTCGTCGGCCTCGAGGAACTCGACGATCGAATGGCCGCCCGACTCCTCCTCGCCGTCGCAACAGAAGCGCACGTTCACGGGCAGCTCGCCCGCCGCCGCGAGCTCCTCTGCGGCCTTCAGCAGCATGTACAGCTGGCCTTTGTCGTCGGCGATCCCGCGGGCATACACGTACTCGCCGCGAATCTCGGGCTCGAACGGGTCGCTCTCCCAGAGGTCGAGCGGGTCGGGCGGCTGGACGTCGAAGTGCCCGTAGCAAAGCACCGTCGGCGCGCTCTCGGGATCGTGTGAGGCCCGGATCTCGCCGATCGCCAGCGG
>DHWI01000170.1:8775-9561 GCA_002413095.1 Thermoleophilia bacterium UBA5186
CGAACGTCGCCCGCGTGCGCGGGATCGGCGCTGATCGAGGGGATGCGCAGGAGCTCGGAGAGCTCGTCGAACCAGGGCTCGGTCACGGACGCGCCAGTCTAGGCGCTGACTCGGCAGCGCCGCGTCAGCAACCGCGGGTTTCCCGCGGTTGCGTCTGCGCTCCCTGACCTCGCCGCTTTCCGTTAGCCGGGCCGCTCTAGTAGCTTGGCTCCATGCGCCCGATCGCCTCCGTTCTGCTGGGAGCCCTGGTCCTTGCGGGAGCCGCCGGAGCGACGGCCCCGGTGCTCCAGATCACGCAGACCTCGATCGCAGGCGCCAAGCTCGGCCTGTCCCGGACCGCCTACCGCAAGCCCTTCGGCGGCAAGCCGAAGATCGCGAGGCTCGAAGGCGGACTCACGCGGTTGGACTTCCCGCGCAACGCGTCGGTCTTCTTCCGCTCGAGCGGTGGCGGCGCGATCGGCATCGTCGTCCGTGGCGAGCAGTACCGGACGACCGCGCGCGTCGGGCCATGCTCCACCGCCGCGCAGTTGAAGCGCGCGTATGGAGCGCGCCTGCTCCCCTTCCGCCTGCAGGGGAAGGTGGTCGGCTACCGGCTCGGCCGGCTCTTCTTCGCGGTCGAGGACGGCCGGCACGTAGGCGTCGTGCAGCTCTCCGCGGGCAGGCTGCCCGTCTTTGCGGCCCTCAATTCTCTGAGCTGCTAGAAGCTAAGCGACGTCGCGCAACTGCTGCGCGGTCGCGATCGCGCGGAGCTTCTTCAGGCTCTCGTTCTCGATCTGGCGGATCCGC
>DHWI01000084.1:0-6584 GCA_002413095.1 Thermoleophilia bacterium UBA5186
CTTACCGAGCCGCGCGGATAGCCTGTTCGGCCGTGACGACAAGCGCGGTTTTCCTTGTCGCCTCGGCGTTCCTCGCGAGCGCGGTGGAAGTCGTCGAGACGCTGACGATCGTGCTGGCCGTCGGGGTCACTCGCGGCTGGCGCGCCACGTTGATCGGCGTCGCCGCCGCGACCGTCGTACTCGCGGGTGTCGTAGCGGCGCTTGGCCCCGCGCTGACCGTCGTCCCTATTGAGCGCCTGCGGCTCGTCGTCGGCGCGCTCCTGCTCGTCTTCGGGCTCCAGTGGCTGCGCAAGGCGATCCTGCGCGCGAGCGGCTTCAAGGCTCTGCACGACGAGGAGGAGGCCTTCGCGAAGGAGCTCGAGCAAGCACGCGCGGCCGGCCACGAGCAACGGGCGGGCCTCGACTGGTACGCGTTCACGCTCTGCTTCAAGGCGACGTTGCTGGAAGGGCTGGAGGTGGCGTTCATCGTCCTGACCTTCGGCGCGAGCCAGGGCAGCATCCCGCTCGCGGCGCTCGGCGCGGGCGCGGCCGTGGTCGTCACCGTGGGCATCGGGGCGGCGGTGCGCGCGCCGCTCGCCCGCGTGCCCGAGAACTCGATCAAGTTCGCCGTCGGTGTGATGCTGACCACGTTCGGGATCTTCTGGGCGACGGAAGGCGCGGGAGCGAAGTGGCCGGGCGGCGACGTCTCCCTCTTGGGCGTCCTCGCCTTCGTGACGCTCGGCTCGGTCGCGCTCGTCGCGCTGCTGAAGCGCCAACGACCGAGGATCGCGGTCGCATGACGCGCTTCGCGCGCTTCTGGTGGGACTTCGTCGTCGGCGACGACTGGCGCGTTGCCGTTGGGGTCGCCCTCGCGATCGCCGCGGTCGCCGTTCTCCATCACCGCCACGTCGCAGCGTGGTGGGTCCTGCCGCTGGCCGTCCTGCTCCTGCTCTACGTGTCGCTGCGCCGCGCGGCGCGCGCCGGCTAGAGAATGCGCCGGGCGCCGACGTAGGTCGACGCGTACCAGCCGGTCAGCGAGGAGACCTTGACGACGTCACCAGTGTGCGGCGCATGGATCATCTGACCGCCGCCGATGTAGATCCCGACGTGGCCGAGCCCGTTGAAGAACACGAGATCGCCGGGCTGGAGGTCGCTTCTCGAGACCGGGACGCCCATCGCGTACTGCGCACCTGTGTAGTGCGGCATCGAGACGCCGACCTGCGCGTAGACGTACATCACGAACCCGGAGCAGTCGAAGCCGGACGGACTAGCGCCGCCCCAGCGATACGGAACGCCCAAGTACTGCATCGCGATGCCGACCACGCCGCCGTAGCGCGAAGGCGGAGCGACTGAAGCTTCCGGCGTCGATGCTGCGACACCGACCGCGCCAGGGTTGGAAACCGGCGGCTGCGCGGACAGGCGGGCCTCCGCGGCGCGGGCGGCAGCGAGGCTCCGGGCGCGCTCCTGCGCCTGCAGCTGCGCGATCTGCCCGTGAATCGTCGAGAGGAGCTGACGGCGCGCGGAAAGCTGGCCTTGAATGCTGCTGCGCTCGGCGGCGCGCGACGATACGACCTGCTGCTGCGCCGCGTTCGCCCGCACGAGCTCCGCCTGGTGGCGCTTGACCTGCGCCTTGAACGAGGTCACCTGGTGCGCGACCTGCGCGTCCTGGTCCGACACGCGGTTGACCGTGTCGATGCGGCTCAGGAGATCGTCGAGGCTCGAGGCCCCGAGGACGACGTCGAGCGTCGACGCGGTCGTGGCCGACGTGTAGATCGTGACGAGCCGCGTCGAGAGCGTTCTCTGCGCGTTCTTGTAGTTCGCTCGAGCGATCGTGAGTGCGTAGCGGTTCCGCTTGAGGTCGCCCTGGATCTTCTGGAGCCGGACGGTGGCGGCGTTGTAGGCCTCGACAGCTTTCTCCAAGTTCGCGTCGATCGACTGGATCTCCCCCATGACCCGCTGCGCCTCGGCCTGCTTCGCCGCGACTCCCGGATCAGCCGTCGCCGAGCCGGCGGCTAGGAAAGCCGCACAAAGCCCGATCGCTAATGCCGACGCCTGCCGTCTACGAAAGCGGATACGCCGCTCCCGTGATCGGGTACGGACAGGCGCACCGGAGGGGCCGGTACGTCACAAGTTCGGCACCCTACCAATGGTTTCGGACGCCCGCAACCGGACTTAGGCACCGAAACCGGGTCAATTCGACTTCTCTCTGGGGTTCCGGGGCCCGCGAAACCTCCGCGAGGCTGTGGTACGGTTCCGCGCCGTGATCGGGCCAATCGGACTCGCTCGGCCCCGTCTTGCAGCGCTTTTCGCGGCCGTCCTCGCCGCCGTGACTCTCGCGGCGGCAGGCGGCGCGGCGCCTCCGCGCGGTTCTTCACATCCCTCCGGGCCCGTCTCGGCGGCGGGCTCAAATCACGCTCTGCTCGACCTCTATGCCCTCGAGTCGAAGCTCGCGCGAGCCCGCGCCCAGCTGGCCGACGCGAGCGCGAAGGCCGATGCACTCGCGTCCAGGCAGCGCCGAACGCGTACGCAGCTGCGTTTCGCCGAGACCACGCTCGCCCACGCCCAGCTACAGCTTGGAGAACGCGTCCGCGACCTCTACATGGCCGGCGAGCCCGACCCGCTCGCAGTCGTCCTCGGCGCCTCGTCGCTCGACGAGGTCGTCGCCGGGATCGACGATCTACGCCGCGCTGCCTCCCAGAACCAGACCACGATCGCGCAGACGCGGCGGGCCCGCCGATCTCTGCGCCGGTTGACGGACGAGCTCGACGTTCGGCAGGCCCGGCTCGAAGCCGTCCGAGCAGCCGCCGCGGCCAGCGCGTCTGCGCTCGAGTCCACGCTTGCCGAGCGTCGCGCGTACCTCGTACGGCTGCAGGCGACGCAGCGTCTGGCGGCGGCGCAGGTGTCCGCACTCGAGCGCCGCGCGCAGGCGGTGCAGACCCGGGCGCAGCAGGTCACCGAGCAGAATCCGTCCGCGCTCTCGCCGCCCGAGGCCGCGGCAGTGGTGTCGGCCGGCGGCGGCTGGAGCGCGCGCACCCTTACGGTGAGCGCGACCGGATATTCCATCCACGGCCGAACCGCGACCGGGGCCCCCACCGGTCTCGGTGTCGTCGCCGTCGATCCCGGCGTGATCCCGCTCGGCACGCGGATGACGATTCCCGGCTACGGCGAGGGGGTTGCCGCGGACACCGGCGGCGCGGTTCGCGGCGCGTCGATCGACCTCTGGTTCCCGACGCTCGCGCAGGCGCGCGCCTGGGGCCGCCGCACCGTGACGATCACGCTGCATTGACGAGCCGACGCTAGACTTCCCGGCCTGGCTGGGGTGTCCATGTGAGCGAGACGATCGACATGACCGAGCCCGAGGTCGCCGTCGCGGACCCCAGGGTCCTCCTTGTGGACGATCACGACCTTTTCCGCACGGGGCTGCGGAACCTGCTCGCCGATCAGGGAGTCGACGTCGTCGGCGAGGCGCAGACCGGGGCCGAAGCTCTAGGCCTCGTGCGCGAGCTCGCTCCGGACGTCGTGGTCATGGACCTGAACATGCCGGGGATGAACGGGGTCGAGGCGACTAGGCAGATCAACGTGCTCGCGCCGCTGACGCGGGTGCTCGTCCTGACGATTTCCGACGAGGACGCGGACGTGTTGGACGCGATTCTCGCGGGCGCCTCCGGGTACTTGCTCAAGGACTCGTCCATCCAGGAGCTTTTGCAAGGGATCCGATCGGCGGCGGTCGGCGAGGCGCTGATCTCCCCCCACATCGCGTCGAAGGTGCTGCAACGCATCCGGGCGACGAGCACGAGCCCCGAGATCGCCGACACGATTCGGTCCGAGCTCTCGGACCGCGAGATTCAGGTCCTGAAGCTGATCGCGAACGGGACGGACAACGCCCAGATCGCCGCGGAGCTGCACATCAGCCCGAAGACGGTCAAGAACCACATCTCGAACATCCTGATGAAGCTGCAGATCGACAACCGCATCCAAGCGGCGGTCTACGCCGTGCGCAGCGGGATCGTCTAAACGATGGCTTCCGCGCGGCGTGCCGCGCGAGCCTGATGCTTCAGCGTGACGAGCGCGGTCCGGAGGTGGACGAGCTCGTTGTCGGCCTTGGAGAGGCGCTCGGAAAGGCCCGCGAGCTCCTTGGCATTGAGCTCCGACTCCTCGTTCCCGAGCTTTCCGGCGACCTCCGCGATGCGCCGCTCGATGCGCAGCCGCTCAGCCTCGAGTGTCAGCGCGATTGCGTAGCCGGCGGTGAGCGTGTCCTCGAGCCGCTCTGCGGACGGACCGTGCTCGTCGGCAGCCGCTTCGAGCAGGGCCGTGATCTGGGCGTAGGTCTTCCGTTTTGCAGGCATAGCTTCCACGTCGATTATCCGGGTTCGCCCCGCGAGTTACATGGGCCGCCCGGACTATCTTTCGATCCGCGCAGGCCCAATTGCTTGACGCCGTCCGCGCGCACTCGAACAATGGCCCGCGTGCCCCGCCGCATCGCCGCCTCTGTCGCCGCTCTGCTCGCGGCGCTGGCTGCCGTTTCCGGCGCCGGCGCGGCGCACGGCCAGGCGCCGCTCGAGCAAAGGCTCGCGAAGGCGCTGACGGTGCCTCACGTCAGCCCGGCGCGCTCGGCCGCGCTCGCGGTCGATCTGTCCACGGGGAAGGTGCTCTATGGACGGAACCAGTCCCTCTCGCTCGCCCCTGCGTCGAACGAGAAGCTTCCGCTCACCTATGCGCTCTTGACCACGCTCGGGCCGGCCTTCCGGATCGACACGGAGGTGCTCGGCGAAGGGCAGCTCGAAGGGACGATCTGGCAGGGCGACCTCGTGCTCCGGGGCTACGGCGACCCGTCCCTTTCGACGGCCGACCTGCGCGTGCTTGCCCAGCAGGTGCGCGCTCAGGGCATCCGACGCGTATCCGGCTCGATCCGCGGTGACGAGTCGTACTTCGACGGACGGCGGACGGTCTCCGGCTGGAAGGCGTCGTTCTACGGCGACGAGTCGCCGCCACTCTCGGCGCTCGACGTCGACCGCGACCGGCCGTTCGGAGTCGTCGCGCGCGAGCCCGCGCTCGCCGCCGCGACCGCCTTCCGCAAGACGCTCAAGGCCGCCGGAGTCGCGGTGACCGGCCCGCCCACCGTCGGCCCGGTGGCGGAGTTCTCGATGCCGCTCGCCTCCGTGAGCTCTCCGACACTCGCCACGCTCATCCGATACATGGATCGCGAGAGCGACAACTTCACCGCGGAGATGCTCCTGAAGGCGCTTGGCGCGGCACAGTCCGAATACGGGACGAGCGCCGCCGGAGCGGCAGTCGTCACTAACGCCCTCTCCGACGCGGGGATCCCGCTCGCGGGCGTCCACATCGTCGACGGCTCCGGTCTCTCGCGCCTCGACCGGCTCACCGCAGGAGCCCTCGTCGGCATCCTGCAGGCGAGCTGGGCCGATCCCGCGATTCGCCCGATCTTCTGGGCGGCGCTGCCCGTCGCGGGCGTGAATGGGACGCTCGAGGACCGGATGCGGCGGGCGCCTGCCCGCGGCAACGTCCGCGCCAAGACGGGCACGACGAACGACGCGTCCGCGCTCTCCGGGTACGTCAAGGATCGCTACGTGTTCGCTGTCCTGCAGAACGGCCGCCCGCTCTCCTACTGGTGGGCGCGCGTCGCGCAGGACCGCTTCGCGACGGTGCTAGCCGCCCAGTAGCTGCGCCAGATCAGCCTCGGTGAGGAGCGGCACGTCCGCCTTCTGCGCCTTCGTCAGCTTCGATTTCCCCGGCTCCTCGCCGACGACGACCCCGGTCGTCTTGCCCGACACCGACTCGGAGACCTTCGCGCCCTTCTCCTCGAGCAGCGTCTTCGCCTCGTCGCGCGACCAGCGCTCGAGCGTGCCCGTGATCACGTAGGCCTTTCCGCTGAGCGGCCCTTCGACGGGCTTGAGCTCGTCGCCGCTCTCGAGCCGTAAGCCAAGCATCCGCAGCTCCTCGACGAGCCGGAGGTTCTCCTCCTCCGCGAACCACTCGGCGATCGACTCGGCTCGCAGCGGTCCCATGCCGTCGATCTCCTGGATGTCCTCCTGCGTCGCCTTGGCGAGGGCGTCGGCGGAGCCGAAGTGGCGCGCCAGCGTCTGGGCCGTGACCCAGCCGACGTCCGGGATGTTCAGGCCGAACAGCACGCGGTGGAACGGCACCTGCTTCGACGCCTCGATCGACGCGATCGCGTTCGAAGCCGACTTCTCCTGGAAGCCGTCGAGCTCGAGCAGCTGCTCCTTCGTCAGCCGGTAGAGCTCGGGGATGGAGCGAACGAGCCCGAAATCCCAGAGCCGGCGCACGAGCTGCTCGCCGACGCCCTCGATGTCGGCGGCCGCCTGCACCCAGTTGATCAGCGACTCGAGGCCGCGCGACGGACACGCCCGGTTCGGACAACGATGCATGGCCTCGCCCTCGGGCTTGACGATCTCCACGCCGCAAAGCGGGCATTTTGCAGGCATTTTGAACGGCTTCGTTCCCTTCTCGTGCGGCAGCACCGGCCCGACGACCTGGGGAATCACGTCACCCGCGCGCTGGACGATCACGTTGTCGCCCTCGCGGATGTCCTTGCGGTTGATGTCCTCCTCGTTGTGCAGCGTCGC
>DHWI01000084.1:6690-12034 GCA_002413095.1 Thermoleophilia bacterium UBA5186
CGCTGCTGGTCGAGCGAGTCGACCTTGATCACGAGGCCGTCGATCTCATAGTCGAGGCCGATCCTCCTGCGCTCCCACTCGTGGCAGGCGTGGGCGACCGACTCGATCGTCTCGTGGCGCTCGTTGTGCGGATTCGTCCGGAAGCCGCGCTCCCGCAGCCAGTCCAGCGCCTCGTAGTGGGTCTCGACGGGAAGGCTCTCGGACCGCCCCATCCCGTGTACCCAAAGCGAGAGCCCGCGCTCGGCTGTGATGCTCGGGTTCAGCTGACGCAAAGATCCAGCGGCGGCGTTCCTGGGATTGGGCGCGGTCTTCTTCCCCTCCGCGGCCAGGCGTTCGTTGAGCCGGGCGAAGCCGGATAGCGACAGGTACACCTCGCCGCGGACCTCCAGCACCGGCAGCGGCTTCTCACCGTCGGGCAGGCGCATGCGCATCGACACGGCCTTGATCGTCCGGAGGTTGGTCGTGACGTCCTCGCCGCGCCTGCCGTCGCCGCGGGTCGCGCCGCGGACGAACTCGCCGTTCTCGTAGAGCAACGAGATCGCCGAGCCGTCGATCTTCGGCTCGGTGACGAACGCGACCGGGTCGTCCGTCCCGAGCCGCTTGCGGACGTCGTCGGCCCATTTGAAGAGCGCCTCGTCGGTCGTCACCTTTTCGAGGGAGCCCATCGGCTCGAGGTGCTCGACCTTCTGGAAGCGCTCCGACGGCGGCGCTCCGACGCGCTGGGTCGGCGAGTCGAGGGTACGCAGCTTCGGATGCTCCTCCTCGAGCGCGACGAGCTCGTCGTAGAGGCGGTCGTACTCGGCGTCGGAGACCTCCGGGTCGTCGAGGACGTGGTAGCGGTACAGATGGTGGTCGAGCAACTCGCGCAGCTCGGCCGCGCGCGAGTCGACCGTCCTAGAGGACGCCATAGAGCCTCTCCGGATCGTCGACGAGCGCATCCGGCTGCTCGGCGCGGAGCGCGTCGGCGGAGTGGATCTTCCCCCAGGTGACCGCGATCGCTCCGACCCCGGCGGCCTTCGCCGCGCGGACGTCGAACGGAGAATCGCCGACGTACGCGGTCTTCGTTGGCTCGGCCTCCGCCAGCTCCACCGCCTTGAGGATCGGGTCGGGGTGCGGCTTCAGCCGCTCGGTGTCGTCGGAGGTGACGATCACGTCGAAGTAACGTTCGAGCGGCAGAACGGCGAAGGCGAGGTCGACAGTGGCGCGCCGCTTCGCGGTCACGATCCCGAGCGCACGCGCCTCATCGTCAAGCTCGCCGAGGAGCCGCAGCATCCCGCGGCACGGCTGGAGACCCGCGTGGAGCGGCTCGTTGTGCGCGCGGTAGCTCGCAACGAGATCGTCGACGCGGGCGGCGTCGAGGGCGCGCATCTGCTCGAGCAGGCCCGGACCGCCGACCGCGGCGAGAATCTGCTCGTCGGGCACGTCGATGCCGAGCACGTCTTGGGCGGCATGCTTGAAGGACGCGAGGATCATCGCCCCGGAGTCGATCAGCGTGCCGTCGAGGTCGAAGAGAACGGTCTCGTAACGCACGTCGTGGTGATCGTATCGACGCGGTTCGGCCCTGCCGCACCTCTCTCGCGCGTCGTCGCGGAGCCGCCACACATCCGGCACAGATCCGGCACAGTTGCGTGCGCTTTCGCTCGGTATCGTGTCCTCAGGGGGTCGCGGGGACCCCTTGGGGGTGGGTTAGAGCCGGGCGGCTCATGCGTAGTCCACTCGTTCCAGGTAGAGGCCCCAAGGCGGCGCGGTCTTCCCGGCCTCGCTCCGCGGACGGCCTTCGAGCAGCCACGCGAGGTCGTCGGGACCGCGCTCGAGCATCGTCCCGACCAGCGTCCGCACCATGTGCCGGAGAAAGCTGTCGGCGGTGATCTCGAACTCCAGGGCGTCCCCGCGGCGATACCACGCGGCCGCGAGGACGGTGCGCACAAAGACCTGGTGATGCGTCTCGCTCGGCGTGAAGGCGCGGAAGTCGTGCGCGCCGAGGAGCAGGTCTGCACAGTCGGCCAGCCGCTCCTCGTCGAGAGCGCCGGAATAGCGGAGGCTTCGGCGCCGCTCGAAAGGCGACGGAGTTTGCCGCCGGAAGATCCGGTACCGATAGCTGCGGGACGTCGCGGAGTGGCGTGCATGGAAGTCCGGGGCGGCCTCGGCGGCCGCGAGCACAGACAGGTCGTCGGGGAGGAGCGCGTTGAGCGCGTGGGCAACCCGCTCCGCCGGGGGTCCGCCGCCCGCCTCGAGGCTCGCCACCTGTCCGGTGGCATGGACACCGGCGTCCGTCCTCCCTGCGACCGCCAACGAGCCCCAGGTCGCAAAGACGCCGTCCAGAGCGTCGCCTAGTGTCCCCTCCACGGTACGCAGTCCTGGCTGCAAGGCCCACCCGCGGAATTCGGTGCCCTCATACTCGACCGTTAGTCTCAGGCGCACCTGACACGCCTTGTAAGGTTTGCCTTATGCTCTATTCGTTTGCACATCTGATGATATACTCTACTTCGTGACCAGGGCCGATCGATTCCTCCTCCAGCGCGTCCAGCCGGCGATGGTGGGCCTGATCGACGGCTCGCTGTCGACGCTGGCGCCCATCTTCGGCATCGCGCTCGCCTCGCACAACTCGCGCTACGCGTTCGTCGCCGGCCTCGTGACCGCGATCGGCGCCGGCGTCAGCATGGGCTTCTCCGAGGGTCTCTCGGATACCGGCGAGCTGACCGGGCGCGGGAATCCGCTCATGCGAGGTGCAATCACCGGCGGCGGGACGTTCCTCGGGGGAATCCTGCACACCCTTCCGTTCCTGATCCCGCACTTCCAGGTTGCGATCACCCTCGCGATCGTCGTTGTCGGGCTCGAGCTGCTCGTGCTCGCCTGGCTGCGCTGGAAGTACTTCGAAGTCGGTTTCCTGCGCGCGCTCGCAATCGTGACTGGGGCCGGAATCATCATCGCGGCGATCAGCGCGGGCCTGGGGAGTCAGCTCGGGTGATAGCGGCTCAATCGATTCCAGCGGCTCGGTAAGGGACCGCAGACGGGCATCCGGCTAAGCCGGATCCCCTGAGAGTCGCGCCGCCGAGAGCGGCGCGACGACGAGCGTCAGCCCTTCGACGGCATCCACCTCCACCTCGTCACCGGGATCCGCCCCTTCGGCGCAGCGCGCCTGCCACAACTCGCCTTGCACGCGCACCTGTCCCAGCGGCCGACACTGCGTCACGACGGTCGCACGCGCGCCCACAAGCGCCTCGACGCCGACTGACGAGCGTCGCCGCTTCGAGACCCAGATCCAGAAAAACGACTCGCCGACCTCGATCGCGCCGCCGGCGAGCACGACGGGGATCCGCCAGGCCGGCGGCAGGACGAAGATCGCCAGCAGGATCGCGGCGACGAGCGCCACGCGGTCGACCTAGGCCTGGTGGTCGACGAACTCGAGGTAGACCATCTCGGCCGCGTCACCCTGGCGCGTGCCGATCTTGACGATCCTCGAGTAGCCGCCGGGCCGATCCGCGAAGCGCGGCGCGACCTCGGAGAACAGCTTGTGCACGACGTCCTGGGAGCGCAGGAAGGCGATCGCCTGGCGGCGTGCGTGGATGTCGCCGCGCCGGCCGAGCGTGATCATCTTTTCCGCGATCGGCTTCACGGCCTTCGCCTTGGCCTCGGTCGTCTTGATGCGGCCGTGCTCGATCAGCGCGCCGGCGAGATTGGCGTAGAGAGCCTTGCGGTGGGCCGAGGTCCGGCCCAGCTTCTTGCCGGCGCGCTGATGGCGCATTAGTGGCCCGCCCGGTGACGCTGTCGGATTCCTGGGGTGCGAGCACCAAGCCAGGCAAAGGCGGGAGCCGGTCTCGTACTACCAGTACGGGGCCGGTTTCCGGCTGCCGCCTGGCGCCGCGTGATCGCGCGCCAGGGGCCGACAAGCGTTGCCGGGCGGGCCACTACTAGCTCAGGTTCCCTTCGTCGCCGCGCAAGGTCAGGCCGTGCGTGGCGAGGGTTTCCTTGACCTCTTCGATCGACTTGCGGCCGAAGTTCGGGATCGAGCCGAGCTCGTTCTCCGTCTTCACGACCAGGTCACCGATCGTCTCGATGCCGACCCGCTTGAGGCAGTTGTACGAGCGGACGCCGAGCTCGAGCTCCTCGATCGGGAAGTTCTCCATCCCGTGCGCGAGCGGCGCCTCGGCGCCAGCGCCCTCGGCAGCCGCAGCCGCCTCGCCGAAGCCCTCGATGCGATCCAGGTCGGTGAAGATCGCGAGCTGCCGGATCAGGATCTCGGCGGCCTCGCCGATCGCGTCGCGCGGGTTCAGCGAGCCGTCGGTCGTGACGTCGAGCCGAAGCTTGTCGTAGTCAGTGCGCTGGCCGACGCGGGCGGCCTCGACGTCGTACGAGACGCGCCGGATCGGCGAGAAGATCGAGTCCACAGGGATGACCCCGATCGTGTGCTCGGGCCCGCGGTTGAGCTCGGCGGGCACGTAGCCTCGGCCGCGGCCGATGGTCAGCGTCAGCTCGAGCTTGCCCTTGTCGGACAGGTTCGCGATCTCGAGCTCCGGGTTGAGGATCTCCAGCTCGGCGGGCGCGGCGATGTCCGCGGCGGTCACGGGGCCGGCGCCGCGCTTCGCGACGTGCACCTCGATCTCCGGAGAGTCGCCGTGCAGGATCGAGATCAGGTTCTTCAGGTTCAGGATGATGTCCGTCACGTCCTCACGCACGCCCGGGAGGGTGGTGAACTCGTGCGCGACGCCCTCGATCTTGACCGAGGTGACGGCGGCGCCTTCGAGCGACGAGAGCAGCACGCGGCGCAGCGAGTTGCCGAACGTGTAGCCGAAGCCGCGATCGAGCGGCTCGATCACGAAGATGCCGCGGTTCTCGTCGACCTCCTCGTGGACGATCTTCGGAATCTGGAATTCCATCAAGCTGGTGCGAGTTGCCATGTAGTCCTTTCGTGTACTGAGCGCCGGAGCGCTTACTTCGAGTAAAGCTCGACGATGAGCGATTCCTGGACCGGCGTGTCGATGTCGCCACGCTCCGGCCACTTGAGGATCTTCCCGGTCAGCCCGTCGTGGTCGGCCTGCAGCCACGGCGAGACGGACGCGGTCAGGTCGGTCGCGTCGCGGATCAACTGCGACGCGCCGGAGCCGGGCGTGACCGTGATCACGTCGTTCGGCTTGACCTGATAGCTCGGGATGTTCACGCGCCGGCCGTTCACGTGGAAGTGACCGTGCCGGACGAGTTGGCGCGACTGCGCGCGCGAGCCCGCGAACCCGAGCCGGTAGATGACGTTGTCGAGGCGCGTCTCGAGCATCCGCAGCAGCACTTCGCCTGTGATGCCCGAGGCCTTCGCAGCCTTCGTGTAGTAGTTGCGGAACTGCTTCTCGAG
>DHWI01000084.1:12110-12330 GCA_002413095.1 Thermoleophilia bacterium UBA5186
GCGCAGCTGGAGCAGGTACTCGGACTGCTTGATGCGGCCGCGCCCGTGCTCTCCCGGGGGATAGCTGCGGCGCTCGATTGCGCACTTCTCCGTCAGGCAGCGCTCGCTCTTCAGGAAGAGCTTCATGCCCTCCCGGCGGCAGATGCGGCACTTCGGGCCTAGGTCTCGTGCCATCTCAGACCCTCCGCCGCTTCTTGGGGCGGACGCCGTTGTGCGCCTG
>DHWI01000084.1:12521-14862 GCA_002413095.1 Thermoleophilia bacterium UBA5186
CGGACGCGGCGGCGGGTGCGACCCCTGGTCGCGGGCTTTCGAGGAGGTGCCATCTACTTCGCCGCTTTCTTTCCGCGTCCGACCGTCTTCTTCGGGCCCTTCCGCGTGCGGCCGTTCGTCTTCGTCCGCTGGCCGTGAACGGGCAGCCCGCGGCGGTGGCGGATCCCTCGATAGGCGCCGATGTCGCCGAGCCGCTTGATCGCCTGCGAGCGCTCGCGGCGGAGGTCGCCTTCCACCTGCAGGTCCGAGTCGATGTAGTTGCGGAGCTTCGTGACCTCTTCGTCCGTCAGATCCTTGATCTTCGTGTCGGGGTTGATGCCCAGCGACGTTGCGATCTTGTGTGCGGTCGACTGGCCGATCCCGAAGATGTAGGTCAGCCCGATCTCGAGCCGCTTCTGGTTGGGGAGGTTGACCCCCGCAATTCGTGCCAACTCTCTAGCCCTGCCTCTGCTTGTGGCGAGGGTTCGTGCAGATGACCATGGTGCGCCCGTGCCGCTTGATCACGCGGCAGCGCTCACACATCGGCTTGACTGATGCTCGTACTTTCATTCGGTGCCTTCTTCGCGGAAAACCGCGCTGTTGAGCGCGGTTGGAGTACAGAGAAACATGGCGCAGCATCGGCCTGCGCCGACAGGGTCAATGGTAGCAAACGCAGGCAGAGCCTCACGCAGCCGCGGCAGCGACCCTTGGAAGCGTCAGAATACGCGGCCCGTCGGCTGTCACGGCCACCGTGTGCTCGAAATGGGCGGCCATGGAGCCGTCCTCGGTCGAGATCGACCAGCCGTCGTCGTGGAGGTACACATCGGGGCTTCCGGCGGTGATCATCGGCTCGATCGCGATCGTCATCCCTTCGTGCAGCGGCCGGCCGCGGCCGGGCTCGCCGAAGTTCGGGATCTGCGGCTCCTCGTGGTACGAGCGGCCGACGCCGTGGCCGACGAGCGAACGCACGACCGAGAAGCCGGCGCCCTCGACGACCTGCTGGACGGCGTGGGAGATGTCGCCGACGTGGTTTCCCGCAAGCGCCTGCTCGATGCCCGCGTCGAGCGCGACGCGGCAGACGTCGAGCAGCCGCTGCGAGTCGGGGTCGATCGAGCCGACGCCGAAGGTGACGCAGCTGTCTGCGACGAGCCCGTCGAGCGTCACGCCGAGGTCGATCGAGAGCAGGTCGCCCTCCTCGACGACGTAGCTTCCCGGAATCCCGTGGACGACCATGGCGTTCGGCGACGTGCAGAGCGTCGCCGGGAAGCCGCGATAGCCCTTCGAGGTGGGCACGCCGCCGCGCGCCGTGACGTACTCCTCGGCAATCTTGTCCAGCTCCGCTGTCGTGATGCCCGCACGGATGTGCTCGCCGACCAGCGAGATCGTCTCGGCAACGAGCGCGCCGGCGCGGGCCATGCCGTCGATCTCAGCCGCCGACTTGCGAACGATCACCGCGCGCCGACCTGCTCGAGGGCTTCCTGGATCTCGTTGAACACCTCGTTGACGGTACCCGCAGCGTGCACGCCCACGACCTTGCCCTGGGCGCGGTAGTGCTCGATCACCGGCAGGGTGGCGTCTCGGAAGAGCTGGAGCCGCGTGGCGATCGCCTCCGGCGTGTCGTCGCTCCGACCCTCCTCGCGCGCGCGTCCGAGCAGGCGCTCGATGCACGTCTGCTCGTCGATCTGCAGGTCGAACACGACGTCGAGCGGGCTGCCGATCTCGAGCAGCACGTCGTCGAGCGCCTCTGCCTGCTCGAGCGTGCGCGGGAAGCCGTCGAGGACGAAGCCGTCCTCGGCGTCGGGATGCGAGAGCCGGTCGCGGATCAGGTCGATCATCAGATCGTCGGGGACGAGCCCGCCGGCGTCGTAGATCGGCTTCACTCTGTGCCCGACCTCGGTGCCCGCCGCCATGGCCGCCCGCAGCATGTCCCCGGTGGCGATGTGCGGGACGCCGTACGTCGAGGAGATCCGCTGCGCCTGCGTTCCCTTTCCCGAGCCTTGCGGGCCCAGGAGCAAGATGCGCACGGCTATTTCAAGAACCCTTCGTAGTTGCGCATCATCATCTGCGACTCCATCTGGCGCATCGTGTCCAGTGCGACGCCGACGACGATGAGCACCGAGGTGCCTCCGAGCGCGCGCGAGGTCGCCTGGGAGAAGCCGCCGTAGCGGATGAAGATGCTCGGCAGGACGGCGATCACGGCCAGGTACATCGCGCCCGGCAGCGTCAGCCGCGTCAGCACGCGGTCGAGGTACTGCGCGGTCGGCGGGCCGGGCCTGATGCCGGGGACGTAGCCGCCGTACTTCCGCAGGTTGTCCGCCTGGTCGACCGGATTGAACTGGACCGCCGTGTAGAAGTACGTGAA
>DHWI01000020.1:0-1143 GCA_002413095.1 Thermoleophilia bacterium UBA5186
GGGGCGGGGGGGCCCGCGCGCCGGGGGGGGGGGGGGGCGGCCCGCCCCCCCCGGGGGGGGGGGGGCGGGGCCCCCCCCGCCGCGCGCCCCCGCACCCCCCCCCCCCGCCGCAAGGCGCAGGCCGCGAAGCTCATCTCCTCGAAGCGCTAGCCGCCGACTTGCGGCGGCGTTTCAGGACGTGCGGGCTCTGCCCGTGCGGCCGTCTGCGCTCCCTCACCGACCCGCTGGGATCAACGCGCCCGCCTAAACAACGACCGGCTCGGCCGGCCGCGTGATCTCAACGAGCGCGCGCTCGAGCTCGAGATCGCCGGCGAGACGCGAACCGCCCTTGAGCGCGAGATCGAGCTCGGCGAGGCGCACAGTCGCGTCCCGGAGCTCGTCGACGGCGAAGTTCGCCGCCTGGGCGAAGAGCTTCTGCACGTAGTACGGAGCCTTCCCCATCCTCGAAGCTCCTTCCTTGGGAGTCACGCCCTCGGCGGCCCACGCGTGACACTCGGCGACCCGGCCCACGTGGCTCGTGAGGTACCCGAGGAGGCGGTTCGGGTCGTCCCCGCACTCGAGCCGGGACTCGCACGCGGCCAGCGCGGCCGCCACGTCCCGGCGGCCCCACGCGTCCGTGAGCTCGAAGTTGGTCGCCTCGGCGCCGCCGGCGGAGAGGCGGCGGACGTCCGCCTCGCCGATTGGATCGCCGCCCGCCCACGTCGCGAGCTTGGCGACCTCGTTCGAGAGCGCGTAGAGATCCTCGCCCGCGAGCTCGACGAGCGTCTGGCAAGCGGCCCGATCGGCACGCGCGTTCAAGAGGGCGAACTGCTCGGCCACCCATTCCGGGACCTTGCGCTTGGACACGTCGAACACGAGCAGTTCACCGGCCTTCGCGCAGGCCTTCGCGAGCGGCGAGTCCTTCTTCACCTCCTCGGCGACGAGGGCGAGGACGGTGTCAGGCGCCGGGGCGCCCAGGTATTCGGCGACCGCCTTCACGTCGGCCGCCTTCCACTTCTCGACCGTGTCGACGACCACGAGGCGGCGGCCTGCGCCGAAGAGCCCGAGCGCGTTGCACGAAGCAACCGCCTCCTTCCCGCTTGTCTCGGTCGCAGAGAGCTGCTCGACCGCGTCTTCGCCGACCCGCGCCCGGAGGCGGTGGAG
>DHWI01000020.1:1184-4766 GCA_002413095.1 Thermoleophilia bacterium UBA5186
CGCCAAGCATAGGCCGCGACGACGAGCGCGCCGCACCCGAGCGCACCGGCCGCCCAACCCGAACGGATCTGTGCGCCCGGAAGCCCGCCGACGAAGCGCGCGCACCACGCGAGATAGGCCGCGCACCAGCCGTTGACCCAGTCGAGCGCCGCGGCCGCGCCGGGTGAGAACGGCGCGACGGCCACCGCAGCGAGCGCGAGCCCGAGCAGCGGCACGACCGCAGGAGCGGCCATCGCGTTCGCCGGGACGGTCAGCAGCGGGATCGCATGGAACTGGAGCCACGCCACGGGTGCGGTCGCAGTCCCGCACGCGGTCGACACCGCGATCACCTCCGCCAGGCCGCGCGGCACCGGATAGCCCTCGAGGAAGCGCAGGATCGGCCGGACGAGCGTGAAGATCGCGACGACCGCAGCGAACGAAAGCTGGAAGCCGGCGTCCAGCACGACATACGGATTCCAGACCTCGAGGACGAGCGCGCCGAGCAGCAGGAAGTGCCAGCGGTCTCGCTGCCGCGCGGCCAGCCACGCGAGCGAGCCGAGCGCGCCTGTCACTCCGGCCCGCAGCACCGAAGGCTGCGGCCCGACGGCGAGCACGTAACCGGTCATTCCGGCGAGCGCGCCGACGTGGCCGACCCAGCGCGGTAGACCGGCGAGCCAGACGAGCACGAGCACAGCGCCGGCGACGAGCGCCACGTTCTGGCCCGAGACTGCGAGCAGGTGGTACAGGCCCGACGCGCGGAACCGCTGCCGGAGCTCGTCCGAAAGCCCGCCGTCGTCGCCGAGGACCACGCCCATGAGGATTCCTCGACGCTCGCCGTGGAGGCCGATCGCCACCGACCCGGCAAGGCGTTCGCGCAGCCGGTCGGGCACCGACGCGAGGCCACCGCGCCGCCCCACCGCGCGCCAGCGATCACCGCGCAGAACGACGTGGATTCCGTGCCGTTTGAGCCACGTGCGCTCGTCGAAGCCGTTGGACAGTCCGCGCGGGAGGCGAATCTCCCCGAGCACCTCCAGGCGCGCGCCCTGCGGCGGCGAGCGGCCGAGCGGCAGCTCGAGCAGCACCGGCTCGCGGAGCCCGAGCCGGCCGAACCTCAGCATCTGCGCGGGAATCCGCTGATCGAACCTGCTACGGCGTGGCGGCGCCGTCACGACGACGAGCGAAGTCTCGGCCCGGCCGACCTCTCCGAGGAGCACGCTTCGATCGAGCGCGTCGAGCCTCACTGCACCCCACCACCACCCGGCCAGGGCGAGCCCGAGCACCAGCGTCACGACCCGGGTAGGCCCGTCGACACTGCTCGCGAGCGCCACGAACGTGCAGGCCAGGGCGGGCACGACCACGCTCGTCGCGCGCGCGACGTTCGCCGAAGCGACGCCGGCGCAGAGTGCAAACGCGAGCAGATGCGGTCGCGCCGCGAGCTCCAGAAGCCTCGCCTTCACGGGGCCACCAGGTCGCGAAGCTGGTCGAGACGAGCGGGCCCGATCCCCGGGATCGCATCGAGCTCGTCGACCGAGCCGAACGCCCCGTGCTTCTGGCGGTAATCGAGGATCTTCTGGGCCGTCACCGGGCCGACCCCGGGCAGCGCGTCGAGCTGCTCGAGCGTCGCGACGTTGAGGTGCACCGGCCCGGCGGGAGCGGCCGAGCCCGAACTGCCCGAGATGCCGGCGGCGCCGGCGCCCGACACGCGCGCCGGCACGATCACCTGCTCTCCGTCGGCGAGCGGCGCCGCGAGGTTCACCAACGTGCGATCGGCCTTCGGCGTCAACCCGCCGGCGCGTGAGAGCGCATCGGCGACTCGGGTTCCCTGCGCGAGACGGTAGAGCCCCGGACGCCGCACCGCGCCGACCACGTCGACGACGAGACGAGCGTCCACGGTCGTCATCGCGACGGGCGGCGGGATCACCTGAGCGGGCTGTGCCGCACCGGCGCCGAGGAGCAGCCGATCGGCCAGCACGAGCACGACGAGCAGCACCGCCGCTCCGACGAGCGCACTGCGTCGCGAGATCGGAAGCTCGGGCATGTCGTCAATAGTGGCAACGAACGAGTGCCGTGTCCGTGGCGACTTCGTGTCAATTGCGTCACGGGGCCCGCACGCGCACAATGTGGGTATGGCTCTCCTCGCCGCCTTCCTCGCCGCGTTCGTCGCCACTCCGGCGACGGGGCTCTACGGCACGGTGCACCGGGGCCCGATCACACCGGTCTGCCGCGTCGACGTGCCGTGCGACGCGCCTGCGCACGTGACACTGGTGTTCTCGAGGCTCGGCCGGACGATCGCGCGCGTCCACACCCGCGCGGACGGCTCGTACCGAATCAGGCTACGGCCGGGGTCGTACACCGTGCGCACCGACTCGCAGAGCCTCTTCGAGCGGACGCCCAAGCCTTCCACCGCGACGGTGGCGCGCGTCGGCTACCGACGTATCAACTTCAACATCGACACGGGGATCCGCTAGCCGACGACGATGTTCACGAGCTTCCGCGGGACGACGATCGTCTTGCGGATCTGCTTGCCGTTCAGCTGCGCCTGCACCTTCGGCGAGGCGGTCGCCCGCGCCACCAGCTCGTCCTCCGACAGGTCGGCGGACACGTCGAACCGGTCCCGGACCTTGCCGTTGACCTGTACGACGAGCTCGAACGTGTCGCGCTCGAGCTGGGCCGGATCGGCCTGCGGCCACGGCTCCTCCCAGACGCGCTCGTGGCCGAGGCTCTCCCACAGCTCGGCGGCGACGTGCGGCGCGTACGGCTGGATCAGGCTGACCGCGGTCTCGGCGGCGAAGCGGGCAGCCGGATCGCCCGGCGCGCGGTTGATCTCGTTCACGAGCTCCATCACGGCCGCGATCGGCGTGTTGAACTGGAAGCGGCGGTCGATGTCATCGGTGACGCGGGCGATCGTTTCGTGCGCCTTCTGTGCCAGCGGGCCCGTGGGTTCGGTGCCGGCCGGCGCATCTTGCGCTACCTCGAGCACCGTCCGCCACAGCCTCCGCACGAAGCGCGACATGCCCTCGAGGCCGGATTCGGACCACTCGATGTCCTGGTCGGCTGGACCCACGAAGAGGATGTAGAGGCGCAGAGCGTCGGCGCCGTATTCCTCCAAGAGGGCGTCCGGGCCGGTGACGTTCCCCTTCGACTTCGACATCTTGGAACCGCCCTGCTGCACCCAGCCCTGGTGAAAGAGGCGGCCGAACGGCTCGCGGAATCCGACCAGCCCGAGCTCGTTCAGCACCTTGACGAAGAACCGGGAGTACAGGAGGTGCCCGGTCGCGTGGTCGATGCCGCCGATGTACTGCGTGACGGGGAGCCAGTAGTCCACGTGCTCTCGCTGGAACGGCGCCGTCTCGTCGTGCGGATCGACGTAGCGGAGGAAGTACCAGGCGGAGTCGACGAACGTGTCCATCGTGTCGACCTCGCGCCGCCCCTCGCGGCCGCAGCGCGGGCACGGCACACGGACCCAGTCCGTCGCGGTCGCGAGCGGCGCGGTTCCCTTCGGCTTGTAGTCGTCGATGTCCGGCAGGAGCACCGGCAGCTGATCGTCGGGAACCGGAACGAGCCCGCAGTCGTCGCAAAAGACGATCGGGATCGGGCAGCCCC
>DHWI01000128.1:0-3644 GCA_002413095.1 Thermoleophilia bacterium UBA5186
GCCGACCAGATCGTCGGCGACCTGCGCGAGCGCGGGCTGCTCGAGAACGCCGAGACGTACGTGCATCGCTACGCGCACTGCTGGCGCTGCTCGACGCCCGTGATCTTCCGCGTCGTCGACGACTGGTTCATCCGCGCCGACGAGATCCGCCAGCCCCTCATCGACGCCAACGCGAAGGTCGAGTGGACGCCCGACTTCTACGGCAAGCGGATGGAGGACTGGCTGCGGAACATGGGCGACTGGAACATCTCGCGCAAGCGCTACTTCGGCCTGCCGCTGCCGTTCTACCCCTGCGAGTGCGGGCACCTGAACGTCGTCGGGTCGCGCGCCGAGCTCGAGGAGCGCGCGGTCTCCGGGCTCGACCAGCTCGAGGAGCTCCATCGCCCCTGGATCGACTTAGTAACAGTCTGTTGCAAGGAATGCGGCGCCGAGGTGAGCCGGGTGCCCGAGGTCGGGGACGTGTGGCTCGACGCGGGGATCGTCCCGTTCTCGACGCTCGGCTGGCAGAACGACAAGTGGATCCCGGGCGGCTACGCGACCGGCGCCTCGAAAGGCCTGTCCGGCGCGGACCTGCCCGACCACGCCTACTGGGAGAAGTGGTTCCCGGCCGACTGGGTGACCGAGATGCGCGAGCAGATCCGGCTCTGGTTCTACTCGCAGCTCTTCATGGCGGTCGCGCTCGACGGGCGCGCGCCGTTCGAGCGGGTGCTCGGGCACGAGGACGTGCGCGACGAGCACGGGCACGAGATGCACAACTCGAAGGGCAACACGATCGAGGCGCACGAGGCCCTCGAGCGGATCGGCGCGGACGTGATGCGCTGGATGTACTGCGAGCAGTCGCCGACGCAGCCGGTTCGCTTCGGCTACACGCCGGCCCTCGACATCAAGCGGCGCCTCCTCACCCTCTGGAACTCGGCGTCGTTCCTCCTCACCTACGCGAACATCGAGGGCTGGCGGCCGCGCTGGGATGACCTCGCCGGCGGCCCGGACGGCGATCTGCGTCCCCTCGATCGCTGGCTCGTCGCGCGCACGCAGAAGTTCGTCGCAGACACGGAGGATGCGTTCGAGCGCTACTGGACGCGCGACGTCGTGCGTGGGTTCGACGCGTTCGTCGACGACGTGTCCAACTGGTACATCCGGCGCTCGCGGCGACGGTTCTACTCGCTCGACGAGCCGGCCGCGTTCGCCGCGCTCTGGTACGCGCTCGTCCAGGCCGTGCGCGTGATCGCGCCCGTGATGCCGTTCCTCGCGGAGCACCTGTGGCGGAACCTCACCGCGTCCGCCGAAGGCGCGCCGGACTCCGTCCATCTCGCCGGCTGGCCCGAGCGCGCGGAGTGGGATTCGGCGCTGGTGGACGAGGTCGCCGAGGTGCGGCGCGTCGTCGAGCTCGGCCGCCAGGCGCGCTCGGCGAGCGGGATGAAGCTGCGCCAGCCGCTGCGCCGCATGGTCGTCCAGGGTGCGTCGGCGGCGACGCGGCACGAGGACGAGATCCGCGAGGAACTGCGTGTGAAGGAGGTCGAGTTCGGTCCGGTCGAGGCGATGGAAGTCCGCGTGAAGCCGAACCTTCCCGTGCTGGGGCCTAAGCTCGGCAAAGAGCTCGGGGCCGTTCGCCAGGCGCTTGCGGCCGGGGAGTTCGAGCAGTTGGACGACGGCGGGGTGCGCGTCGACGGGCACGTCTTCGGCGCGGACGAGGTTCTCGTCGAGCGGGTCGGCCGCGAGGGCTGGGCCCTTGCCGAGTCGGACGGTCTCACGGTCGCGCTCGAGCTCGCCCTCGACGAGGAGCTCGAGCGCGAAGGCGAGGTGCTCGATCTAATCCACCGTCTGAACTCGATGCGCAGGGATGCCGGCCTCGAGCTGACGGATCGGATCCGCGTCACGCTCCCGCGCTCGATGGAACCGCTCCTCGAGCACACCGACTGGATCGCCCGCGAGACGCTGGCCACGTCCGTCGAGCTCGGCGACGTGGACGAACCCAGGATCGAACGAGCCAAGTAACAGTCTGTTACTTGGCCTTGTGGCGTCAGGGTCGAGGATTGACCCCGACGCCCGAGAGGTGATCCGTAATCGCGTCGACCGGACGCACTCGGAGGACGACGTCGAGCAGGACGTCCCGCGTGCGCGGCCGCGCCCGGCGCCTGCGCAGCTCGTGGACGAGGTACCGCACCTGCTCGCAGCTTGGCTTCGTCAGGCCGATCTCTGCGGCTTTCGCTCCGACTCGACGGTTGATCTCCGCGTAACTCGTGAACCCGTCGTCACCGTCAACGATTGCCTCCAAGAGCTTGCGACCGATGCGAGGCGCCTGTGCAGTCACCGTTCCGATCGTGCCACCCGTGGGCACCGACGCTGCAACGAATCCGTGACACTTCTTCCAAGTAACAGACTGTTACTTGGAATGAGCAGCGTTGGGTCGAGCGCGGCGGTCGCGCTCGACCCCGCACCGTTGTACGCTCCGCCCTAAGAGGAGGGCGCCGATGACACCGTGCGCACACTGCGGTGGCGAGGTCGAGGAGCGGTATCGGTACTGCCCCTGGTGCGCCGCACCTCTGCGCCGGAAGCTCGTCGAGTTCTTCCGGGCTCACGAGCGCGACCACGGAAAGGCTCTCCGCGTCTCCCGCTACCTCGACGAGCGCCACGTCCGCTTCAGCGTGTGGGACGAGAGCGGACGGGCCGAAGCGGCCGTGTCAGTCGACGAGCGGGAGGCCGAGCGGCTGGCGCGCTTCCTCGGGCCGCCGCGCCCGCGTCAGCGCACGATCGACGCGCTGCTGGAGACGCTCCGGCTCTAGTCGCCGGAGATGAAGAAGCTCCACGAGCCGTCGGGCTTGATTCCGGTTCGCCAGCCGTAGTAGTCCTGGCCGACATAACTCTTCGCGAACGCGCCGAGGAGCTTGCGGTCATAGGCGCTGAGATCGCTCTTCCGCTTGTCGTATGCGAATGGCCAGACGTAGATCCCACGGTTGAGGGTGTACGGCATCCGCAGGAGCATCGCGAGCGTCCGGATCGGGGGCTGGCCGGACGTGCGCCCGAGCTTCCGCCAGTAGGCGATTGGGCCACCGGGACCCTCGATGCCGTAGGAGTACGCGAATCCCTTCGCCGGAACGAGCGGGCGTAGCTTCTCGTAGTCGCCGGACTCGGCCGCCGCCAGCAGCTCGGCTTGCGTCTGCGCGACTGCGGCGGGAACTCCGGGTTGAGCCGTCGTCACCGTCCGCGTCACGGTCACCGTCACCGTCTTCGCGCCTCCGCAGCCCGCGGCGATGAGCGCCAGCGCGACGAGCGGGCTAGCTCTGAGTCTCGGCCAGCGCAAGCTCGCGCCGCAGCTCGACGGGAAGCCGGAACGTGACGTCCTCGTCGACCATGCGGTACTGCTCGACCTCGGCGCCACGTGCGCCGAACCAGTCGCACACCCGCTCGACGAGCGACTCCGGCGCGGAGGCGCCCGACGTGACGCCGACGGTCTCAACGTCGCCCAGCCAGGCCTCGTCGATCTCGGTCTCATCGTCGATCAGATACGAGCGCACGCCGGCCGCGCGGGCCACGTCCACGAGACGATTCGAGTTCGAGCTGTTCCGCGAGCCGATCACCAGCAGGAGGTCGACCTCCGCGAGCATCTCCTTCACGGCCCACTGCCGGTTGGAGGTCGCGTAGCA
>DHWI01000128.1:3734-6922 GCA_002413095.1 Thermoleophilia bacterium UBA5186
TCCTCGTGGCCGGCGTGGCCGATCAGGACGACGCGGTAGCCGGCCTCGGCGTAGCGCCGGGCCTGGACGTGCACCTTCGTGACGAGCGGGCACGTCGCGTCGATCGTGTTCAGCTGCCGCGCGCTTGCGTTCGCGTGCACCGACGGCGCGACGCCGTGGGCCGACAGCACGACAGTCTCGCCGGGCGGAACGTCCTCCTCGCTCTCGACGAAGATCGCGCCCCGCTCCTCGAGATCCCGGACGACGTGGATGTTGTGGACGATCTGCTTGCGCACGTAAACCGGCGGGCCGTACAGGTCGAGGGCCTTCTCGACCGTTTCGACGGCGCGCTCGACCCCGGCGCAATAACCGCGGGGCGAGGCAAGAAGGACACGTTTGACCACGAACTCAGGATAGCCGTCGCCGCTGTGCACCCGATCCGAGGATGGACTTGCCCGAATCCCGCTCCATAGACTGCTTCGCGCCAGAATGAGTGCCGAATCGAAGGTCCTGCTCGCCGCGCTCGCCCTGACTGCGCTCGCTGTCGTCGTGGGCATCTGGCTGTTCGCGCGCAGGCGCTCGTCGGAGCCTGTCGAGGCCCCAGCCGAGGCGCTCTCGCCGGGCGCGGCCCTGCCGGAGCAGACAGCGCTCCTGCGTGCGGTCGAGACGCTCGGGAGCGAGCTCGATCCCGAGCGCGTCTTGCCGCAGCTCGTAGAGCAGCTTGCAGAGCTCCTTCGGGCCGACACCGCCGACTACTACGTCTACGAGCCGAACCGCCGGACGCTGCGCTGTGTCGCGGTGCACGGTCTTCCGGGTGAGCTCGTCGGCTTCGAGGTCGATGTCGCCGCAACGCTCGCCGCGACCGCGATCGCCGACGGGCGACCCGTCGCGACGACGAGCCCTCCGGTGCCGCATCCCGCCTACGAGTCGCTCGCCGGCGCGATCGTCGCTCCGCTAGTCGGAGCCGACGGGGCGAGCGGGGTCCTGGGTGTCGGACGCAGGCAGAGCGAGTTCACCGCGGAGGACGCGGACTTCCTCGGCGCCTTCGCTGGCCTCGCCGCGCTCGCGATTCGAAACGCCGAGACGTTCGCCGAGCGCTCGAGACAGGAGCGGATTCAGCGCGGCTTCTACCGGATCGCGTCCGTGCTCGGCCAGCCGCTCTCGCTCGCAGCCACGCTGGACGCGATCGCGCAGGCGGCTACGGAGGCGCTCGGCGGCTCGTCGGCAGCCGTTTTGATGCCTCGCGCTGGCGCGCTCGAGCTCGTGGGCTCGCACGAGCTGCCCGACGACCTCACCGGGGCGCTCGCGGGCGGGCTTCCCGACTCCGCCAGGGCTCTGGCGACCGCCGCGGCCGAGCGCCGGATCCTCGCGGCGTCCTCCGTAGCGGACGACGACCGCTTCGATCCAGAGTGGCGTGCACTCGCTGTCCGGGCCGGCGCGAGCTCGCTGCTCGCGGCTCCCGTCGAGTCGCCGCGGCAGGGAAGCGGCGGCCTCGTGCTCGTCTTCTTCGCCGAATCCCGCGAGCTCACCGACGACGACCTCGAGCTTGCCATCCATCTCGCCGACGCGACCGGTGGCGCGCTCGAGCGCAGCGACCTGTTCGAGGCCGAGCGCACCTCGCGCGCGCTCGCGCAGCAGCTGGCGCGAACGGGCAGCCTGCTCGCGACCGAGCTCGACCCGGCGGCCGTCCTCGACGAGGTGGTGCAGCAGGCGCCCGCGCTGCTCGGCGCCGAAGCCTGCACGATTCGGCTGCTGGTGGGCGACGAGCTGGTCGTGCAGAGCGGCACCGGCCCCGGGACCGAGGCGGCGCTCGGTGCCCGTTCTCCGTCGACCGGCCGGCTGCTCGGCGACATCGTCCAGTCGCGCGCGCCGGTCGCGATCGACGACGTCGAGGTCGACAACCGTCACGTCGCCGCCGATCCGGTCCTCGGCACGGGTTACCGCGCCTTCCTCGGCGTCCCGCTGATCGGCCCGGAACGCACGGTCCACGGCGTCCTCGCGGTCTACTCGCTCCAGCCCCGCGCCTGGCTGCCCGAGGAGATCGACGCGCTGTCCGCGCTCGCGTCGAACACGTCTGCGGCGCTCTCGAACGCCGAGCTCTACCAGAGCGTCGCGCTCGAGAAGGAGCGCAGCTTCGCCATCCTCGCCAACATCGCCGACGGGATCGTCGCGGTCGACCGCCAGGGCGAGGTCGTGCTCTGGAACGCGGCCGCCGAGCTCATCACCGGGATCCCGCAGGCCGAGGCGCTCGGCCGGACGCCGCTGCAGGTGCTCGGCCGCAACCTCGAATCGGAGGGCGATTCGCCAGGCGGAGACCGGCTCGTCGCGATCCAGCGCGGCGGGGAGGAGGCATGGCTCTCCATCACCGAGGCGATCATGCGCGACCCGGCCGGCGTCGTCTCGGGCCGCATCTTCGCCTTCCGCGACATCTCCGCAGACCGCTTCGTCGAGCAGATGAAGTCCGACTTCGTCTCAACGGTCTCGCACGAGCTCCGCACACCGCTGACGTCGATCTACGGCTTCGCCGAGACGTTGCTCCGGCAGGACGTGCAGTTCGGCGACGAGGAGCGCGAGACGTTCCTGCGCTACATAGCCTCCGAGGCCGAGCGCCTCACGGGGATCGTCGACGCGCTCCTGAACGTCGCGCGGCTCGACACGGGCGACCTGCACGTGAAGATCTCGCCCGTCGACGTGCGGCCGGTCGTCTCGGAGGTCGTCTCGAGCGCGGAGGCCGTGGGAGACAACGGGCTCCGCTTCGTGGTCGATCTCCCCACCGAGCCGCTGCGGGCCGAGGCCGACCCGGACAAACTCCGCCAGATCGTTGCCCAGCTCGTCGACAACGCGGTCAAGTACTCGCCGGGCGGCGGCACCGTCACGATCGCCGCGCGGCGCAAGACCGAGACGGTCGAGTTCAGTGTCGCCGACGAGGGCATCGGGATCCCGCAGGCCGAGCAGCAGCGGATCTTCCGCAAGTTCTATCGCGCCGACTCGTCAGCCGACGGTGACGAGCCGCGCTCGGGAACCGGGCTGGGCCTGTTCATCGCGCAAGGGCTCGTGACGGCCATGGGCGGGCGGATCTGGGTCGAGTCGTCGGAAGGCCGCGGCTCGAGCTTCGCTTTCGAGCTCCCGGCTGCCCCGGCACGGCTGTAGCAGTAGGAGGGTTTGACGAAACGCAGCTGTGTCGTGGGCCCGCGCTGCTCGCCCCGAGG
>DHWI01000128.1:7005-8814 GCA_002413095.1 Thermoleophilia bacterium UBA5186
CGATCCGGCTGCTCTGCCGCGTAAACCTCGAGGCCGAGGGCATGGAGGTGCTCGAGGCGTCCGACGGTCCGACTGGGCTCGAGCAGGCGCGGGCTGCAGATCCGGACGTGATTCTCCTTGACGTGATGATGCCCGGGCTCGACGGGTGGCAGGTGGCCGAGCAGCTGCTCGAGGACGACACGACGCGCTCGATCCCGATCGTCTTCCTCACGGCCCGGGCGGAGTTTCGCGACCGCGCGCGCGGGCTCGATCTGGGCGGGATCGATTACGTGACGAAGCCGTTCAACCCGCTCGAGCTGGCGCCGCTCGTGGAGGACATGCTCGCTCGGGTCGAGCGGGGCGAGCGCGACGAGCTCCGCGGCGAGAAGCTCGCCGAGCTCCGCGCCCTGATGCGCGAGGACTAGCGGAAGAAGGGCGCGAACCTTCCGCGATCCTCTTCCCGAAGACTCGTTGGTGCGTTAGCGGCCCGCGAAGTCCGCGGTGACCATTCTCGCGCCGGCGACGCCGGAGTACGTGCCGACCGCGGCGCCGATGCCCACACGCCGGTAGCCGGCGCGAAGCAGGTTCTCGCGATGCGCGGGGCTCTTCAGCCACTCGCGGACGATCACCTGCGGTGTGCCGAACGAGCCGTTGCCCCAGGCGAGGTTCTCGCCCATCCTGGGGCCTCGGACGCGGAAGGCGTTCATCCGCTGGGCGAAAGCGCCATGGGCGAAGTAGCCCTTGCTGGCCATGTCCGACGACTGCCAGCGGGCGGCGCGAAGCAGGTTCGGATCGATCCGCAGCGCTGCGAGGCCGTGGGCCTGGCGAGTTTGGTTCATGACGCTGAGGAGAGCCGCCTCCGGGCTGGTGAGCTTGATTGCGGCGTTTGCGGCCGGTGCGACGAGAACTGCGGTGACAACTACCACGAAAAATGCGCAAAAGTGCAGCTTGAATGGCTTGAGCAAGGGCAAACCCCCCTTGGATTGCTAACGGCGGCGTCGCTTCCCTCCGAAGCGAAGGCGGAAGGGTAGACGATGTAGCGGACGTTTTGCCTCAGCATCGCCGTCGAAAACCCACAAATCCTCCAAATAGCTGGAAAAATGGCCGAGATTCCCCGGAAACGGTTCTGCGCCTCGCCGCTTCGACCTGCGCCGGATCGGCCTCTACACTCAGAGGCACGGGACGTGGCGCAGCCTGGTAGCGCACTCGCTTTGGGAGCGAGGGGTCGCCAGTTCGAATCTGGCCGTCCCGATCGGAGAGTCGGTAGCGCGCAGGCGGCTCGAGCGGCAGCGTTGCCGCCCAACGCTGCGCTCTGAGCCGCCGTCCTCGTCGCCGGGTCGGCGACGAGTCTCGAAGGGGGCTACCGAGGAGATGCCTCCTTCACCTGAGGAGACTCGCCCCGACACCGAAACCCTGCACGGGACTTCCGCGTCGCCGGATACTGCAACGGTGCGCATCCACGACCTCAACTGGATGCAGGTCGAGGCCTACCTCCAGCAGGACGACCGGATCGTGCTGCCGCTGGGCTCGACCGAGCAGCACGCCTACCTCTCGCTCGGCACAGATTCGATCCTCGCCGAGCGGATCTCCGTCGAAGCGGCGGAGCCCGTCGGCGTTCCCGTGCTCCCTGCGCTCCCGTACGGCCTCGTACCGTCCTTCGCGGCGTTTCCCGGCAGCCCGTCGCTGACCGAGGGAACCTACGCGGCCCTGGTGCGGGAGCTCCTCGCATCGCTGCACGGCCAGGGCTTCCACCGGTTCCTGCTCGTCAACGGTCACGGCGGCAACGTCCCCGCCGCGCAACCGGTCGCGGAGTGGGCGGAGGAAGCCGGC
>DHWI01000128.1:8872-12477 GCA_002413095.1 Thermoleophilia bacterium UBA5186
GAGATCGACCCGGAGGGCAGCCACGCCTCGTGGACGGAGAACTTCCCATGGACGCGCCTCTCCGGCGTCGCGCTGCCGGCCGAGCACAAGTCGCGGCTCGACGTGCGGCGAGACGTCGCGGCGCACGACATCCGTGCCCAGATCGGCGACGGCTCCTTCGGCGGGTGGTACGAGCGGCCCGACGAGGACATGCTGCGAATCTGGCAGGCCGGCGTCGAGGAGACACGCGAGCTACTCGAGTCCGGCTGGGCCTAGCCTCGCGTACGGATCCACGGCTGCACGCAAGCCCGGGCGCTACCCTGGTGCGTGCGCGTCCGTGGTGTAGTGGTAACACGAGAGCCTTCCAAGCTCTAGTCACCGGTTCGAGTCCGGTCGGACGCTTCTTATCCGAGCCGGGGTCTCACGGCAGTCGCAAGCTCTTGCGCACGTAGGCTGCGCGGATCTGCTGAGTCCGCCGGCAGGTAGTCCAAGGCGAAGTCTGAGAGTTCGCGTGCCGTCGTCCTCTTCCGCCACTTCACGTCGGGCCTGAGTTCGCGTCTCAAGCGTTCAAGCTCGGTCTTGATCGCGTGCGTCGACATGAAGCGCGCAACAATCGTCCGTTCCACAGCGGGAACGGCAGCGCCTGCAACGAGACTTCGAGCAGCGCTAGGTTCGTGCCAGCAGCACGCGCGGCCCGCGCGGCACCGAGCCGCCCTTGCCGCGTTCCTGCGTGACCGCGACGACCGCTCCCGCTGGCACCGGCTCGCGTAGCGAGACCACGGCAGGGCTCTCGGCGGCGTCGAAGGTTCCCGCCGGCTTCGGCTTGCCGTTCTCGACCACCCAGGCCTCGTAGGTCTTGCCGCTCGGCGCTGGGTCGAGATGAGCGATCACGAGCGCCGCGGAGCCGGTGGGGGACACGTACAGAGCCCCGTGGTCGCCGGTGAGGGAGATCTGCCTCGTCCCGGGCTCCGCGATCACACCGAGCGCGTCATGCTGCGCCGAGCGCACGTTGTCGACCTCGCGCTGGAGGTGGACGCTCCACCCGGCGAAGCCGATCGCGGCGCACGCTGCGACCGCAGCGGCCACCCGGGTCGCCCTGACGAAGCGCGGCCGAAGCGGTACGACGTTCGGACGCTCTGCCCGGGCCTGCTCGAGGATACGACCGCGGAGCGATGCCGGCGGAGCCGGAGCTTCGACCCCGTACGCCAGCAACGTCGCGGCCTCGCGCAGCGATGCCAACTCTTCCCGGCACCGCGCGCAGTCGGCCAGATGGGTTTCGTAGGCGAGCCCGTCGGCTTCGTCGAGAGCGTCGAGCGCGTAGGCGGGCGTCAGGTCGTGGAGTGCCTCGGGCGCCATGCCGATCCTTCCGGGTGAGGTTCCGCGAGGAGCTCGCGCAGGCGCGAGAGCCCTGCGAACATCCTGCTCTTGATCGTACCGAGCGGCTGTCCGAGCCGTTCTGCCAGCTCGGCCTGCGTGTACCCGCCGTAGTACGCGAGCTCGAGCGTCTCGCGCTGCTGGTCCGGCAGGAGCTTCAGCGCCTCCTGCACGCGCTCGCGCTCGAGCCTGAGCCAGGCGACGTCGTCAGCGGCGTCTCCGGTCGGCTCGACCGCTGTGTCGATCGGCTCGGTCCGGCGCACCTCTTCGCGGCGCACGAGGTCGACGGCGCGGCGGTGGACGAGCGTGAGGATCCACGTGCTCGCCTTGCCGCGCTCGGGCATGAACCGGTCGGCGCTCCGCCAGGCCGCGAGGAACGCTTCCTGCACGGCGTCCTCCGCGAGCGCGGAGTCGCGGAGCACGCGCAGCGCGAGTCCGTAGGCGACTCTGCCGAAGCGGTCGTAAAGCTCCGCGAGCGCGCTCTCGTCTGACCGGGACACGAGCGCGACGACCGCTTCGTCGGAGAGATGTGCGAAAGCACGGGCCATCGTCCAGGGGAGCTTCGCGGACCAGCCGTCTTCGGTTCGGACCGAACCGGTCCGGAAGGGCGGTCGAACCAGCCCTGTCCGCCGCAGGTAGGCTCGTGCGAGGTGGAGGTCACGATTCGCCTCGCACGGGCCGACGAGGCCGAGGTGTTCTTCGAGATCCAGAAGGCGGCGTCGCTCGCGGGCCTCGGGCACATCTTTCCGGCTGACCGCTTTCCCTATCCCGACGAGCCCGCGCGCGAGCGGTGGCTGGCTATGGTCGCCGGGCCGAATCATCAAGCGCTCGTCGCGGAGACGGACGGCGAGGCCATCGGCGTGGCGGCGGTCGAAGGCGACTGGCTCAACGGCTTCTACGTCCGGCCCGAGTGGTGGGGAGGCCAGGTTGCCCCGGCACTGCACGACGCGACGGTGGACGTGATCCGCGGATCCGGAGCCGCGAGGGCGCACCTCTGGGTGCTCGAAGCGAACACGCGGGCGCGGCGGTTCTACGAGCGCCAGCCGCGAGCTCTAGCCGGCTGGCGCGCGGCTCTTCGGGGCGTGGCGCTTCGCGCCACGCCCCGGTGCCAGACCCCTGGACGTGTCCGGAACCGGCCGAGGGGTCGAAAGTGCCTGGCATGCATGGGCAACCGAATCGCCTGCGCCACAGGGCCCCGCTGTCACGTTGGGTCACGGCTCGGGGCCAGGCGCCGCCGTCCGGCGCGGACGTGTCCGAGGCCAAGTAACAGTCTGTTACTTGGATCGTTCGGAGAGTTGCTCGATGCGATCGGCCGCGCGCACGAGCGCTACGTCGTCGAAGAGGTACGGCGCGGCGTTTCGGATGTCGTGCGTCGGCGCGTCGAGCTTGTCGGAGCCGGCCGCGGCGTTCACGGCATAGCGGACGGCGATCTCGTGTGCGACGACGAGCGTCACGCGCTCGCTGCGCGCGGCGAGGCGCCGGAACGCCCGGGCGTAGCGCAGTGCCGCGGCGTCGAGGCTCTCGCCGCCGGGGAAGGCGTCGCTGCGCTCGTGCTCGCGCTTCCAGGCCCGGTACTGCTCGATCGTCTGGCCCTCGAGCTCGCCGACGTCGATGTCGTCGAGGTCCGGCTCGACCCCGTACGGAACGTTCCGGTCGCCGAGCGCGAGGTGTGCCGTCTGCAGCGTGCGTGCGAACCGCGTGTGGACGCAGAAGTCGATCGGGACATGCGCGAGCTCCTCCCCGAGCCGCCTCGCCTCCTGCTCGCCGCGCTCGCTTAGCGGCACCTCCACGGCCGGATCTCCGTTCACCCGTCGCTCGACGTTCAGCACGGACTCGCCGTGCCGCACGAGGACGAACAGCCGCAACGTCAGTCTGCGAGTTCGACGCGCTCGATCACGACGTCGTCGTGCGGCCGGTCGCGCGCGTCGCGCGGCAGCTCGGCGATCGTGTCGGCGACGTCCATGCCGCTCGTCACGCGTCCGAAGACCGTGTGCTTGCCGTTCAGCCACGACGCCTCGGGAGTCGTGACGATGAAGAACTGGCTGCCGTTCGTGTTCGGCCCTGCGTTCGCCATCGCGAGCGCCCCGCGGACAACCCCGTGCTCGTTGAACTCGTCCTCGAACTGGTANNCCGGGGCCGCCGCTGCCCGTGCCGGTGGGATCGCCGCCCTGGATCATGAAGTCGGGGATGACACGGTGGAAGATGACGCCGTCGTAGAAGCCGTCGCGGGCGAGCTTCTTGAAGTTCTCGAC
>DHWI01000128.1:12556-20011 GCA_002413095.1 Thermoleophilia bacterium UBA5186
GTCTTCGGCGCGTCCTCGTCGTGGAGCTCGAGCTCCATCGCACCGTGGTTGGTGTGGAGGGTCGCCTTGCTCATCGCAGCTCGTCCGCCAGAGGCTCGATCGCGCCGGCCGTGGGTTCTAGAGACCCGCCCTCGAGGCCGCCGACGATCTCTCGCGCGAGCTGTCGCGCCTCGCTGTCCTGATCCGCGTCGAGCACGGTGTTGACCGCCGCGAGCACCTCGCCGCCGCTGCGCAGCTCCACGTCGACCGTGTCCATGTCCTTCTTCGGGATGTACGGGTCGTCGGGGACGCCGACGAACACGTCGACGATGCGCCCGTCCGGCAGCGTCGCCGTCACGTTCACGGGTACTCCGCGCAGGCTCACGGCCGCAGCCTAGCCGTCCGGCCCCGACATGAAACTCTGATACGTGAAGGAGATAGTCGTCCGCTTCCGCTGGAGGACGATCTTCGCCGTGCTGACGGCGGTGCTGGTCGTCGCACTTCTCCTGCACATCATGTCGGTCGCGCGGCAGGTGCTCGTCTGGATGCTGATCGCGGTCTTCCTGTCGATGGCGATCAATCCCGCGGTGGACTGGCTGCAGCGGCGCTGGATCAAGAGCCGGACGGTCGCGGTGATCCTCGCGATGCTCGGCGTGCTGCTCGGGATCGTGGCGATCGGCGCCCTGTTCATTCCGACGCTCATCGACCAGGTGAACAACTTCGCGAACGCGCTCCCCGGCTACGTCCACGACGTCACGGCGGGCCGCGGCCGGCTCGGCTTTCTCGAGCGAAAGTACCAGGTGGTGGAGCGCATCCAGCACGCCGTCAAGGGCGGGGGCGCGGCGAAGCTGTTCGGCTTCTCGGGGATCGCGCTCGCGGTGACCAAGGGAATCATCACCTTCATCGTCGGGACCGTGACCGTGACCTTCCTGACGCTGTTCATGCTTCTGGAAGGCCCGAGCTGGATCGAGCGGGCCTTCACGCTCGTGCCGGAGCGCTCACGCCCGCGCTGGAGGAGCGTCGGGCACGACATCTACAAGACCGTCGGCGGCTACGTGACCGGCAACCTGCTGATCAGCCTGATCGCGGGGGCCTCCACGACGATCGTGCTGCTGGTCATGGGCGTCCCGTACGCCGTAGCGCTCGGTCTGGTTGTCGCGATCCTCGACCTCATCCCGCTCGCCGGAGCCACCATTGCGGCGGTGATCGTCGGAATCGTCGCCTTCCTGCACGGGATCCCGGCGGGGATCGTCGTCGTGACGTTCTTCATCCTCTACCAGCAGCTCGAGAACCACATCCTGCAGCCGCTGGTCTACGGGCGGACGGTGCAGCTCTCCCCGCTCGTCGTCCTCATGTCGGTGCTGATCGGCTCACAGGTGGCCGGCGTGCTCGGGGCGCTCGCGGCGATTCCGGTGGCAGGCGCGATCCAGGTGATCGTGCGCGACTGGTTCGCGTACCGAAAGCCGAGCGCGGGGACCGACGAGGTACCGCCGGCGCCTATTCCTGGCGAGACCTAGCGGCGGACGCCGAAATCGGCCGTCACGATTGTGACGTCGAGGCCCTGGAAGGCGCCGGGAGCCGCCTGGACGTGGATCGCCGCGAGGCCGATCTCGCGCCAGTTCTTGCTGAGGAGGTTCGCGCGGTGCTCCGGGCTTTTCATCCACATGTCGAGCGCCTGAGAGGCGTCGACGTCGGGGGACGACCAGAGGAGGTTCTCGCCGACCGACCAGTAGCGGTAGTTCCGGTCGGTGTAGTAGCGCCGGATGCGCTTCCAGAAGGCGGTGCCGTCCGAGGAGTTGTGGCCGAAAAAGCCCTTTGCACCCATGGACTGCGACTGCTCGCGGGCCGCCGCCGAGAGACGGATCGAGAGCTTGAGCACGCGCAGTCCATGCTGGGCGCGGATCTGGTTGACGTTCGCAAGCACAGCGGCCTCGAGAGCGCTGACGCCGCTCGAAGCGCTGGTCGGCCCGTCGTTTCGCGCCGAGGCGGTCGCCGTCAGCGAGACCGCCGAGAGCGCCACGGCGAGCAGAGTGAAGATGGTCTTGCGAACCCCGAACATCCCCACTGACATCGGCCGACCCTCGCGGCCGGTCCATCACTCGAACGAGGTAGCGGGCACCCCGAGATCGCGCTTTTCTAAAGGACATGCGCCCGGGAGGATTCGAACCTCCGACCAACGGCTTAGAAGGCCGTCGCTCTGTCCACTGAGCTACGGGCGCGCAGGGGAGAGCGTAGCCCGCCCGCTAGTGCTGTCTACAGAGCTTGTCGCCGTTCAGGATCGAGTCGAGCACGCCGTTCATCTGCTGCTCGTATGCGACGTCCTCGGGATTCCGGCGGTCGTAGTCGTGCAGGCCGTTCCCGACCCACATCACGTCCGGCGTCACGCCCGGGCCCTCGACGGTGATCCGGTACTTCTCGCCGTTGCCCGGTCCGCGCATACCGCCGTTGTAGCCGGGGGGAGCGATGTAGCCGCCTTTGAACGGGTTGAACGTGTAGAAGCCGTAGCAGAAGACACCCGTCGGATTGTGGGCGACGAAGGAGTTCTCGCGCCGCCAGCCCGACCCGTACGCCGAGTTGAACGTGTCGAGGTAGAGCAGGCGTCCGTAGCGGTCCGTCGGCGCGCCGACGCTCGTCGTGCCGTACCCGTAGACCGGCTGCCCACCGTAGCTCAGGCGTCCGAAGAGGTCGTGGAAGCGCCCGCTGTAGATCCAGTCCGTCCAGACCTCGAGCTTCGCGAGCGGGCCTGTCCAGTGGGAGAGGTGGAGCTCCCAGGCTGAGAGCTGCGGCGTCCAGGGCGAGAAGCCGAGGTCCGGCAACGGCGTCTGCCAGCTCTGCAGCGCCCAGTACGAGCCGTCCGGTGCCTTGCAGGCCGCGACCAGCCAGGCGAGGCCCGGCCCGTCGTAGGCCCGGCACGAGTTCTTGAACGTTTTCCAGTACGTCTTGTGGTACTTGCCCCAGCCGCCCGAGTAGTCGAGCCTGAAGTGCACCTGCGGCGTGCTCGACGCTGGGTTCGGGTACCGCGCGTTCAGTGCGCCCCAGACGAGCACCTTGCGCGCCCGGCCGGCGGCGCTGTACGAGACGAGCGCTTCGCCCTTGCGATTGACCTGGAGCCGGACGTTCTGGGCGTTGCGATCGATCAGGTTCGACGCGCCTGCGCCTAGGGGGAGGGCGAGGGCGGCGACGAGTACGCCGAGAAGCGCGAGAAGTTTCGGGTTGGCCACAGGGATCCTTGTGTCGCGGGTGCGGGTGACACCCTCAAAGTCGGCAGATCCAGGGCGGACTTGATCCCCATTACGCGGCGTTTACCGGGTCTGTCGCGTCTTCGAATCGGTCCCGCGAAACAACCTCGACGACACGCCGGTGAGGTGATTGCCGCGGATGCGGGCTTTGCCCGCGTCCGCTCGCTGCGGCTGTCACCAGAGAGTCAAAACCCACGGAAGTTGAGGCCGAAGGCCGACTTCCGTGGGGTGAGGTGGCGGACGGGGCTCGAACCCGCGACCACCGGGACCACAACCCGGGGCTCTACCAACTGAGCTACCGCCACCGCGGAACGGCAAGGATAGCGGCGGCATGCACGTGCTAGCGGTCCGCCGATTCCCCGGCCCGGCTTGGGACGAGCTGAGAGACGTTGACTACCTGGATGGACCGCTTGTCGAGCCGCGGCCGGGCGCGGAGGTGCTTGCAACGGTCGCATCCGTCAGCGCGGAGACTCTCGATCTCCTCCCGGACCTTCGTCTGGTCGCCAACTACGGCGTTGGCTACGACGGAATCGATGTGGCGGCGTGCCAGGCACGGGGCGTGGCCGTCACGAACACGCCCGGCGTGCTCGACGCCGCGACCGCGGATCTGGCGTTCGCACTGATCCTCGCGGTCCGCAGGCGGGTGGTCGAAGGAGACCGTTACGTCCGCGAGCGGAGATGGGGGAGCGGCTGGGCGGAGCCGTTCCTGCTCGGAGGCGAGGTCTCGGGAGCGACGATCGGCATCGTCGGCCTCGGCCGGATCGGCCAGGCGGTAGCGCGCCGGGCGGGCGGGTTCGATCTGAGAATCCTCTATGCACAGCGCCACGGGTCGGAAGCCGAAGCCGACCTCGGCGCGGAACGGCGAGAGCTCGACGAGCTGCTCGCCGAGGCAGACATCGTGACGCTGCACGTCCCGCTCACCGACGAGACCGGCGAGCTGATCGACGCCCGCCGGCTCGCCCTCTTGCGCGACGGGGCGTGCCTCATCAACACGTCTCGCGGCGCGATCGTCGAGGAACGCGCACTAGTGCATGAGCTCGTCTCGGGCCGGATCCACGCAGGCCTGGACGTCTATGCCGACGAGCCGAACGTCCCGCCGGAGCTGCTCGACCTCCCGAACGTCGTCCTCACGCCGCACATCGGCAGCGCAACCGGCGGCACCCGCGAAGCGATGACGCGCGTAATGGTCGACAACATCCTGGCCCTCGAACAAGGTGACGATCTCCCGAACCGGGTCGCATAGGGCGGCTGCGAATGCGGGCTTCGCCCGCGTTCGCCCGCAACCGCTGTTTTTGCGCTAGAACCACTCCGAACGAAGTTGAGGCCGAAGGCCGACTTCGTTCGGGTGAGGCCCCGTAGCTCAGCGGATAGAGCGGCGGACTTCGAATCCGCGCGCGGAGGTTCGATTCCTCCCGGGGCCATCGGTCGAGGCCTTCCAAGGAGATACGGCCGGCGCAGGGGCCCCCGGGCCCCGCGCCGACCCGGTGCGTCTTAGACGCTGACCGGGACGCCGTTCTTGTGGACGAGCACGTTGCCGCTCGTGATCTTCGGTGCGTTCGGCAGCACCGTCTCGAGCTTCTCCTCGCGAAGCCACTCGGAGACGACGCGGGTCGACTCGCTGCCCTGGTCGGCAGTCTCGAAGATGCCGAACGAGCTCATGACGCCGTGGTCGGCACCGATGAGCGTGTAGCTCTTGAAGCCGGGAAGCTTGGTCAGCTTCGGCACGAGAGTCTCGTTGACCTTGCGATTGAGCTCGTCGATGCGGTTCGTGTCCACACCTTCGTAACGCCTGATAGTCGCGAACATATGTATTGCTCCTAACGCATTCGTTCAGGGCAGAGATCCCAGTGGAGATCCCTGCGGCGCGGGCCGTGATGAGACAGTCGAGGAGATCGTGCGGGCCCCAACTTCACTTGCTAGGCCGACGCGCAGAACCACCATAGCCGCGATCCGCAGCCACCGCGGACCTTTATGCGGGTGAGAGGACTTGAACCTCCAAGGGCCTTAGCCCACCGGGTCCTAAACCCGGCGCGTCTGCCAGTTCCGCCACACCCGCTCGGGACTGAAGCGTACCCCGCTACGAACCGAACGCCGCGCGGCGCGCGATGTCTTCCGCGTTCACCATCTGCCCGTCGCGCTCGACATACCCGTCCTTGCCCCCGACGATGACGAGCACGAGGTCCTCGTCGCCCGCGTTTGAGATTCGCCGCGGCGTCGTCGACTCGACGTGGACGAGCCCGCCGGGGCCGAGCTCGCGCGTCTCGTCGTCGACCTCGACCCGGGCGCGGCCGCTGTGCACGAAGTACAGCTCGTCCTGCGTGTCGTGGTAGTGGAGGAAGCCCTCGTAGTGCGGCGGATAGACGACAGCGTTGACGCCGAAGGCCGTCACTCCGAGCGGCTTGCGGATCTTGCGGAAGCCGTAGCCCTCCCCGAGCTCGTCCAGCGAGCCGAACGCGTGCGCCATGGAGGAGACGCTACTCGACGGGCCTCCGCCCAGACAAGGAAGCCTTTGGTTGAATGACCGGACGATGTCGAATCAGGTCGAGGAGCTCGCGGACAATCGCGTCCGCATGACCGTGGAGGTCCCGAGCGCGGACGTCCACCACGCGGTGGAGCATGCTGCTTCTGACCTCGCCGACAGCGTCAAGATCAAGGGCTTCCGTCAGGGCAAGGTGCCGATGCCGGTGCTGATCAACCGTGTCGGCAAGGAGCGTCTCTACAGCGACGCGATCGAGAGCCACATCGGCAGCTGGTTCTGGAACGCGGCGCTCGGCGCGAAGCTGCACCCGTCCGAGCAGCCGCGCTACGACTACGAGCTGCCCGCAAACGACAGGGACGACTGGCGGTTCATCGCCGAGTTCGCGGTCCAGCCGAAGCCCGAGCTGCCGGAATGGAAGGAGCTCGAGGTCCCGGCCGCCGAGCCCGAGGTTCCGCAGGATCTGCTCGAGCACGAGCTGGCCGTCCTCCGTAGCTCGGTCGCTGAGCTTTCCCCGGTCGAGGATCGTCCCGCGGAGCTCGGCGACACCGTCGTGGTCGACCTCCTCAATGAGGGCGGCGAGTCTCAGCAGGACTACGTTGTCGAGCTCGGGGCCGGCCGACTCGTCGACGAGATCGAGCGCGAGCTCGTCGGCATGTCGCCCGGCGAGACGAAGGAGATCGTTTTCGAGCTCGCCGACGACCAGACCGCGACGGTCACGGCGACGATGAAGGAGGTCAAGGAGAAGATCCTGCCGCCGCTCGACGACGAGCTCGCGCGCGCGGCGAGCGAGTTCGACACGATCGACGAGCTTCGCGCCGATCTGCACGAGCGCCTGCACGAGCAGATCGCTGCCGAGGCCGACTCGACCTTCCGCGCAGCCGTCGTCGACAAGCTCGTCGAGGCGTCGAAGCTCGATCCCGAGGGCCCGCTCGTCGAGGCGCGCACGCGCGAGCTCCTGAACGGCCTGGCCGCCTCGCTCGAGCGCCGCGGGATCGCGATCGAGACGTACCTTCAGCTCACCGGCACGAACCCGGACGACCTGATCGGACGCCTACGCGCGGAGGCGAAGCAGTCGGTCGCGCGCGAGCTGGTCCTCGAGGCGGTCGCCGAGCAGGCCGGGCTCGACGTTTCCGACGGCGAGGTCGAGACGATGGTGCGCGAGCAGACCGCCGAGACCGAAGAGGACCCGGACACGACGATCGCGGCGCTGCGCGAGAGCGGCGCGTTCGAGCGGTTGCGCGAGGACCTCCGTCTGCGCGCTGCGCTCGACCGCGTGGCTTCCGAGGTCAAGCGCATCCCCGTCGAGCTCGCCGAGGCGCGCGAGGCAATCTGGACGCCCGACAAGGAAAAACCGGAGACCGAGACGAAACTGTGGACCCCCGCTAGCAAGGAGACGTAAGGAGACGTGATTCTGCGACGCCGCTTGCGGTGTCGCCATCAGGTCGGACGGGCCTCGCCCGTGCGACCGTCTGAAATGACCAGTCGACCCAACCGAACTTCGAAGGAGACGATTTGAGCCCGCTGATTCCGATGGTGATCGAGCAGACCTCGCGCGGGGAGCGCTCGTTCGACATCTACTCGCGACTGCTGAACGAGCGGATCATCTTCCTCGGGACGCCTGTCGACGACCAGATCGCCAACCTGACGGTGGCGCAGCTCCTCCACCTCGAGTCGGAGGATCCCGACAAGGACATCTCGATCTACATCAACTCGCCGGGCGGTGTGGTCTACGCAGGCCTCGCGATCTACGACACGATG
>DHWI01000182.1:0-5099 GCA_002413095.1 Thermoleophilia bacterium UBA5186
CCTTGATGCGCGACCCCTGCTCGTAGCGCTCGCCGTCGACTTGCTCGGACCGCGGCAGCAGCGCCTCGACCTTGCCGAGGTCGACGAGCACGTTGTTGCGGTCGCCCGCCTGCTGGACGATCCCGGTCACGACCTCGCCCTGACGGTCGATGTACTCGTCGTACATCATGGCGCGCTCGGCCTCGCGGATCCGCTGCAGGATGACCTGCTTGGCGGTCTGCGCGGCGATGCGGCCGAAGTTCTCCGGCGTGACGTCCTCGCGCTTCACCTGGCTGTCGGGGATGTCCGACCAGTCGATGTCGAGCTCGTCGTCGGAGATGAGCGTGTGGGAACGCTCGCCGGTCTCCACCTCGAGCGCCTCGAGCTCCTCGAGTTTGCGCTCGCGCGCCTCGTCGATCAGCCGCTCCTCCACGTCGGCCGGGAGCTCGATCGAGAAGACGCGGAAGTCTCCTTCGTCATCGAGCTCGACCATCGCGTGACGGGAGGAGTCGGGAATCTTCTTGTAGGCCGCGAGCAGCGCGTCCTCGAGCGCGTTGACGAGGGTGCCGCTCTCGATGCCCTTTTCGCGCTCGATTTCGCGGACGGCCTCGATGATCTCTTGCGTCATCTCTACTTACCTGCTTTCCGGAGTCGCGATGAGGTTGCCCCGGACGATCGAGTCGTACGGGATTTCGATGAGCTCGTCGGAGCCGGCGGCAAGTCGCACGCTTCGCTCGTCGGCGGCGACGACCTCGCCGCGGAAGCGCTTGCGACCGCCGATCTCCTGGGCGGTGCGGACGGCGGCGCGCCGGCCGACGACGCTGCGGAAGTGTTCGGGCTTGCGGAGCGGGCGCTCGGAGCCGGGCGACGAGACGTCGATCCCGTAGGTGCGCCGGAAGGGGTCGAGGACTCCCGTCACGCGCGCGCAGAGGGCGTGGTCGACGCCCTGCGGGTGGTCGATGAACACGCAGATCCGGTCGGGCCCAAGCAGCTCGACGGCGAGCACCTCGGTGCCCGGAACACTTGTCTCGACCTGCTGCGAGATCTCGCGCGTCAGCTCTCTCTCCTTGTCGTGTGTTGCTGCCATGTCACAAAAAATGGGCCCGCAGGCCCACTTCGAAAACCGCCTCGAAATGTGGTGTTTGCAGGATAGCAGGCGAGCTCAGTCCAGCACGATCGTCACCGGGCCGGCGTTCACGAGCTCGACGTCCATTCTCGCCCCGAAAACTCCGCGCTCGACTCTCGCGCCCTCCGCCTCGAGCGCGTCCGAGAACTCCTCCCACAACGGCTCGGCCTCCTCGGGCGGCGCCGCCGCGGCGAAGCTGGGCCGGTTGCCCTTGCTCGTGTCAGCGATCAGCGTGAACTCGCTGACCGCGAGGACGGAGCCGCCGGTCTCGAGCACGCTGCGGTCGAAGCGTCCGTCGTCTCCCTCGAAGACCCGCAGCCGCGCGACCTTCGCGGCGAGCCTCCGCACCGTCGCGGAGTCGTCGCCGCGTGCGATCCCGACGAGCGCGACGAGCCCCAGGCCGATCTCGCCGCGAATCTCGCCCCCGACGCGCACGCGTGCTTCGGTCACGCGCTGGCAGACGACCCGCATGGGATCGCAACTCTAGGTCGGCGCGGTCTCGGCGGCTTCGGTACTGCGGAGGTCGACCTTGAACTTCTCAGCGTTCGAGTTCAGTCGCGTCGTGAGCAACGACGGTGTGAGGCCAAAGATCGCCGCGATCACGACCGCCGTGGGATTGTTCAGGTCGAAGATCTTCTTGAGCGACGGCACCTCGTTCGAGGTCGTGTCGTTCGTGGTCGTGGTCTTCGCGGCGACCACCTGCGCCTTCAGAACCTGCTTGCCGGCCGGAGTGCTCGACGGCGTCGCAGGGCGCGGGGTGACCGCGAGGGCGATCAGCGTCAGCACGACCCCACCGACCCCGGCCAGGCCGGAGAAGAGCGGCGTGTGGATGAGCCGCGCTGTCGCGAGACCGTAGTCCTCCTCGCTGTGCGTGTCGGCGGACCCGGCGACGGCAAGCTGCCGGAAGAGGCCGACGACCGCGCCGACCAGGTAGAAGACGGTCGCGGCGAGGATTTGCTCGGGCCTGGCCCCCATGATCATCGCGATCCCGAGCAGCACGTAGGCGTTCATCGCCGTGAAGACGATCGTGCCGAAGAGGTTGTTCCTCGACCGGACGAGGCCGGCGCGGCGGCTGTCCCGAAACTCGTTCACGGTCTGCCGAATCCGGCGCAGCCCGGCGAGGACACCCGCGCCCAGCGCCGCGTCGCCGCCGCTACTCAGGTCGGTGAGCATTCCCTCGAGGCGCTTCACGAGGTCGCGGCTGTCCGCGATGCGCGAGCCGCTGAGCCGCGAGATGTCGAAGCAGATCTCCGCGCGGATCTCGGCGGCGTTCTCGAGGGCGAGCAGGGCTTCCTCCGCCCGGTGGAGCCGTTCGTGCAAACCGACGTATCCGACCGCGGCCGCCCATCTCCATCCGGGAGAGGCCGGAGGATCCAGCGCTCCCAACGCGCGCCCCACCTCGTCGAGGTGGACGCGGGCGACCGCGACCTCGGGGCCCGCGGCTCCCGGCCCCGCCGCGTCGAGCCTGGCGCGCAGCGTTTCGTAGCCCTGCAGCAGCTTCTCGTACTCCGAGGGGTTCGCGCGGTCGACGTACGCGTAGCGGCGGAACAGCGCGGCGAGCACCACCCAGGCCACGATCGCGATCAGCGTCCCGAAGATCCACGACCGCGTTCCCGTCGAGTTCAGCCAGCCGTAGTGGGTCGCGCGGGCGGCCTTTTCGCGGCCTCCGATCAGGAATAGGATCATCGTGAGCGTGCCTGCAATGCCGGGCAGCATCAGGCTCGTGACCACGAGCGCGGCGGTATAGGCCTTGGCGAACGCGCGCATCTGGCCGAACAGCGTCCCACGACGCTGCCCAAACGTCAACGCCCTGGGCGGGTCAGCCCAGGTCGCGGATGCGCGACGCGTAGTGCGCGTCGCCCGGGCGCAGCGAGCTTGCGAGCTTGTAGTGCCCGTTCGCCTCGCTGTCGCGGCCCTGCTTCTCGAGGCAGCGTCCGAGCGCGTAGTGCGCGTAGTCGTCCGTCGGGGACAGCTCGAGCATCACCCGGAACTCCGACTCGGCGTCCGCCCAGCGTCGGGTGCGGAAGTAGGCGATCCCGAGCGCCTCGCGGATCGAAGCCTTGTCCGGCTCGCGGCTCTTCGCCTTTTCGAGAGCAAGCGTGGCCTCGGCGGCACGGCCCTCGGCGAGATGCGTCCGGCCGGTTTGGAACAGGTTGTACGCGTCAGTCATGCGCGTTTCTCGCAGGTGCCGCGGAGCCGAAGATCGAACCTTGCCGACGCCTGCTCGGCGACCCCAGAACGCGTAGCGTGTCAGTCATAGGACCCCAGATACGGAAAGTTCTCGTGCATCAAGTCAAGCGGATACGTCAAGTCTCGCGTCGGGCCGATCTCGACGCCGGCGATCTCGAGCCCGGCGTCCGCTGCGCGCTGAAAGAGCTCCGCGAGCTCGTACGGCGGACCTTCGAGGCCTTCCAGGTACGCCGCGGTCGCGGCCGTGAGCAACCAGAGCGGCGCGCCCGAGAGTGGGTTGTCCGGATCGTCGTCGAGGACGCGCGTGACCCGGCCGTCAGTGACGCGCGTCGCCCAACGATGCGGTGGATCGGGCGGCGGGCTTCGGCGGACGGCGATCGCGCCCGGGACGCCGCGGCCCTCGACGGCCTCGACGAAGCGCCTCACGTCGCCGGGGGCGAAGAGCGTGTCGGCCCCTGCGATCAGGAACGGCGGAGTTGCGCCGGCCGCGAGCGCGACGCGGACGGCGCCGGCCGACCCGTCGCGCTCCGGCTGCTCGGCGTAGCGAAGCTGGAGCCCGAAGCCGCTGCCGTCGCCGAGGAGCCCGCGGATCTGCTCGCCGCGGTAGCCGACGACGATCCACGTGCGCTCGATTCCCGCGGCGCGGAGCTCGCGCAGCAGAGTCGCGATCACCGGGCGGCCATCGAGCGGGAGCACGGGCTTTGCATACCGCTCGGTCAACGGGCGCAGGCGCATGCCTTCCCCGGCCGCCATCACGACGGCGTCTTTCACCCGGACAGGAAGCCAAGCGAGCGCAGCGAGAGCAGCCCGCGGATGCGGTCACGGATCGCGAGGCGGCGGCGCAGCGCGCGCCGCAGCCTGCGGAGCTCGCGCCGGGCACTTCGGGCGGCGCGGCCAGATTGCGCCGGCGGGCCGTACCGCGCGGCCGCGGCGGCGCGAACGAATGCGGCGGCATCGACCGCGAGCTCGGCTCGCGCCGCCGCGCCCACGTCCTCGAGCGTCGCGCCCGCCGGGAGACGCACGCGCTGGTCGACGAGATAGTCCGCGAGCTCGCTTCGACACGCGCCGGCGATCCGCCGCGGGTCGCGGGTCAGATAACGCCGTCCGCGCCGCAGCGCCTTCAGGAGCACGATCGCCGCACCCATCGCGAGCGCGACGAGGGCGAGCAGCTTCAGGAGGCTTCCGCCCGTGCGCCTGGCCGAGAGGCCAACACTCGCGTTCCCGGGCGCGTCGGCGCGCGAGAGGCTGCGGCGATCGAAGCCGCGCTGGCCGAAGTTGCCGTTCTGCTTGATGTCCGCAACGTCCTGTCCGCCCGTGACCGCTGCGCCGAGGTACTTGGCGATCGAGCTGAGATCGAAGCGCGGCGACGAGGCGCTGTAGCTCGCGCTCAGCGAGCCGCGGCCCGGCGTCGGGTCGAACGGGAGCCACCCGTAGCCGGCGAACCAGACCTCGACCCAGGTGTGCGCGTCGTGGTCGGTCACCGTCCACTCGCCCTTCCGCGCGTCGTACGTCCCGCTCGTGAACCCGGCGGCAACTCGTGCGGGAACGCCGAGGTATCGCAGCATCAGAGCCATCGCTCCCGCGTAGTGCTGGCAGTAGCCCGCCTTCGTCCGCATGACGAAATCGACGAGCGGCGGCGCGCCGATCGCCTCGGGCGGGGACTGGTCATAGCGGAAGCCGCCGGTGTCGCGGAACCACGTCTCGAGGCTCGCGACGGCGGCGTACGGGCTCTTCGCGTCGCCCGCGATCTGCTGCGCCTTCGCCTCGAGCGGCCGGTAGGCGTCGAAGATGTCCTGGGTGGAAG
>DHWI01000182.1:5157-5476 GCA_002413095.1 Thermoleophilia bacterium UBA5186
CCAGGAACAGCGAGGAAGCCCTCCCCCGCGATCGCGTCCGGATAGCGCGGCCGCGAGCGCGCGAGCTCCGCCGGCGTCGGATCGGGCGCGTAGCTCCACGCGCGGTAGCGCTGGTCACGCGTCAGCCCCGAGCGGACGAGCGCGATGTTGCCCCTCCCGTACGTGGTCGCGACGCCGTGCGTGTCATAGGCGACCGGGACGCTTGCCGCGACGAAATGCGCGTCGCGCAGCGCCTTGACGGTCACGTCCTGTTGGATCCAGCGCCGGCGGTTCGAGGCGGCGGCCGGCTCCAGCGCGGCGGCAACGTCGGGGCGGGCCT
>DHWI01000182.1:5519-7899 GCA_002413095.1 Thermoleophilia bacterium UBA5186
ACCTTCAGCACGACGGTCTGCTTCTTGGGGAAGCGGATGCCCGTGTACGTCGAGTCCCAGATGTAGCGGACGCCGACTGCCGGGTCGGGGCGCGTGTAGAAGTCCCACGTCTGCCAGCGCAGGAACTCGGCCTTGGCGAGCGCCGGCGAGGACGAGGCGGCGATCGCGGCTAGCGCGACCGCGGCGGCCGGGATCAGTGCGCGCCGCAAGCCGGTCAGGCTCTTCGCCCCGAGCCCTGCCAGCAGCAGGAGCAGCGCCAGCAGGATCCACACCCCGCGCGCGATCTCGTGCCCGCCGCTGAGCAGCGTCGAGGGCCAACCCGCCCCCGCGACGAGGACGAGCCCGGCGACCATCGCCCGCCGCGCGGCAATCGCCAGTCCGAGCGCGAGGCAGAAGCCGAAGACGGCGAGGAGGATGACGCCGTGCATCCCCGGGTGCCCGGCCGGGTCGATCGGGACCGCGTAGTCGTAGAAGTCGAGGAAGCCGTTGCCGAAACGCGAGAGCAGCGGCCCGAAGAAGTCGTGGCGTGAGACGGCCAGGGCGCTGGAGGCCGCCGCGGCGAGTCCGCCGACGCCCAGCGCGATCCTGACCGACAGCCGGCGGACGAGGGCCGGGAGCAGCGCGAGCGCCAGGATCAGCGCCAGCTGGAGCGTCGACCCGCGCGGGCGCTCGAGCCTCGTCCAGTCGAGCGCGATCACAAGCGCGGGCAGGATGTAGAGGAGTGCGGTTCTACGCACGAAGCGCCTCCTCCGCCGGCCGCGCCGAGAGGACGGTGGCCAGGTCGTCCCCGCGCCGCACGATCGCGACGGCGACGCCGGCCGCCTGAAGCCGGAGCAGCTCAGGCTCGGGGCGGCCGCGTCCCTTCGGGCCGAAGCTGGCCGCGTCCACGTAGACGATGGAGACGGCGCGCCGGCCGAGAGCGCGCTGGATGAGGCGGTCGGTGAGCCCGGGCGCGAGGCGAGCGGTCACGATGGCGAGCTCGAGCGCGCGGACGGCGGAGTTCCCCTCGCGGCCGAGCAGCGCGGTCACCGGGGTCTTCGCGGTGGGCTCGACCGACGCAAGCACCTCCAGCGCGCCCTGCCAGTCGCCGGCGTCGGAGTGGACGCGGTGCGACTCGGCGGCCGCTGCGTTGACGATCAGAACGGCCCGGCGCCCGCGCCGCGCGTGCGCGTGAAGCAGCGAGCCGGCTGCCCGCACCTGGACGTCGAAGCTCTCGCCGACCACCGCCGACGCATCCCCGTCGAGGAGAACCGCGACCTCGTCGCGCGGCGCGTCCTCGAGCTCCTTGACCATCAGCTGCCCGCGGCGCGCCGTCGTCCGCCAGTGCACCTTCCGCAACGACTCTCCTTGCTCGTACTCGCGCACGCTGTGGAGGTCGAAACCGCTCGGACGGCGGAGCAGCAGGCGGCGACCGTCCTGCGCGTGCGCGCCAGACTCGCTGAAGAGTCGGTCGAGCTCGACCAGGCGCGGATAGACCAGGATCGTGCCGGCAGCGCGCAGCGGGACGAGCTGCCGCTGCAGGCCGAACGGGTCCTCGACGACGGCGGTCGCCTCCTCGAGAACGTAACGGCCGCGGGGCAGCGCCTCGAGGACGTAGCCACCGAGAAGGTCGCCGCCTCGGCGCTCCAGCAAGCTGCGCCGCTCGCCGACCTTCGCGATCCGCTCGACGATCGTGACGCCCGGCGGCGGCACGCGTCCGTCGAGCCGGAGCAGCAGGTCGACCTCGACGTCGTCCCCCTCCTCCTCCCCGCCGCGTCCAGCCTCGCGGCGCAGCTCCGCGGGACCCACGGCGAGCCGCACCCATCCCCAAGCGAACGCGACTGCGAGCATCAGCCCGACGGCGACGGGATAGAGCGGCTGCGACCCGAACGCCCAGGCGGCGACGTAGATGCCGAAGCCGAAACCGAGTGCGAGCTTGCCGCGCGGGGTCACACCGGGACGGGCGTCTTCTCGACCGCGTCGCGCACGAGATCGCGTCCCGAGAGGCCGGCCGAGCGCGCGTCCGGCGCCAGGATCAGCCGGTGCGACAGCACGTCCACGGCGACCGCCTTGACGTCGTCCGGCTGGACGAAGTCGCGTCCGCGGGCGAGCGCGCGCGCCTTGGCCACGCGCAGCAGCGCGATCCCCGAGCGCGGACTCGCGCCGAGGTAAAGCCGCGGGTCGCCGCGCGTATGCCGCAGCAGGGCGACGACGTAGCGGTTCACGCTCTCCTCGACGTAGATCGCCTTCGCGTCCTCGGCAAGGGAGATCACGCCACGCGCCGACGTGACCGGCCGCAGCGACTCGAGCGGCTCCTCGACGGTCTGCTCGGTCAGCATCCGCGCTTCCTCGGCGAGGGTCGGATAGCCGATGTCGATCCGCATCGTGAACCGGTCGAGCT
>DHWI01000182.1:8007-12344 GCA_002413095.1 Thermoleophilia bacterium UBA5186
CTCGAGCAGCGCGGCCTGCGTCTTCGGCGACGCGCGGTTGATCTCGTCGACGAGGAGCAGATTGGCGAAGACGGGGCCGGGCCGGAACTCGAACTCGTTCGAGCGCTGGTTGAAGACGTTCACTCCGGTCACGTCCGATGGGAGCAGGTCCGGCGTGAACTGCAGGCGGGAGAACGACGATTCGAGCGAGCGCGCGAGCGACTTCGCCAGCATCGTCTTCCCGACGCCGGGGAAGTCCTCGATGATCAGGTGGCCCTCGCCGATCAGGCAGAGGACGACGAGCTCGAGCGTGTCGCGCGGCGCGTGCAGGACGCGCGCGAGGTTGTCGACGATCGCGGCAACCGAGTCGGCGGACGCCGTCTCGACCTGTGTGCGGGCGGTTTCATCCATGCAGGATCCGCTCGACCTCGTCGAGGATCGCTGCGGCGATCTCGGCCTTCGGCGCCCTGGCGACCGTGCGCTCGGCGCCGGCGGTGACGAGCACGACCTCGTTGTCGGGGTTGTCGAAGCCCACGTCGTCTCGTGATACGTCGTTGAAGACGATCAGGTTCGCGTGCTTCCGCACGAGCTTCGCGCGGGCCCGCTCCACTCCGGTCTCGCCCGCGTCGGCGGCGAAGCCGACGAGCACCTGGCCGTCGCGCCGCTGCTCGCCGAGCGTCAAGAGAATGTCGGTCGTCGGCTCGAGCTCCACCGTCCATGTAGACGTGTCCTTCGGGCGCTTGTCGGTGCGCGCTGCAGCCGGCCGGTAGTCGGCCGGAGCCGCAGCCATCACGACAACGTCCGCGTCGCTCCGCGCGAAGGCCTCCCGGGCCATGTCCTCGGAGGTGGGCGTGAGCACGACGTCGACGCCTTCAGGTGTGTCGACGGCGACGTTCGCGGCGAGCAGCGTCACGTTCGCGCCCCGCCTGCGCGCCTCGGCGGCGAGCGCGACGCCCATGCGCCCGGAGGAGCGGTTTCCGACGTAGCGCACCGAGTCGATCGGCTCTCGGGTTCCGCCGGCGGAGACCAGCACGTGCTTCCCGCGCAGCGGGCCCGGCGGGATCAGGAGCTCGCGAATCGCGACGAGGATCTCCGCCGGCTCGGCCATCCGTCCGACGCCCCACTCGCCCTCGGCCATCTCGCCCTCGTCCGGGCCGACGAAGTGGATCCCGCGGGCGTTGAGCGTCTCGACGTTCGCGCGGGTGGCCGCGTGCGCCCACATGCGCGGGTTCATCGCCGGCGCGACGAGCGTGGGCCCGCGATGTGCGAGCGCTGCCTCGGTGAGGACGTTGTCGGCGATCCCGTGGGCGAGCTTGGCCAGCGTGTTCGCAGTGCAGGGAGCGACGACGAGCAGATCCGCGCGCGTCAGATGTGGGTACACGTCCTCTGCGGGCGGGCGGCGCGCGAGGGCGTGAAAGGTCTCGGCGCGCACGAACCGCTCGGCGCCCGGCGTGACGAGCGGGACGACCTCGTGCCCGTCCTTGACCAGGAGCCGCGTCAGCTCGCACGCCTTGTAGGCCGCGATTCCACCGGTCACGCCGAGCAAAATGCGCGCCATGCGGCACATTGTGCCGACAGCGACCCTGCGAGGTGGCCGGGCTACTTCTTGTAGGCGTACTTGATCTTGCCCTGGGCGACTTCCTCCAGGGACATGGTCAAGTAGTTCTTCGAGCGCGACTCGACGAGCGGCGGCGGGGCGTCGTCGAAGCCGATGCCCTCACCGAGCTGGTGGTGGTAATTGTTGATCTGTCGAGCCCGCTTGGCGGCGACGATGACCAGCGCATAGCGCGAGTCGACGTTGTCGAGCAGCTCGTCGATGCGAGGATGAATCACGCCTGCATGCTACCTGCGGCCGCCAGCTCCCGGTCAACGATGGCCAAGAGCTCCTCCACCGCCCGCCCGAGATCCCTGTTCTCGACGACGTAGTCGAACTCGCCGGCCCGAGTCTTCTGGTCACGCGCGAGCTCCAGCCGCTCGCCGATCTCGCCTGTGCTCTCGGTGGCGCGCTCGCGGAGCCGCCGTTCCAGCTCGTCCAACGGGGCATCGACGAAGACGGTCACCGCCCCGGGCACCGTGTCACGAACGNNTCGATCTCGGAGCGGAGCGTCCCGTACTTGTGACCCACGTACGGAACCCACTCGAGGAAGTCGCCGGCCTCGACCCGTCGCTCGAACTCGCCGGGTGCGAGGAACCAGTACTCGCGGCCGTCCTGCTCGCTCGGCCGGCGGTCGCGCGTCGTCGCCGACACCGCGAGCTCGAGATCGGCGCGCCGGTCGAGCAACGCCTTCTCCAATGTCCCTTTGCCGGCTCCCGAAGGGCCGGTGACGACGAATACCGGCAGCCGCTTACCGGTTGAAGAGGCCAACCAGCTCCGCGCGCTGGCGCTCGGAGAGCCCTCCGACCGTCTTCGACTGGCTGATGCGGCACTGGTTGAGGAACCTCGCCGCCTTCACCCGGCCGAACTTGGGGACGGCCATGAGCATGTCGAAGACCTTCGCGGTCTCGACGTACTCGGGCGGCGCGTTCAGGATCTGCTCGATCTGAACGCTCCCGTCCTTCAGATCTTTCTTCAGCCGTGCCCGCCTGACCCGGATGTCGTTGGCGCGCTTCAACGCTTCCATGCGCTGGTCGAGGGACCGGAGAGGCGCCTGCGCCTGGGTCTTCGTGGACACCATGGCGGGGCAGTCTAACAGGTGAGAGTCGGCGGTCAACCGACAAGAAAAGGCAGGTTTTGCAGCGTGTTTTCTACGCTGGCACCGGATGCGGCGACTCCAATGCCTCCGGTTCGGCCATGCCCGTGGCGTGCGCCGCACCCGTCGCGTTGGCAGGCGAGGCAAAACCGCGCTCTGACGATTCCTGGACGAGCTCGGCGCGAATCCGCGTCGGCGCGCCGGGGTCGGCGAAGAGCACAGTCCCGAGCGCGACACGGCTCGCACCGGCCGCCAGCAGGTCCAGCGCGTGCCTTCCGCTCTCCACCCCGCCCATGCCCACGATGGGCATGTGCGTTGCCGCATAGGACGCATAGACGGCGGCGAGCGCGATCGGCCGCAGGGCGGGTCCGGACAGTCCGCCTGCCCCGTGCGCGAGGCGCGGCTGCAATGTGCGCTCGTCCAGCGCGAGCCCGCGGATGGTGTTCACGAGGGAGAGGCCGTCGGCCCCGGCGTCTCGCGCGGCGACCGCCACGGCGGCGACGTCCGGCACCGCCGGCGAGAGCTTCGCGTAGAGCGGCTTGGCGGTCTCGGCACGCGTAGCCTCGACGATCTCCGCTGTCGGCGCCTCGAACGCGTCGACGTTCGGGCAGGACAGGTTCAGCTCGATCGCGGACACCTCGGGGTGCGCGTCAAGCCGGGAAACGCACTGCGCGTAGTCATCCACGGAGAACCCGCCGACGGAGACCCAGAGCGGAACGCCGAGCTCGGCCAGCCGCGGCAGGTACTCGTCGACGAAGCGGTCGATGCCCGGATTCGCGAGCCCGATCGAGTTCAGCATCCCAAGCTCGGTCTCGGCGATGCGGACGGGCTCGTTCCCACCGCGCGGCAGCGGCGTGACCGTCTTCGTGACGTACGCGTCGAGGGAGCGCGCGACGTCGGGCGCCGTGAGCGCGTCGAGGCAGCCGGAGGCGTTAAGCAGCACGCGACTCGAGTACGGGTCCGTCGACGCAGAGGCGCCTGAGCTCGCCGTCGATCTCGACCGCGCAGCCGTAGCAGGCGCCGTACCCGCAGGCCATCGGCGCCTCCCAGGCGAGCTGCGCGGCAGGCTCCAGGCCGCGCACGGCGGCCAGCATCGCCTCGGGACCGCAGGCCAACACGTCGTGATTCGGCGGGATCACGTCGGTGACGTAGGTCGGCTCGACGACGACCTCCGCGTTCGGCACGAGGTCGGCGGCCTGGGCGTGCGACTCGCTGCGAAAGCCGAGCACCGCCCGCGGCGCGCCGAGGCGGTCCGAGAGGTACGGCAAAGGCGCGATCCCGATCCCACCGCCGACGAGCAGCGGACGGCGGACGTCGAGCCGGAACCCGTTGCCGAGCGGGCCGAGCACGGCGAGCTCGTCGCCATGGGCGAGCGTGCAAAGGGCGCGCGTGCCCGGGCCGATCGGGTCGATCAGGAACGCGAGCTCTCCAGGCGGCGCGAGGCAGAGGCTCATCGCGCGGGGAAGTAGGCGGCCGGGCGGCTGCAGCATGAAGAACTGGCCCGGGATGCCGGGGTCGAGGTCGCGCCGCGCCACGCGCAGCAGCGTGTAGAGCCCGACCTCCTCGCGCGCCACGACCCTATGCAGATCGCGTCTGAGCACTGATCCGTTCCTGCAGGGACAGAACCTGCTCGGCCTTCGCGCTCCCGATCGCGTGCACCGCGGCCGC
>DHWI01000182.1:12424-13667 GCA_002413095.1 Thermoleophilia bacterium UBA5186
GTCGACGACCGCGGTTCCCTTCTCGACCGGTTCGACCTCGAGTCCGGCGGCAGTGAGACGCACGCGCGTTCCTTCCGTGGCAATCAGCCGGAACCCGAGCCCGATCAGCGCTGCTGCGACCGGGATCGCAGCGGGCTTGTCCTCGTCGCGCACCGACAGGAAAGCCACGCCCGCGGTCGGCAGGGGACGGCCGGCCGCGCGCTCGGCCTTCGCGAAGGCGGTCGGCAGGTCGGCCGCGCTCGCCATCACCTCGCCGGTCGAGCGCATCTCAGGGCCGAGCACCGGATCGCTGCCCGGGAAGCGCGCGAACGGGAGCACCGCTGCCTTCACGGAGACCTGTCCTGGGGCCAGGCCCTTGGGCAGGGCCAGGGAGGACAGCTCGGCGCCGGCGGCGAGCGCGCAGGCCGCCTCAACGAGGTTGACGCCGATCGCCTTCGACGCGAAGGGCACCGTGCGAGAGGCGCGCGGGTTGGCCTCCAGCACGAACACGTCCGCGCCGGACACCGCGAGCTGCACGTTCAGGAGACCGACGACGCCGAGTGCCGGCGCAAGACGTTCCACGATGCCGTTGATCTCGCCGGCCGCGTCGGGGGTGAGGGACGGCGCCGGCAAGACGCAGGCGGAGTCGCCCGAGTGGACGCCCGCTTCCTCGACGTGCTGCATGACGGCGGCGACGTACGTGTTCTTACCGTCGGAGAGCGCGTCGACGTCGATCTCGATCGCGTTCTCGACGAAGCGGTCGACGAGCACCGGCCCGTACAGCTGCTTCTCGAGCGCCGCACGCACCTCGTCCTCGTCGTGGCAGACGCGCATCGCACGGCCGCCGAGCACGTACGACGGGCGGATCAGCACCGGGTAGCCGATCCGCTCGGCGGCGGACTGGGCCTCGGCGACGCTCTCGACGATCGCCCATTCCGGACAGCGGATCTCGATCTCCGCCAGAAGGGCGCCGAACCGCTCGCGATCCTCGGCGAGGTCGACCGCGTCGAAGGGCGTGCCCATGATCCGGTAGCCGGCGTCCTCGAGCGCGCGCGCGAGCTTCAGCGGAGTCTGACCGCCGAACTGGATCGCGACGCCGACGGGATTCTCGCGCTCGCAGATCGCGAGCACCGACTCGACGTCGAGCGGCTCGAAGTACAGCCGGTCGGACGTGTCGTAGTCGGTCGAGACGGCCTCCGGGTTGCAGTTGACCATCACGGCGTCGAACCCGAGCGCGCGGACGCTCTGCGCGGCGTGGACGCAG
>DHWI01000131.1:0-192 GCA_002413095.1 Thermoleophilia bacterium UBA5186
GCCTGCACCAGAGCCTCGCGCGGTCGCACGGAGGCGAGCGCGAGCGCGGAGAGCTGCTCGACCTCGTCGACCTGTCCGGGGCGCGCGATCGCAAGGTCGACGCGATGTCGAAGGGGATGCAGCAGCGGCTCGGAATCGCGCAGTCGCTCGTCGGCGAGCCGAAGCTGCTCCTCCTCGACGAGCCGACGAGCG
>DHWI01000131.1:209-2684 GCA_002413095.1 Thermoleophilia bacterium UBA5186
GATCCGGTCGGCCGGCGCACCGTGCGCGAGCTGCTCGAGCGGCTCCGCGGCCGCGGCATCTCCGTCCTGCTGAACTCGCACCTGCTCAGCGAGATCGAACTCGTCTGCGACCGGGTTGTCATCCTGCTCAGCGGGGAGGTCGTCACCGCCGGTGCGCCCTCCGACCTCGCGCGCCCGCGCGGGGTCGAGATCGAGACCGACGAGGCGATGCTGACCTACGACGCCGCCGGACGCGAGGACGTCCCGCAGCTCGTCGCGGATCTCGTCGCGGCCGGCCGGAAGGTGTACGGCGTCTCGGTGTTGCGCTCGACGCTCGAGGACGTCTATCTCGAAGCCGTGGGCGGCGAGACATCGTGAGGGCGGTCTGGACGATCGTGCGCTACGGGCTCGAGGAGGCCCTTCGACGCAAGGTGTTCGCCGTCGTCCTGCTCCTGACGCTCGGCTTCCTCGGCCTCTTCTGGCTCGGAAACCACTACGCGTTCAAGGATCTCAGCGGGATCGGCCAGCCGGCCGGGATCGATCCGAGGGACTTCGCGGGCTCGTTCATCTTCGGGCTCGCGATGTTCGCGACATTGTTCCTCGGGGTCGTGCTGGCGATCTTCCTGACGCTCGGCGCGGTGCGCGGCGACGCGGATCGCGGGCTGCTGCAGCCGCTCGTCGTGCGCCCGATCGGCCGGACGACCTTCCTCGTCGCCCGGTTCCTCGGCACGGTCGGCGTCGCCGGCCCATACGTGCTCGCCGTCTACTTCGCGTCGATGCTCATCACCGGGCTGACCGGTCACTGGTGGCCCGACCGGATCCTCACCCCGGGCCTCGAGCTCGCCGCGGCAGTCGCGATCATCGCGGCGATCTCGCTCCTCGGCTCAGTCTTCCTGACGCCGACCGCAAACGGGATCGCCGTGTTCATGGTGTTCGGCGCCGGCCTCGTCGCAGGGCTGCTCGGCTCGATCGGACACGCCCTGAACTCGCACACGCTCGAGCACGCCGCCAAGATCGCCGCGTACGTCGTCCCGGTCGAGGCGCTCTACCAGGACGCGCTTCGACAGATCACCGCCGACACCACGGGCCTGACGCGCTTCGTCCTCGAGCTCGGGCCCTTCGGCGGCGCGTTCATCGGCGGCTGGCAGGTGCGCGTCTGGGCGCTGGCGTATGTGGGGCTGGTCGCCGCGATCGCCCTGGTCGGGTTCCGCCGCAAGGACCTCTAATGTTCCTGCAATGAATGGAGAACGGGACGTCGCGGTCGTGCTCTCCGGCGGCGGCATGAACGGTGTGCTGATGGAGCTCGGCTTCTTGCGGCGGCTGCGCGAGGGGGAGCTCTGGCCGCGGGTCGGCTGGATCTTCGGGACGTCGGCGGGCGCGCTGGCCGGCTCGATGGCCGCGCTCGACCGGCTCGACGAGCTCGAGGAGTTCCTGCTGCAGCTCCAGGCGCACGACGTCTTCCGTCCCAACCGGCTGTGGCGACTCCCGTTCGCCGGCGTGCACGAGTACGCGCTGCCGGCCACGATCGCCGAGCGACTCGGCGACCTCACGGAGCTGGCCCGCGAGCTGCGCGACGCCGAGATCGAGCTCGTCGTCTGCGCAACCGACGCGTCTTCCGCCCGGCCTGGGCTGGACATGGGCGACTACGAGCTCGTCTACTCCGCGCGCGACACCGAGCCGCAGGAGATGGCGGAGGCGATCCTCGCGTCCGCCGCGATCAGCGCGCTCGTCCTGCCGAGACCGGTCGGCCGGCGAATCGCCACCGATGGCGCGTGGGTGCGGAACTTCCCGCTTGCGCACGCCTATGCGCGGCCGGAGGTCGGGACGATCGTCGCGTTCCGCTTCCTCCCGCACTACCCCAAGATCGGGACGAGCGGTCTCGTCCGCCTCCGCGAGCGGCTCGAGCGCTTCGGCCGTGTGCCGCCGGTGCGCGCCTTCATCGAGGAGATCCGCGAGGCGGAACAGCGCGAGGCGCGAGGCGAGCCGGGGCATCTGCCGGAGATGATCCTGCGGTTGACGCGTGCGTCGATCGTCCGCAACACGGTTCTCGAGGAGCGGCTGGCCGACGAGACCGACACCTCGATCCGGGAGCTGCGCGCCCTCCGCGCCGACCTCGCCGACCTCGTGCGAAGGGAGGTGCGCAGCCGCCGCGACCGCGCACGCCTCCTCGAGGCGTTGGAGGCCCGCTTCGCCGAGACGCGCTTCCCGTTCAGGGACGACCGTGCGATTCCGCGGATCACGGTGCGCGGCTCGGTCGCCGAGGTGAGCCTCGAGCACGGACGCGCCGACGCCGAGTGGACCGAGGATGCCAAGCGCGCCCTGATCGCGCGTGGCTACGAGCTGGCCGACCGGGAGCTACGAACGGCTGGGGTCGACCTGATCGCCGACGCCAGCTAGCACGGCGTCCCAGGCCAGCTCCGACGCGACCACCCCGAGGGCGTCGCTGGAGATCGACTCGTCCTCCACCTCCGCGGTCGACGCGGCGAAGAGCACGTC
>DHWI01000113.1:0-383 GCA_002413095.1 Thermoleophilia bacterium UBA5186
GAGCCACGAGCCGCCCGAGAGCGCGCGCCGGGCTCGCGTGCCGCGGACGAACTCGTAGACGATCGACGCGAGGACGAACGCCGAGAACGTGTACGCGATCAACCCTGGGATGGACGAGCCCGCACCGGCCGCGAGCAGCCCGACGCCCGCCGCAAGTGCGATCCCGGCCGGGACGAGGAACGCCTGTGAGACCGCTCGCCACGACGCGCGCCGCCAGGCGATGAGCGGCCCGATCCCCATCAGGAGCAGCAGCGGCAGCCCGAAGACGCGCAGGAAGAAGTCGTAGTACGGCTTCGCGACCGTCGTCGGCTCCCCGCGGATCGCCTCGGTGATCAGCGGCCAAACGACGCCCCAGAGGATCGTCAGGCAGAGCGCGACGAGCA
>DHWI01000113.1:488-7877 GCA_002413095.1 Thermoleophilia bacterium UBA5186
GAGCGACTCGAGGCGCGTCTTCGCCCGCAGGAGCGGCAGCCGGCTGAAGACGAGCGCGAGCGAGCCAATCGTGATCACGCAGATGAAGCCTGCGAACCACGGCCCGATCGAGCTCTGCGTGAACGAGTGGATCGAGCTGATCACCCCCGAGCGCGTGAGGAACGTGCCGAAGATCGAGAGGCAGAACGCGAGGATGACGAGCAGCATGTTCCAGACCTTCAGCATCCCGCGCTTCTCCTGGATCATCACCGAGTGCAGGAATGCCGTCGCGGCGAGCCAGGGCATCAGCGCCGCGTTCTCGACGGGATCCCACGCGAAGTAGCCGCCCCACCCCACCTCGACGTATGCCCAGTGCGCGCCGAGCAGCTGGCCGATCCCGAGGCACGTCCACGCGGTGAGCGTCCACCGGCGCGTCGCGACGATCCAGCGCTCGTCGGTTCGCCGGGAGAGCAGCGCGCCCATCGCGAACGCGAACGGCACCGTCAGGCCGACGTAGCCGAGGTAGAGCATCGGCGGGTGCGCGACCATGTAGGGGTTCTGGAGGCTCGGGTTGAGGCCGGCGCCGTCTGCGACCGCGGGCTGGGTGGCAAAGGGACTCGAGACCACGACGAGTAGGAATGCGAAGAACGCTGCGACTCCGCCGAGCACGGGGGTCGTCCAGGCGACCAGGTCGGGCGCGCTGCGCCGGTTGAGCCAGACCGCGGCGGCCGAGAACCCGGTGAGGATCAGGAGCCAGAGGAGGAGCGAGCCCTCCTGGCCGCCCCAGAACGCCGACAGCTTGTACATCGTCGGGAGCGCCCGCGCCGTGTGGTCGGCCACGTATGTGAACGAGAAGTCATGCCGCAGGAGCGCGGCGGCGAGGATTCCGGACGCGAGCAGCGTCGTGCCGAAGGCGGCGAGCAGTGCGTTCTGGGCCGAGAGCGCGAGCCGCCGGCGCCGGCGCCACGCCGCGTACGCGCCTGCGAAAGCGGCGTAGAGCACGAGCGCCAACGACAGGACGAGTGCAGCGCGCCCCAACCCGGCCATTAGTGCCTCTTCAGTGGATGTTGCCGAGCTTCTGGGTCGTGAGCACCAAGCGATGGAAGGACGCAGGGAGCGCGCGTACCTGAAGGTACGGGCGCGACTGAGGACGCCGCAGCGCGCCGCGTGATCGCGGGGCAGAAGCCGGAGGACATTCGCTGGAGGGGCACTAACTTTTTTTATCGACGTACTTCGACGGGCACTTCGTCACGAGCGTGTCGCGCTGCCCGACGAAGAGGCCGTTTCGGAGCGTGCCCTGCACCGCAACTTCCCGTCCCGCACGGAACATGTCCGGAACCGCGCCGTGATAGACAACGGGCACGACGGTGGATCCCTTGCGGTCCTTGAGCGTGAAGCGCAACCCGGCCGAGCTGCGGGCGTCCCCGGCCTGCTTCACGACCACACCGCCGAGCGTCACCTGGCCGGTGCGCCCCTTCAGCTGCCCGGGCTGCAGGGACGGCGTGCCGCCGCCGGCGATCGACGTGTAGAGCAGGAAGACGCCGAGGACCGCTGCGACCGACAGCGCGATGACGAGCCGCGCGGGATTACGCTTGCGGGCCACGCGGCCAGTTTAGCCCGTGGCGGGCGAGTCTAGCGCTCGCGAACGGGCGTCTCGCGACGGCCCGGGATGCGGTACCCGTGATCGTGGCAGAGCGACCCGGGCGCATCCTCGGTGAGGGCGTCGCAGTAGCCCTTGCCGTAGGCAGCCCGCATGAACGCCGCGACGACCTCGAGGTTCCACTCCGTGATCTCGCCCGCCTCGCGCCAGAGATCGGTCAGCCGGAGGTCGATGTCGAGCTCCAGCAGGTCGATTCGGGTTATTCGCAGTGCCATGGAAAAAGCGTAGGAACGGGGTCGGACGGCATGATGGGCTCGTATGGCACCGATTCGGCTTGGTCCAGCCCGTATTCCCTCCCGCGAGAGCCCGGAGGAGGCGGTCGAGATCCTGCTCGAGCGCGGCTATTCCGCCTGCGAGATCGACTTCGAGGGCAAGTTCTGGATGGACTACGACTTCGCCGCCGGGCTCGGCGAGTTGGCGCGCGAGCACGACATCGCGCTCTCCGTGCACGCTCCGATCGCGGGGTTCATGGGCCACGCCGAGCGCGGGAAGAAGCTGAACATGGCGGTCGGGATGCTCGACCACTCAGCGGGCATCGCGAAGGCGGCAGGCGCGGAGGTGGTCGTCTTCCACCCCGGCTTTCTGCTCGGCCGCACGCGCGAGGAGGCGATCGACTCGGTCTGCGAGCAGCTCGGCGAGCTGCGCGAGCGGCTGGAGAAGAAGGATCGCGCGGTGCCGTTCGGGATCGAGGTGATGGGCCGGGTGCGCGACCTCGGGAGCGCGGAGGACGTCGTCGAGATCTCCCGCCGCTGCGGCTGGGTGCGGCCGGTGCTCGACTTCGCGCACATGCACGCGACCTCCGACGGGGTGTTCCTCAGTCCGGAGCCGTTCGCCGAGGCGCTCGCCGCCGCCGACGCGGTGCTCGAAGCGGGCGCTCCGTTCCACATTCACTTCAGCGACATCCAGTTCGCGAACCGCAACGAGACGAAGCACCTGCCCTATGGGGAAGGAACGCTGCGCGCCGAGCCGCTGGCGGAAGCGCTGACGCAGTTCGACCGGCCCGCGACGGTGATCAGCGAATCGCCCGACGAGGAGTCGACCCAGGCGATCAAGGCCGTGCTCGAGGGGCGGAGCGCCAAGCCCCGCCCCTCGAAGGCACATTCGTAGCTAGAGCCCCAGCGCGGCGCGCGACACCGTCCCCAGGACCTGCTCCTGGTAATAGACGGAGCCGCCGCTGTCCGACTGGACGGTGCCGGACGGGTAGTGCGTCGAGACCGACAGCGTGTACACGTTGGTGTTGGAGATCGCGAGCCCGAAGTAGTCGCCGATGAAGCCGCGGCCAACCGCGCACGGGTCGCTGTGCCCCGCGCAGGGGTACTGCGTGAGGCCTCCGACCTTCTGGTCCGGCTGATCCGGGTCCCAGGTGGAGATCGAGGCACGGACGTTCGGGCCGACGGAGACTGCGCCGCCGCTCCCGCCGGAGTCCTTGAACGCCTGGATCGAGACGTCGATGCACGTGTTCGAGTCGCCACGATGGCCGGCGAGGATCGAGGCGTCGGACGGACACGCGGCACGGCGGTCGTAGAACGCCACCGCGACGGCGCCTCCCGAGCCGGCGGCCACCGACGGCTGGAACTGATCCGTCGATGCGGTGCCGGCATCGTCGTTGACGAGGCTGGGCGTCGACCAGGTCAGCCCGCCGTTCGTCGTCTGTGCGAAGTAGACGTCAGAGGTCCCGGCCGCGGCATCCCAGTTCTCGTAGGTCAGGTAGGCGTGACCGGGATAGGTCGGGCTGGCCGCGAAGTTCTCGATGATCCCGTCGCGGAACTTCGTGTTGGCGAAGAACCCGTTCGGATTCTCGATCGGCGTCGCGGCGAGCACGAACGGCCCCCAGGTGACGCCGTCGTCGGTCGAGCGCGTGACGTAGACGTGCCCGACGCGGTTCTTGTTCGTCGTGTCGTAACCGCTCACAAATGCGACGTACACCGTGCCATCCGACCCGATCGACGGGTAGACGTAGGTGTTCGCCGGCGTCGTCGCGGACGGAGTGGTCAACTGGACGGCCTTGGAGAAGGTCGCGCCGCGGTCGCGCGAGACGGCGACCATGATCTTGCCGTTCCCGCCAGCGCCGTTGAACGTCGTCCACATCGAGTAGACGTGGTCATGGTTGACGTTGCCGACGATGTGGTTGACGGCGATCCATTGCTTGTCTTCCACGTGGCCGAACGTCGTGCTCGTCTGGTTGTTCGTGCTGTCGAGCGCCTGGCCGCCATTCGCCTTGAGCCAGTGCCGGCCGAGGTCGTCGCTGTAGGAGACGTCGATCTCGCCGTTCGGGTGCAGTCCGCCGGCCCAGAACGCATTGAACGGGAGCGTCGTCTGGTAGGCGCGGCCCTTCGAGTCGAAGTCGACGTTCGGGTCGGTGTTGTTCGTCCAGCTCGGCGGCATGTCCTGTGTGAACGTTCCGCCCGGCCCGGCCGTCGTGCAGTCGTAGCCCTGCACCTGGTTCGCGGCCACGGCCTTGCCCTGCTTGATCGTGTACGAGCCGAGGTGGAAGTCGTAGAACGTGCTGAAGTTCTCGAAGAAGTACTTCGAACTGCCGACGATCGACTCGGTGCCCGGCTTGACGGCGAGCCACGACTCCGAGTGGTTGGAGTTGTACGTCCCGGCGCGGCACGTTCCCGCGTCGGGGCGCGTGGCCCCGGGCGGAACCGGATAGCCGCCGCCCGCAACCGGCGAGCTAACGACCTGGTTCGTCGGGACGATCGTCGTCAGCGCCCAGCCTCCGGCTGACGCGCCGGTCGCCGCGGCAAGCGCCACCAGCCCGGCGAGCGCAGCAATCGCTCGTTTCATGTCTTGCTCCCCCCTTTTGGAAGCTCGAGAAGCACCGGATGTATCACAGTTATTCAGTCATGTATAGGAACCGCGCGGCCGGTCTCCGAATAGCATCCAGCGCGTGCTCGACCCGAAGGTCTTCAAGGCGTACGACGTCCGCGGGATCTACCCGGACGAGCTTGACGAAGCCGGCGCCCACGCAATCGGCCGCGCGTTCGTCGAGGAGTTCGAGCCGCGGCGCATCGCCGTCGGGCGCGACACGCGGCTGTCGTCTCCGGCGATGTCCGAAGCGGTCATACGCGGTGTGGCGGAGGCCGGCGCAGACGTGCTCGACCTCGGTCTCGTCGGCACGGAGATGGTCTACTTCGCGGTCGGCGAGCTCGGCCTCGAGGGCGGGATCATGGTCACCGCCTCGCACAATCCGAAGGAGTACACGGGCATGAAGATCGTCCGCAGCGGCGCGCTGCCGGTCGGCGGCGACTCGGGCCTGCTCGACGTCCGCTCGCGGGCCATGGCTCCTGCGGACATGCCTAGGGGTCAGGCCCCTGGGCGTGTCGAGAAGTACGACGTCTGGCCGGGATATGTCGAGCGCGTGCTCTCGTTCGTCGACGTCGAAGCGATCAAGCCGCTGCGGACGGTGATCGACGCCGCGAACGGGATGGCCGGGGCGATGCTCCCGCCGGTGCTCGAACGGCTGCCGGTGGACTCCGTCCGCTGCTACTTCGAGCCGGACGGGAGCTTCCCGAACCACGAGCCGAACCCGCTCCTGCCGGAGAACCGCGAGCTCATCGTCGCCAAGACGCTGGAGGAGGGCGCCGACCTCGGCGTGGCGTTCGACGGCGACGCCGACCGCTGCTTCTTCGTCGACGACAGCGGCGAGTTCGTCCCGGGCGACTTCATCACCGCACTGCTCGCAGAGTCGATCCTCGCCCGCGAGCCGGGCGGGAAGGTGATCTACGACCTTCGCGCGAGTTGGGCCGTCCCGGAGACGGTCGAGCGCGCCGGCGGCGTGCCCCTGATGAACCGCGTCGGCCACGCCTTCATCAAGCACCGGATGCGCGAGGAGGACGCAGTCTTCGGCGGTGAGGTCTCCGGCCACTACTACTTCCGCGGCTTCTCGCAGGCCGACTCGGGCGTCGTCCCGTTCCTGCTCATGCTCGAGTACATCTCGAAGCAGGGCCGGAAGCTCTCGGAAATCCTTCGCCCCTACCGCGACCGGTACTTCATCACCGGCGAGCTGAACACGCCCGTCCAGGACGTGGCTCTGAAGCTGCAGGAGCTCGAGGAGCGCTTCGGACGCGAGGGGCGGGTCACGCACCTCGACGGCGTCTCGGTCGACGCGGACGACTGGCACATGAACGTGCGCCCGTCCAACACGGAGCCGCTGCTCCGCCTGAACCTCGAGGCCCGCTCGCGAGAGCTGATGGAGCGCAAGCGCGACGAGGTGCTCGGAGTGATCCGCGCATGAGCCCGGCGGTGGAGTTCCGCGTCGAGCGGCCGACCGACCGGACGCCGCCGTTCAAGTTCTCGGCGTTCACACGCGTCGGCTTCTCGGACACCGACGCGCAGGGCATCGTCTACTACGGCCGCTATCTCCCCTACTTCGACACGGCACGCGTCGAGTACCTGCGCCACCTCGGCCTGCTGAAGCTCGAGACCGGCATCGACGATCCGCACGAGTTCGTGATGCGCGCCTCGTCGGTCGAGTACTTCGCGCCGGCCCGCTTCGACGACCTGATCGAGATCTTCGTCCGGATGGCGCGGATCGGGCGCACGAGTGCAACTTTCGAATGCGCTGCGCATCGAGCCGAGGACGACGTCCTGATGGTCACCGCGACGCAGACGCTCGTGCTCGTCGACCTCGACGAGCGCAAGGCCGCGCCCATCCCCGACGCCTATCGCGAGTGCATCCGCGCATTCGAGGGCGGCGACCTCGACTAGCTGCGCTGCGCACTAGGCGGCGACGAGGCGCCGCCGCTTCAGCGGCTCGGGCTCGGCCCGAGGGGCGTATGCGCTCCCTTACCGGGACGCCGACCGATAGTGCCTCCGAGGGATGGGCGCCCAGCCCGCAGTCCTCGTACGACCCGGGCGCCGCAGCCCTTGCCCTCTCCCCCTACCGGCTCGTTGTAGTCAGGTCCCGCGACGCCGCCATCCCTCGGACGGGGGTCGCGAAGCGACCTGTCCGCGGAGCGGATCAGTGGAGGGGGTCGCTCGATTTGGTGGCCCGAGCACCACGCGAGACAATCGCGAACGTGCGTAGCCGGTCGCCGCTGACGAGCCTTGTCCTCGTCCTGCTGCTCGTCAATGCCTTGCCCGCGTTCGTCGTCCTCCAGACCGTCCCGAACCGGACGAAGGACTGGTTCGTGTGGACGATCCAGCCGGACGCGAACGCGCGTGTCCTCGGGGTGATGTACGGAAACGCGTTCCTGCTGGCCGCGGTGGCGTGGCTTGCGCCGACCTGGCCGCGCCTGCGCGTGGCGATGGCCGTGGTCGTCCCGTTCTCGGTGGCCGCGACCATCGTGACCCTCGTGACGCTCGACCCGTTCCTGAAGCACCCGAGGTACGAGCTCGCGTACTGGCTCGTGAACTACGGGCTCCTCTTTGTCGCGGCGCCGCTCGCGGCTCTGCTCGAGGAGCGACGGGGTGGCGGGCGCCTTCCGCTCGAAGCGCCGCTGAGCCAGGCGGCGCGCATCGTCGCAGGGGTCGTCGCCGCCGGACTGCTCGTCTACGGAGTCGCACTTCTCTTCGAGCTGTCCATCCTCACCAGACTCTGGCCCTTCGAGATCACGCCGCTCGTCTCCAGGATTCTCGGCGTCTGGCTGGCGTCGCTCGGGATCGCGCACGCATACGCCGCGTGGGACGGCGACCGCCTGCGCACGCTGCCCCTCTTGGTCGCCAGCCCGGTGACAGGCATCCTGCTCGCGCTCGTGCCGTTGATCCACCGGGACGACGTCCGGCCGGACGCGACCACGGCCGTC
>DHWI01000145.1:0-1837 GCA_002413095.1 Thermoleophilia bacterium UBA5186
ACTCGACGATGTCGCAGATCGGCTACATGTTCCTCGGCGCAGGGCTCGGCGCGTACGCGAACGCGATGTTCCACCTGATGACGCACGCATTCTTCAAGGCGCTGCTCTTCCTCGCAGCCGGCATCGTCATCCACGCGCTTGCGAACGAGCAGGACATGCGCCAGATGGGCGGGCTCGGAAAGCTGATGCCCTTCACGCGCTGGATGTTCCTGATCGGCTCGCTCGCGCTCGTCGGGCTGATCCCGTTCTCGGGCTTCTTCTCGAAGGACTCGATCCTCGCCGGGGCGCTCGACCGCGGCTGGTACGGGGACGTGCTCTTCGCCGCCGGGGTCGCAGGGACGTTCCTCACCGGCCTCTACACCTTCCGGATGTACTGGATCGTCTTTGGCGGGCGGCCGTCGCCCTTCGCGAGCGAGCACGTGCACGCGCACCCGGGGCGCGGGGAGGGGCCTCTGACGATGCTCGTGCCGGTGGCCGTCCTCGGGCTCGGCGCCCTCGCCGCGGGCTGGATCCAGTTCGCGCCGTTCTGGCACCCGGTCTCGGACTTCCTCAGCGTCGTTGCAAAGCCGCTGGTGGAGCCGAGCGGCCGGCAGGAGCTCCTGGCGAGCGCGCTCGCCATGGGCTTCGGACTCGCGGGCATCGGCGTCGCTTGGGTCTACTACGGGGCCCGTCGCGCCGAAGTGCCTCGGCTCGCGGGCCTGCAGCATGTACTCGAGCACCAGTTCTACTTCGACGAGGCGTACGACCTCGCGTTCTACCGCCCGGCCGCTGCGCTCGCGCACTTCCTCGTGCGCGAGGTGGAGGCGCCGCTCGTCCACGGCACGACGACTGAGGTCGGCGAGACCGCGGCGTTCGCCGCACGCCGCCTGCGCCGCACCCAGACCGGGCTCCTCCGCACGTACGTCCTCGCGATGGCTGGATCCCTCGCCGTCCTCGCCGTCGTCTTCGTGGTGGTGCGATGAGCTGGGTGACCTTCTTGCTGATCTTCCTGCCGCTGGCCGGCGCGCTCTTCGTCTGGCTGGTGCCGCTGCCGCGGAATGGCGCCGGCGGCTTGGCGCTCGTCGTCGCGCTCGGCGAGGTGGCGCTCTGGATCCTCGCGCTCGTCCGCTTCGACTTCGGGCGCAGCGGCCTGCAGTTCGACCAGCACCGCACGTGGTTCAGCGACCTGAACGTCTCGTACCACGTCGGCTTCTACGGCTTCTCGCTCTGGCTCGCCGGCCTGACCGTCGTCGTTCTCACCGCGGCAATCGCCTACGCGCTGTGGGCCGGCCGCGACCGCCCGCGCGCCTACTTCGGGCTGATGTTGTTCCTCACGGGCTCGATCGTCGGCGTCTTCACGGCGCAGGATCTCCTCCTCTTCTACGTGTTCTGGGAGGCCATGCTGATCCCGCTCTACGTGCTCGTCGGCGTCTGGGGCGGGACGAACCGCGTGCGCGCGACCGTCACGTTCGTGATCTACACGATGGCCGGGTCGCTGCTGATGCTCGCGTCGATCGTCGTGCTCGGCCTCTCGCAGGGGACGTTCGACCTCGTCCAGGCAGGGACCAACTCGAGCCCGTGGATCTTCCTCGGCTTCGTCGCAGCGTTCGCGGTCAAGGCCCCCTTGTTCCCGCTGCACGGCTGGCTGCCCGACGCCTACCGCGAATCGTCGCCCGAGGTCGCGGCGGTGCTCTCGGGCGTCGTTTCGAAAGCGGCCGCGTACGGCTTCCTGCGGATCGCGATCGCCAAGTTCCCGCAGCCCGTGCACGACTTCCGTGTGCCGCTCCTGGTGCTCGCCTCGGTCGGGCTCGTCTACGGGTCGTTCTGCGCCTTCCGTGCGCCGGACGTGCGCGGCGTG
>DHWI01000145.1:1869-2689 GCA_002413095.1 Thermoleophilia bacterium UBA5186
TACTCGTCGCTCGCGCAGATGGGTCTGATCACGATCGGACTCTTCGCGGGCAACAACTTCGGCTTCGACGGCGCCGTCCTGCAGATGGTCAACCACGGCCTGATTTCGGCCACGCTCTTCCTGCTCGCCGGGATGATCGAGGCGCGAACGGCAACCGGCGACTTCGCGCTTCTCGGCGGGATGGCACGCGGGCGGCCCGCGCTCGCGACGCTGCTGATGACCACCGGCGTGCTCGCGCTCGCCGTGCCGCTCTCGTCGAACTTCGCCGGGGAGTTCCTGATCCTGACCGGAGCGTTCTTCCAGGCGTGGGGCTGGGCTGTCGTCGGCGCCGTCTCGATCGTGCTCGCCGCGATGTACATGCTGCGGCTGATCTCGCGCGTGCTGCACCGGGAGGTGGGTGGCGCCGTCGGGCCGGAGGACCGCGATCTGCGTCCGGCCGAGCTCGCTGTTGTCGTCCCGCTCGTCGCGTGCCTGCTCGTGCTCTCGGCGTGGCCTGCCGCGATCTCCGATCGAGCGTTCGCGCGCGACCAGGCGAGGACTCAAGTGACGCAGGACTTCTCCGACGCCGAGGCCGCCCGATGATCCACCGCCCGCACGTCGACTGGTTCCTGCTCGCGCCCTCGAACGCGTTGCTCGCGGCCTCGGCGATCTGCCTGCTCGGCGCCGTGCTCTTCCCGAGCGGCGCACGCCGGGCCGCGACCGCGGTCGTCTGCGCCGCCGGGTTCCTGACCGCGTTCGTCTTCGCCGTCCTGCTATTCGTCAAGAGCCCGCACGCGCACCAGGAGATCGGCGCCGCGGTGATCCGCGACCGCTGGGGCGC
>DHWI01000224.1:0-190 GCA_002413095.1 Thermoleophilia bacterium UBA5186
CCTCGTCGAGCTCGCCGACGCGACCGCCGCCGTCGACGAGGTGCACGCCGAACAGGCCACGGTCCGGGATCGTGCCGGCATTCGTGACTGCGAGTCGGCGCGCCCCCGTGCGGCCACGGATCACGCCCGCGGTGCGATCCCACACGATGCGCGGCCGAAGCTCGGCGAACTCGTCGGACGGGTAGCGCCC
>DHWI01000224.1:442-3806 GCA_002413095.1 Thermoleophilia bacterium UBA5186
CCGAGCTCGAGCGACGAGGTGGCGACCAGGCACGGGATCTGGCCCTGCTTGAGCAGCTCCTCCACCTCGAGCCGCTGCTCGCGCGCGAGCGAGCCGTGGTGGGCGCGCGCGATCTCACTCTCGGCGAGCTCGTTCAGACGGATGGCAAGCCGTTCCGCGAGCCTGCGGTTGTTGACGAAGACGATCGTCGAGCGGTGGTCTTGCACGAGCCGGAGCAGCTCCGGATAGATCGAGGGCCAGATCGAGGACGAGGTCCCTTCCGTCGTGGCGAGCACGTCCTCTGGCTGCGAGGCGCCTGGCTCGCGCATGTCCTCGACCGGGACGACGACCTTGAGGTCCATCTGCTTGCGCATGCCCGCATCGACGAGCTGGATCGGCCGCGCGCCGGAGACGAAGCGCCCGATCTCGTCCATCGGCCGCTGCGTCGCCGAGAGACCGATCCGCTGGAATGGCTTCTCGACGAGCCGCTCGAGCCGCTCGACGGAGAGCGCCAGGTGAGCGCCGCGCTTCGTCCCGGCGACGGCGTGCACCTCGTCGAGGATCAGCGTCTCGACGCCGCCGAGGATCTCCCGCCCGCGCGACGTCAGCAGCAGGAAGAGCGACTCGGGCGTGGTGATGAGGATGTCGGGCGGCTCGCGCAGCATCGCGGCGCGCTCCTTCTGCGGCGTGTCGCCGGTGCGCACGCCGACGCGGAGCTGCGACTGGAGGCCCGCAAGCGGCCCGCGCAGGTTCCGCTCGATGTCGTAGTTGAGCGCCTTGAGCGGCGAGACGTATAAGAGGCGAACGCTTCGAGCAGCTTCGGCAGCGCCCCCATCCATCGAGGTGGGTGAGCGGTCGCCCGGGCCAAGCCCGGCCGACCTCTTAAGCGGCGCCGCAAGCATCGCCTCGGGCCGCAGACCCTCCCCCGGCTCCGCGGTCAACCGGTCGATCCCGTACAGGAAGGCGGCGAGCGTCTTCCCGGAGCCGGTCGGAGCCTGGATCAGGACGTGCCCGCCCTCGGCGATCGCCGGCCAGCCTTGCTCCTGGGCGGGCGTCGGGCGTGCGAACGCGCCCTCGAACCATGAGCGCGTCGCGGGACTGAAGACCGACAGCGAGCTCACCTCAGCAGGGTACCGCCGCGAAGGTGGGCCAAGCGGGCCTCGTCAGCGTGCGGCCGCCGCGTCGGCGACGCGCTCGACGATCGCTCCCGCGCCGGTGCCGCCGGCGGCAGCCTGCTCTGCCGCGAACTCGGCCGGCGCCGCGAGGGTCGTGCGCAACGGAACCTCTTTGAGCAACCAGGACAGAACGAACGGCACGATCGCCAGCAGCATCCCCCAGAGGAAGACGCCGTGCAGGGCGTGCGCGAAGGCGCGCAGGAATTCGGCGTGAACCGCAGGCGGGAGATGCCTGGCCTGCTGCGGCGTCAGGTGGACGCCACCGGTGAAGTGCTTCGTCGTGCTGGCCGGCAGTTGCTTGATCTGAGCGGCGAGCCGGGACGCGAAGATCGCGCCGAAGATGGCCACGCCGAAGGAGCCGCCGACAGAGCGGAAGAACGTCGCGGTCGAGGTGACGACGCCGATCTCCTGCGGGCGAGCATCGTTCTGGACGACGAGCACGAGCACCTGCATCACGAGACCGATGCCGACACCGACGACGAGCATGTAGACAGAGGCGAGCCATGGAGCGGTGCCGACTGTGAGCCGGGAGAGCAGGTACATGCCGACGACCAGGATCGCCGTGCCCGCGATCGGGAAGATCTTGTACCGGCCGATGCGGCTGATCGCCCGGCCCGACGCGATCGCGGCGACGAGCAGCCCGGCCATCAGCGGCAGCAGGCGCAGCCCCGAGCTGGTGGGGCTGGCTCCGTAGACGAGCTGCAGGTAGAGCGGGATGAAGACAATCGCCCCGAACATCGCCATCCCGATCGTGAAACCCATCGCGTTCGCAACGTCGAAGACCCTCGAGCGGAACAGAGTCAGTGGCAGGAGCGGCTCGGCGGCGCGGCGCTCCTGCCAGACGAAGAGCGCGAGCAACGCAACGCCCGCGATGGCCAGCCCGACGATCGTGGCCGAGCCCCAGGCGTACTGGTTGCCACCCCAGGTGGTGAGCAGGACCAGCGATCCGACCCCGCCGGTGAGAAATGCCGCGCCCAGATAGTCGATCCGGTGGCTGCTCCGCGAGGAGGGCAGGCGCAACCGCAGCGCGACGATCGCGACGGCGAGCGCGCCCACCGGCATGTTCACGTAGAAGACCCAGCGCCAGGAGAGGTTGTCGACGAGGAAGCCGCCGAGCAGGGGCCCGGCAACCGAGGCGACCGCGAACACCGACCCGATCAAGCCCATATAGCGACCCCGCTCGCGGGGCGGGACGATGTCGGCGATGATCGCCTGCGCCCCGACCATCAGGCCGCCGGCGCCGATCCCCTGCAGCGCGCGGAAGCCGATCAGCTCATTCATCGTCTGACTGAGCCCGGCGAGCATCGAACCGGCCAGGAAGATCAGGATCGCCGCCTGGAACACGGGTTTGCGCCCGTACATGTCGCCGAGCTTCCCGTAGATGGGGGTCGAAACGGTGGCGGCGAGCAGGTACGAGGTCACCACCCAGGAGAGGTGGCTGAGACCGCCGAGGTCGCCGACGATCGTCGGCAACGCGGTCGAGACGATCGTCTGGTCGAGCGCAGCAAGGAACATGCCCAGCATCAGCGCCCCGAACACCGTCCACAGCGCCCGCCCGGTCAACCTCCCGTCGTCCTGCGCCGCACTCAACTCGGCCGCCTCCCGGTCGCGCGATTCAGCTGAGCCCGCGTGAGCGGCGGATGCGGGAGCGTCGTCGCCGCCTCCGCGCGCAGGCCGTCGAGCAGTAACCCAAGGTAGCGGCGCCAGAAGTCTGGCGCGATCGTCGCGGTCGCCTCGATCACGCGGCCACCGGTCCAGAACAGGAGCGGCATGTCCTCGGCCGTGAAGTCATCCCGCAAGGCTCCCTGCGCCTGCGCCCGCTCGATCAGACTGCGGAGGAGCGGTCGCATCCGCCTGCGCATCGCCTCCGCGCGCGCCCGCCCGTGCGCTCGCGTGGCGATGATGTCCTTGAGCCCGCGGTTTTCGACGTGCAGCGCAAAGACTCGCTCGAGGAAGCTGCGGAGGCCTGCCCAGGCATCCTCCTCAGCGAGCGCCTGCTCGGCCGCGCTGATGAACGCTGCGAACGCATCTTCGAGAACAGCGTCGATCAGATCCTCTTTGGCCGAGAAGTGCCGGTAGAGCGTGCCCATCCCGACTCCTGCGCGGCGAGCGATCTCTTCGACCGGCGCCTCGATGCCATCAGCTGCGAAGGCGGCGCGCGCGGCGGCCACGATCCGGGCGCGGTTTGCCTGCGCGTCTCGGCGCAGCGG
>DHWI01000224.1:3898-5597 GCA_002413095.1 Thermoleophilia bacterium UBA5186
GCGCCCGTCATGTGGGGCGCGATCCGCAGCACGCGGAGTGTCTCCGCGCCCTTCCACATCTCCGCCATCATCGCGTCGACCCTGTTGTTGCCTTGCAGATGCGCGAGGACAGCGTCGACGACCTGGCCGTTCTGCAGCGTGCCGACGGATGGGCTGACCAGCACGCTCACCCTTGTCCGGCCTTCCTCCTCTTCCTCGAGCAGCTGATAGTCGTTTGGGCCACCGCCGAAGCGCGCGGGGAGAATCTGCTCGACCAGCTCCTCCAGGGCTGCGCCGAAGAGCGTCATGCCCTCGCTCGTGAGCTTCTCGTAGCTGCGGATCGAGTGCAGATGGCGGGTGAGCCCGGCTCGGTGGAGGGGGCAGCCGCAGTCGCGCTCGACGAGGACCGCGTGGTCGCCGCTCTCGACGTTGATCATCAGCTTCGGAGAGACCGGGCTGAGGCTGGTGAGGTAGAGCGCGCCGACCTTCGCGCCCCACGGCAGCTCGCGGGGGCGCTCGATGGCCGCGACGCGAGGAGTGAACAGGTGCGCGTCGTCCGGCTCCTCCGGGTTGGCGCACGGCATTCCGATCGCGCCGATCTCCGTCATGCCGTAGGCGGACACCGCGCGTGCGCCGACCGACTCGACGAGCGCGGCCTTCGACGGCGTGTACGGCTCCCCGCCGAAGATGAAGAGCGTCTGCGCGATGTCGAGCCCGTCGTCGAGCGCGGAGCGGCATACGCGGACTGCCGAGCTGGGCGTGCACATCAGCGCGGCCGGCGTGCCCGCTGCCCTCGCCCCGGCCAGCCAGCGCGCGATCACGACGGCGTCTCCAGGCGCAACGTGCCGGGGGAACGCGAACCCGGACGAGCCGAGCCTGGCCCCTAGCCAGGAGACGCCGAGTAGGAGCGTCGGGCGCAGCGAATCCGCGTTCAGCGCGAGCTTGTCGTGCGAGAACCAACGATCGACCCGGCCGCCGCAGAGCGGGAGCGTCAGGGCGTTGAAGATCCCCGCCAGGCTCGGCGGGAGCGGCTGCCAGACGGCGTAGGGCCGGCCGGTGAGACCGAACGCCTCGTCGAAGAACCAGAACGAGTCGGCGAACGAGTCGAGCAGGCGCAGATCGATCGTCAGCGGCCGCGGCTTGGCGGACGACCCGCCGCTCGTGCCGCCGAAGTGGCGCGTGAGCTGCGGGGAGTCGAAGGCGGCGCCGTCGCGCTTGAACTCCTCGATCGAGATCCGGATCCCCGCGTCGAAGAAACGCTCGAGCGCCCCATCCACCCCGTGCTCGCGGACAAGCGCGAGCGCGTCATCCCGCTCGATCCCGGCCTGGTCGAAGAGCGGCCGGTACGGGCTGGCCGGGATGTCGAAGACGCCAGCCGAGAGCTGAGCGCAGAGGCGGTCTTCGCGTCGGGCGAGGTCGTCGAGGAGCCGCGCGCGCCTGACGCTCTCAGGCGTGCGCCGCCTCAGGTGCCGCGGCAGCGCAACGGCGAACCGCGCAAACGCAGCCGCTTCACGAGCCGTAGCTCCCCCGAGCACGCCCGCGAGTCTATTTGCCGCCCAGGACGAAGTAGAGGACCAGCACGGCCGCGGCGACGAGCGCGACGACGACTCCGACGGTCGCCGTGACGCCGCCGAGGATGATCCACGGCGTGCGCTCGCTGCGTCCCGCCTGCGCCTCGGCTCCGAGGTCCTTCGCGGTATCGACCGGGTGCGCGACGGCG
>DHWI01000224.1:5648-5883 GCA_002413095.1 Thermoleophilia bacterium UBA5186
CCGGGACGGCTTCCTTGGCTTTCTCGACCGAATCGGCCACGGAGCCTGCATACCCCGGCGCGCTAGGATCGAAGCGTGGCGAGCGCGACGAAGCCCGACCGGCTCTGGTTCACGCCCGACGATGATGCGAACGAGCTGATCGCGCAGGATCCCTTCGCGCTGCTGATCGGCTTTGCGCTCGACCAGCAGGTGAGCGTCCAGAAGGCGTTCTCGTCGCCGCGCGAGCTCAAGGAGC
>DHWI01000187.1:0-4727 GCA_002413095.1 Thermoleophilia bacterium UBA5186
GCCCGGTGTGCAGGACCCACGGCGCGAGCAGCCCGTGCGCGCGCTCGGAGCGGAACGTGCCGGTCAGCCAGTCGCGACTCGACGTCAGCACCGTTCCGGTGAACTCCGCGAGCCCGCGCCGGCCGAGCCGCCGGTACGCCTTCGCGCCCAGACCGAGGCCCGCGGACGACCACAGCTCCGTCCCCAGCACGCCGAAGGCGAGGTCGGCGATCGGGAAGAACTCCTCCAGCATGCGGCGCCACGCGTCACCGTCGCCGGCCGCGTGGCGGTCGAGCTCGGCGGCGTTGGCGTCGGCGGTCCGGAGGAGGAACGCGGCCTCGCCGTCGGGGAACAGCGTCGCGGTCGGGAAGTCGGTGTTCAGGTACTCGAGCCCGCGCGCGGCGAGCTCGTCGCCGAGCTGCGCGTGGGCGGCTCCGCCGACCCAGAGCGGGTGCCAGGCACTGAACACGTCGTGCAGGAACCCGTCCTGCGTGAGCTCGGCCGTCTTGATCGCGCCGCCGAGCCAGTCGTTCCGCTCGAGGATGCAGACGCTCCAGCCCGCTCGTGCGAGGAGCGCACCTGCGGCGAGCGAGTTGATCCCACTCCCGACGATGACGGCGTCGAACTCAGCCATCGACCATCGAGCGGAACTCGTCGTCCGTGACGAGACCGCGCTTGCTCGCTCCGAGCGCCTTCACCCGGGCGAGCAGGTCGGCCCGCCGCTCCTCGGGCACGTCGAGACCGAGCTCTTCCGCCTTGATCCGGATCGAGTCGAGGCCGCTCTTCTTTCCAAGCACGATCTTGCGCTCGGCGCCGACAAGCTCGGACGAGTACGGCTCGATCGACGGCGGATCGTGGAACTGGCTCGCGACGGCTCCGGACTCGCGCGTGAAGAGGTTCTCGCCCACGATCGGCTTCCACGGCTCGAGCTCGTAGCCGGAGAGCTCGCGGACGCGCGCCGACACGTCGCGCAGGCGGGCGAGGTCGAGCCGCGTCGAGATCCCGTAAAGCACCTGCAGCGCCAGCGCTACCTCGCCGAGGTTCGCGTTACCGGCGCGCTCGCCCATCCCGTTGATCGTCCCGTGGACGACCGTCGCGCCAGCCTGAACCGCAGCGACGGCCGCTGCGGTGGCCAGGCCAAAGTCGTTGTGCCCGTGCCAGTGGACGGGGACGTCCTCGCCGAGCCACTCGGTCGTCGCCCCGACGAGGAAAGCGGCAGCCTCGGGCGTCGCGACGCCGATCGTGTCGACGACGACCGCCTCCTGCGCGCCGGCTTCGATCGCCGTCTTGTACGCCTGCTCGAAGAAGCGCAGATCGGCGCGCGTGCCGTCGACGCCGAAGTAGGCGACGCGTATGCCGTGCTCGACGGCGAAGCTCACGGCTTTCCGGATCCGCTCGAGCATGTCCTCCCTCGACAGGCCGAGTGCGGCCAGCTTCAAGTCCGAGATCGGGGACTCGACGACGCTCGCGCTGACGCCGAGCTCGACGAGCGCCTCGACGTCGGCGGCGACCGCGCGCGAGAAGCCCCAGACCTCGGCGCGGAGACCCGCGTCCGAGATCAGCTGGACGGCTCGGTAGTCGTCCTCGGAGACGCGCGGGAAGCCGGCCTCGATCCGGTCGATCCCGAGCTCGTCCAGGAGGCGCGCGATCTCGAGCTTTTGCTCGGGATCGAGCACGACGCCGACGGTCTGCTCGCCGTCGCGGAGCGTTGTGTCGTACAGGTCGATCGGGCCCCTCACCTGTGGTTCCAGGGCGCGGCGGTTGAGGTCGCCCGTCCAAAGCAGCTCGGTCATACGCGCACGATTCCGTCCGGGAACCCGCTCAGCTTCTCGGCGCCCTCGGAGGTGATGAGGAAGTTGTCCTCGAGCCGCAGTCCGCCGCCTCCGTCCCAGTAGATGCCCGGCTCGATCGCGAGCACCATGTTCTCCTCGACCGTGCCGGTTCCGGCCTGGTGCGCGTAGGGCGGCTCGTGTGCGCGGGCGCCGACGCCGTGGCACACGGGGTGCGAGGGTTGGCCCGCGTATCCGGCGGCGGCGATCCCTTCGCGAACGAGCCGGTCGAGGTCGGGCAGGCTCGCGCCCGGCCGGCAGTGGGCCACGGCAGCGTCATACACCTCGGTGAGCTGGTGCTCGAGCTCGACGTAGCGAGCGCTGAGCTCGCCGAGGACGAGGTTCTTCGTGTGATCGCACCAGTAGCCGTCGACGCAGACCCAGATCTCGAACAACGTCGGCTCGTTCTCGACGACGGGCCGGTCGGCGGTGGCGGTGAAGGTGCGGATCCCCGGGCCGGACCAGACGAGGGAGAAGCCGAGCGCGAGCTCGACTTGCCCGCGGTAGCCGGTGCCGAAGCCGTGGACGAACCCCTGCCAGAGTGCGGCCGCCTCGCTCGCCTTCATCCCCGCGCGAAGGTGGGCGCGCACGTAGTCCATCGCCTCGGCGCAGAGGTCGTTTGCGAGCCGGATTCGCTGGATCTCCTGGGCGGTCTTGAGCGCGCGGGCGCGGGCGAGCAACGGCGCCGCGTCGGACGCGGTGGGAAACGCGTCGAACCAGTCGCGCGTGTAGGTAGTCGGCTCGCCGACCATGCGGTCGGAGGCCTGCGTGCCGAGGCTCAGCTCCAGACCGACGCGGTCGTAGTCGCGCGCGGCGTCCGTCGCGAGCTCGAGGGTACGCGCGGTCGGCGGCCGCGGGTCGCGCTCGTCGTAGCCCTTCAGAAAGCGGACGTCTTTGGTCCAGGCGCTGCGCTCGGCATCGTCGGAGGAGGCTTCGAGCGCGATCAGGATCGCCTCGCCCTCGCGGGGGAAGACGACCGCGTCGTAGCCCTTCATGCCCCAGAAGTTCGTGAGGTAAAGGACGTTGTCGGGCGCCCGGACAACGAGTGCGTCGAGCTCCTCCTCGGCCATCAGCGCACGCACGCGTTCAAGCTTCGCGTCGTCGCGCGGCCAGCTCACGAAGTCACACTTTCGGCACGAATTGGACGATGCGAACGCGCCGAGCCACCGTTAGGCTGACGCCTGAGCAGGGGGAGGGTCGGGACCCTGAGTTACACGCGCCCGTGTGACTAGAACTCACCACCGCACCCGCGGCGGCGGATCGGTGCCGTGCCCCTCGCGCCACGAGATCACGGGGTTCCGCAGCACGCCGATCCGCTCGATCTCGGCTTCGATCACGTCGCCGGGTTTGAGATAGAGCGAAGCCGCGTCCTCGCTGAACCCGGCCACGCCCGACACCGTTCCGGTCGAGAGCACGTCGCCGGCGCTGTACCCGAGCGCGGCATAGTGCGACAGGATCTCGGGAATCGTCACGCTCATCCGCCCGGAGTGCGACGTCTGGCGGGGCTCGCCGTTCACACGTAGCTCCATCGCGAGGTCGTGCGGATCCGGAATCTCGTCCGCGGTCACGATCCAGGGCCCGAGCGGGCAGAACGTGTCGATCGCCTTCGAGTACGAGAAGACGCCCGACCGCATCTCGCGCCGCTGGATGTCGCGCGCTGTGATGTCGTTGAAGATCACGTAGCCGCCGACGTAGTCCATCGCCTCGTCCGCTCCGAACCACTTCCCGCTCCGCTTCAGCACGACCGCCAATTCGAGCTCGTAGTCGAGCTCCTCGGTCAGGTGCTCGGGATAGACGATCGGCTCGTCCGGCCCGATGATCGCGTCGACGTTCTGGAAGAAGACGATCCACGGCGCGATCTCGTGCGACCACTTGACGCGCTTCGACTCCTCCTCGTGCTCTCGGAAGTTGCCGGCCGTGTGGAAGAACTTCTTCGGGACGATCGGCGCCTTTAGCTTCACCTCGTCGAGCCCGTAACGCGGATCGCCGGCCTCGACCGCGGCGCGCGCTTCGTCGAGTCCCTCGTCTCCGCGCTCGAACAGGGCGCGCATCGATGGAAAATCCAGCTCGACGATGCCGCGGCCGTCCGCCACCGCGCCGACGTGTTCCGCCCCCGCGGGAGTCTCGAACGTGACGAGCTTCACGCGGCCGTCCGCAGGTAGGCGACGACGTCGGCGGCGTTCCGGTCCGGTGGGAAGACGGGGTAGAACACGTGCTCGATCCTGCCAGCCGACGCGACGAGCGCGAGGCGCTTGTAGAGCGTCTGCCCCTCGATCCCGAATGTGGGCAGCCCGAGGGCGGATCCCAGCTCGAGACGCTCGTCGCTGACGACGGGGAACGGCATGTGGTTCCGCTCCGCGAACTCGATCTGGTCGTCCAGCGGCTGCGCCGAGAGGCCGAGCACTCGCGCGCCGAGCTCGGCGAGCTCGGCGTTGTGATCGCGGAACGCGCACGATTGGGGCGTGCAGCCGCGGGCGCCGGGGATCGCGTCCCAGCCGGGCGGCATCTCCCGCGACGGGCGGCCGGCTTTGGGGTACACGTAGAGGACCAGCCGCTCGCGTGCCCACTCCGCTAGGTCGACGGGCCCTCGCGAGGACGGCAGGGTCAGCGCCGGAATCTGCAGACCCGGAAGATGATCCGCGCCGCCGTCGTCTTCCGGCACCGGCAGGTCCGGGGGCAGCGTGTACGGATCGGTCGCGCTCACGAGACCTCGCAAACGCGCATCGCCACGCGTGCGTATGTCTCCGCCGTCTTGACCAATCCGTCGATCTCGAGATTCTCGCCCAGCTCGACGTCCATGAGCCCGGTCGACGTGCCGTAGTTCACCGTCGGGATGCCGTAGCGCGTAAGCGCGGACGCGTCGCTGAACCAGCGCGTGACATCGCGGTCGGGCTTTGCTCCGAAGACCTCCTCGTGCGC
>DHWI01000187.1:4809-6484 GCA_002413095.1 Thermoleophilia bacterium UBA5186
TCCGGAAAGCGCTCGCCGAGCGACCGCACCCAATCGAGTACCTCGCGGCGCGCCACGGCCATCTCCTTCGTCGGCGGCACCCGCACGTCGAGGAACAGATCGGTGTGGTGCGGCGTCCGCGAGACACGCCAGCCGAAGCCGCCCTCGATCGCGCCGATGTTCACGATCGCCTTCGCGCCGCGGTAGGAGTTCGCCGGGTCGTCCTCCCACGTCGGGATCCACTCCTGCACTGCGCCGAGCACCTCGTGCGCCCGCAGGATCGAGTTCTGGCCCCGCTTGCCCTCGCTGAACGCGGTGTGGATGAAGTTGCCGTGCACGCGGACCCGGAGCCAGAGGGAGCCGAAATGCCCGAGCACCACCTTGCCCTCCGTCGGCTCGCCGAGCAGGCACATGTCTGCGACCCCGCCGTGCGTGACGAGATACCGCGTCCCGGCGGCGTAGCCGCGAAACTCCCCGCCGGTCGCGTCGAGGTACTGCGTCTTCTCGATCTCGCCCGCCACCGCCGCAATCAGGACGTCGCCCTTCAACCGCACGCCGGCGTCCTGCAGCGTCCGCACGGCCTCGACGTAGCAGGCGAGCGCGCCCTTCATGTTCGAGATGCCGAGCCCGTAGAGCCGCCCGTCGCGCTGAAACGCCTTGGGCTGGAAGCCCGGGACGTCGCGCAGCCACGGCTCGCGGCCGGAGTACGACGTGTCCATGTGCCCGTTGAACATCAGCGACTTGCCGCCGCCGACCCCGGCCCACGTCCCGAGCGCGTTCGCGCGGTTGTCCTCCACCTGCTGCCACTGGACGTGCAGGCCCATCTCCTCGTAGAGCGACGCCATCAACTCGGCCATCCGCTGCTCGTCGCCGGTGAAGCTGTGGACGTCGATCATCCGGCTCGCGGTCTCGACGAGCCGATCGCGGTCGACGTTCACGAGCGGAAGTGCGGCAGGACGCGCTCGCCGAAGAGCCGGATCTGCTCGTGCCGGTTCTCTCCCCAAAGCTCGAGCATCACGTGCGTACAGCCCGCTTCGCGGTACTCCTCGATCGCCGCGATGCAGTCCTCCGGCGTGCCGGCGATCGGCTTGCAGCGGTCGAGGATCGAATCGGTCACCTGCTCCTTCGCGGCGAGCCGCCCGCCGCGCTCCATCGCCTCCGCAACCGGGCGGATCTCCTTCACGTCGATGCCGGCCAGGTCGAGAAGCGTGTCCGCGGCGCCCTTGATGTTCTGCACCTTGTTCGCGAGGTACATCCCGGCGATCTCGCGCGCGCCGTCGCGACCTGCGGCCCTGTCGGACTCGTGGATCGACGCAACGACGGTGCAGCCGATGTCGATGTCGGCCTTCACGTTCTCGCAGGTGTAGCGCACGAACGCCGGCGTCGTGATGGACGGAGTCAGACAACCGTCCCCGATCTCGCCCGCGAGCGCCTGCATCTTGGGTGCCGTCGCAGCGACGTACACCGGCGGCACGCCACGCGGCGCGTGAGCGTCCGAGGCGAGCGCAGGGACGTCTGCGCTCCACGTCTCGCCGTCGTACTCGAACCGATCGCCGCCGAGTACCCCGCGCACGATCGTGACGGCGTCGCGCATCGGCCCGAGCGTCTTCTTCGTCTGCATCCGCGCGTTGTTGAGGAAGATCTTGGACGTCCCAAACCCGAGCAGGAACCGCCCCGGCCCCGCGGCCTCCTGCAC
>DHWI01000187.1:6622-11101 GCA_002413095.1 Thermoleophilia bacterium UBA5186
GAAGCTTCGACGCGAATGGCACCGAGCGGCAAGACGAAGGAACTCCGGCTCGCGCTCGTCTGTTACGGGGGGTCGTCTCTCGCGATTTACATGCACGGGGTCACGAAGGAGATTCACCGACTTATCCGTGGCTCCGCACTGCTCGAACAAGGCAGCGTCGGCGCCGGTTCCCAGACCGAGCAGGCCTACGCGGCCCTTCTGAAGGAGCTGGCGGAGAAGACGGGTGTCCGCACCCGGGTCGTCGTAGACATCGTGGCGGGCACGTCGGCCGGGGGCATCAACGGCATCTGCCTCGCCAAGGCGATCGCGCACAACCGCTCGCTGGACGCCCTGCGCGAACTGTGGTTCGACCACGGCGATATCAAGGGCCTCCTCAACGCGCCGCGACTGCGATTCCTTGGTCGTCTCGCCCTGCCGGTGCGGGTTGGGTGGATCGTCGCCCGCGGTCGTGAACCCCTGCGCGGCGCCGAGATGTGCCAATGGCTCTACCAGGCGTTCGCGGATATGGATCAGGGGCATCCGGATCCTCCCACGCTGATGCCCGACCAGCATCGCTTGCAGCTCTTCGTGACGATCACGGACTTCTACGGCTACGAGCGCCAAATCCCGTTTACCGATCCGAATCCGATCCGCGATCGACGGCATCGGCACGTGCTCGAGTTCCGCCACGGTGATGGGGACGACGATTTCGGCAGTGAGGACAACGCCACGCTGACCTTCGCGGCGCGAACAACGTCGTGCATCCCAGGCGTCTTCCCACCCGTGAGCTTCAGTGAGCTCGAGAAGTGGCTGCCTGGGAAAGTCGACGTGAAGCGGCTCCGCCGCAAGTTCCGGCTCTACACGCTCGCGGGCGCGAAGCCGGAAGCCACCTGGTTCGTCGACGGCGGCGTGCTCGACAACAAGCCGTTCGGGTATGCGGTCACGGCGATCCGCTCGCGACCAGCGGATCTCGAAGTGACCAGGAGACTGGTCTACATCGAGCCAGATCCCAGCGACCCCACCAAGCCGCGGGATGAGTCCAAGACGAGGCCGAACGTCTTCGCTGCAGCCGTGGGAGGTTTGACCGGTCTTCCTCGCGCCGAACCGATTCTCGACGACCTCGTCGCCGTCGCCGACCAGAACGAGCGCGTCGACCGCATCGCCCAGATCATCGAGACGAACTGGAAGCCGATCGGACAAGTCGTCGACGAGATCGCCGGCGGCCTTGGGACGATTCCGACCGATCCGAACAGCCCGGAGCTCGCCGAGATCGACCGCCGCATGCACGAGCAGGCCGCCACCGGCGCGGGCTTCAGTTACGCGACCTACAGCCGTCTCAAGATCGCCAGCGCACTCGACCGTTATGCCGACACGGCGGCCGCCGTCTGCGATCTTCCGTCCGACTCGAATCACGCGCTCCTGACCCGCGCAGTCGTGCGCGAGTGGGCGAACGGACGCCAACTGTACGAGCCCGGCCCGAAGCATCCTCTGCCCTCGGACATCCAGCTCGCTTTCCTGCGCACGTTCGACCTGGGCTACGGCGAGAGAAGGCTACGGTTCGTCATCGACGGCGTCAGCGGTTGGTACGACTGCGCGGGCCAGAAGGGCTACCCGTCCCGTGAGCAGCTCGACAAGGCGAAGAAGAGCCTCTACGACGCCCTCGGTACGTTGCACGCGGCCCTGGACGCAAAAGGGTTCGACGACACGGTCAACACGAGCTTCAGCAAGTGCTTCGCCCTCGACGCGATGACTGAGTTCCTGCTGCTGCCGGAGTTCAAGCCGGCGGATTACGTGACGAGATTCAGCGCTGAGCTGGCGAAGCTCGAGGCCGACCTGGGAACGTTCCTCGAGCGCAAGCTCAAGTCGTTCCGGACCGACCTCTACAACACGATGCAGACGATGACCGCCGATTGGGACGAGCCCCGCCGCCGCGCCCTGCTCGTTCGCTACCTCGGGTTCCCGTTTTGGGACGTCCTGCTGTTCCCTGTTCAGGCGCTCAGCGACGTCGGAGAGCGCGACGACGTCAAGGTCATGCGAATGAGCCCGCTCGACACGGCACGCATCCCGCCGATGGGCCCTGGCAAGAAGCTGATCGGCGCCACCAAGGGACACTTCGGTGCCTTTCTCTCCGATCGAGGAGGACGCGAGCGGGACTATCTCTGGGGCCGCCTCGACGCTGCCGAGCGCCTGGTCCGGATTCTGCTCGAGCAGGGCAAGCGCTCACAGAAGGGTTGGGAGCCCGCCAGCCCCGAAGACCGGAAGCGGTGGGAGGACACCATCATCCGCGCCATCCTCGACGAAGACGCCGTGCACGTTCCGCACGCCGACGACCTCGTCCAGCATGTGCGCCGCGAGACCGCGGAGACCCCCGCCTAGCGGTCTTCGGTCGAGGTCGTCGGCCCCTCTGCCGACTCGCCGCTCTCGGCGACGCCTTGCTCGCCGCCACGCGCGTCATTCACCTGCTTCTCCAGGGAGTTGAGAACGTTCGTGACCTGCTGGTTCACGATCGGCTGGAGCACGCGCTGGCCCATCGAGCCGACGGGCCCGCCGATGTTCACGTCCGCCTCCCAGCGCATGTGCGTCCCGCCGCCGGCCTCGCTGAGGTGGAACTGGGTCTCCATGTTCATGATCGCGCCGACGCCGTTCCCCTTCGCGTGCAGCTTCGCGAACTCCGGCTCGCGCTCCTCGAGCTTCGTGAAGTCGACGCTCATCTTCAGGCCGCCGAGACCGAGCGGGATCTTCACGTTCGCACGCCAGTGCCGATCGTCCTTCACGTCAAAGCTTTCGATTCCAGGCATCGTCGCCGCCATCGAGCCAGGGTCGTTCAGCACGCCCCAGACGGTGCGCACGGGCGCCGAGAACTCGCGCTCCCCCGCCACCTTCATCGGGACTCCACCGACACGCCCTGGCGGCTCGCCTCCGGGTCCTCCAGGAGCGACCAGACGCGGTGGTACGGATTGCAGCTGTCCGTCACGATCGGGTTGCCGCGCGGGCGGAGCGCGTCCTGGATCGCCGCGCACGTCGCGTGGATTCCGGCGCCGCCGCCCTCGCCCATCCCCTTCGCGCCAAGCGGACTGAACGGCGACTCCGACTCGATGAAGCCGGTCTTGATCGGCGGCATGTCGAGCGCGTGCGGCACGTGGTAGTCGTAGAAGTTCGGCGTCAGGAGGTTCCCCTGCTCGTCGTACGTGAACGTCTCGTGCGTCGCCGCGCCAAGAGCTTGCGCGGTCGCGCCGTGCACCTGGCCCTCGACGATCTGTGGGTGGATGCGCTTGCCGCAATCGTCCACCGCGGCGTAGTCGACCATCTCGTACACCCCGGTCTCGGGATCGACCTCGACCACGCACGCGTGGATCTGCGTCGCGTACGTCAGCGTCAGGTTCCCGAACTTCCGCTCCTTGTCGGGCACCTCGAAGAGCGGCCGGTAGACGTAGCGGCAGTTCAGCGTGACGTCGAGATCCTCCGGAAGCCCGGCGTTGTTCGCGTTCAGGATCGCGCCGAGCGCCATGAACGGCAGGGCCGCCTCCGGGTTCGCCTTCATGCGCGCGTGGCCCTCCGCGAGCTCGATGTCGTCGGGCGTGCAGCCGAGGACCACCGACGCGAGCTTCTTCATCTCGGCGGCCAGCATGTCTGTCGCGCCCTTGACCGCCCCAAGCCCGGTGACTGCGAACTGGCTGGCGTAGGTGCCGGAGAAGCCGGCATGTGAGTTCCAGTACGAGTCGTGCCCGGGGCGCACGTTGATGTCGTCGGGCGTGCAGCCGAGGATGTCCGCGACGACCTGCGCCGCGGTCGTCTCGTGCCCCTGCCCCTGGGGGACGGTGCCGAGCGTGACGACGATCTCGCCGAAGATGTCGAGCTTCACCGTCGCGACCTCGTTGTTCCCGGAGAACTGGAGGTCCGGGTTCAGGAGCTGCGACTGGCCGAAGTTGTTCGTCCCGGAGTCGAGCGTCGAGCCGATCCCGATCCCGAGGAGCTTCCCGCGGGATTCCGCGTCGGCTCGGCGGTCCTCGATGCTCGGGTAGTCGATCAGCTCGAGCGCGATGTCGAGGCAGCGCGCGTAGTCGCCGGAGTCGTAGATGCAGCCGTTGGGCGTCTCGTACGGCATCTCCTCGTGCTTGACGTAGTTTTTCTTGCGCACCTCGATCGGGTCGAGCCCGAGCTCGTTCGCGACGATGTCGATGATCCGCTCGGTCATCCACAGGTGCTGCATCCGCGAGTAGCCGCGGTTCGGCGAGACCGGTGACTTGTTCGTGCAGACCTGCGTGAAGTCGACGCGGATGTTCCGCCAGCGGTAGCAGCCCGGCGTGACCTGAGCCCAGATGATGCAGCCGAGCGGCTCGTAGCGCGGGAAGGCGCCGCAGTCGTCGAGCGCCTTCACCTTGAAGCCGGTCATCGTGCCGTCGGCCTTGACCGCCACTTCGATGTCGTGGAACCAGCGCTCGTTGCCGTGCGCGTTCGCCGTGTGCTGGTCGGTGCGCCACTCCGTCCACTGGACGGGCC
>DHWI01000187.1:11232-16445 GCA_002413095.1 Thermoleophilia bacterium UBA5186
CGGAGCTTGTCGAGGCCGACGCGCAGGGAGGGCGCCATCCAGATCGCACCGATGCCCGGCATCTGGTGGTTGCAGTACATCGTCCACTGCCCGGTGCCGCGGTTGTACTCGACGAGCGCGCCCGAGCACTCGAGCGGCGTCGACGAGAAGCGGTCGAAGTGGAGCTCGTCGATCTTGATCACCTTGTCGGCCTCGGCGACCGCGCCGTCGAAGTCGCCCCAATCGAAGACGCCCGACCAGACGACGTTGGAGCCGGCCTCCTCGTGGAGCATCGGCGCATCGGCGCTCTCCGCCTTGCGCGCATCGACGAGGACGTCCAGCGGCTCGTATTCGACCTCGACGAGCTCGGCAGCGTCGCGCGCGAGCTCGCGCGTGGCCGCGACGACCGCTGCGACCGGCTCGCCGACGAACCGCGTCTTGCCCACCGCGAGGGCGTAGTCCTTGATGTCGGCGCCGGGCGGCGTCGAGAGCTCGAAGAACGGGTCGGTGAGGATCGCGACCTCGTCGCCCGTCAGCGTCCCGTAGACGTCCCCGAGCTCGAGCGCCTTCGAGACGTCGACGCTGAGGATCTTCGCGTGGGCGTACGGCGAGCGGACGAAGTGGATGTAGCCCATCCCGTGCCGCTTGACGTCGTCGAAGAACACGCCCTCGCCCTGCACGAGCCGCTTGTCCTCCTTGCGCGGGACGCTCTGGCCCTTGAAGGTCTCGGCTGGTGCCTCGACCTCCGTCGTCTCGGGAGCGGTCGTTGTGCTGCTCATTCGGACGCCGCCTTGACCGCCTCGAAGATGTTCCAGTAGCCGGTGCAGCGGCAGATGTTCCCCTGCAGGCCCTTCTTGATCTCGAGCTCCGACGGGTGCGGGTTCTCGCGCAGCAGCGCTGTCGCGCTCATCAGCATCCCGGGCGTGCAGTAGCCGCACTGGAGAGCATGGTGGTCGCTGAACGCCTGCTGCAGCGGGACGAGCTCGTCCTCGTTGGCGAGCCCTTCCACCGTCTCGACCGACGACCCGTCGGCCTGGACGGCGAGCATCATGCAGCTCTTCACGAGCGTCCCGTCGACGATCACCGAGCAGGCGCCGCAGTTCCCGGTGTCACAGCCGATGTGGCTGCCGGTCAGGTCGAGATCGTCGCGGAGGAAGTGGATCAGCAGCTTGCGGGCGTCGACCTCGCGCTCGTAGGACTCACCGTTGACCTCGACGGTGATCGTGCGGGACGTCGCGGGCGTTGCGCTCGCTTCCACCTAGCTCCTTCCCTTCGCTGCCCGCTCGACCGCGCGGGCCGCGAGCACCTCGGCGAGGTGGCGGCGGTAATCGGCGGAGGCATGGACGTCGGACGGCGGATCGAGCTGCGCTGCGCGCACGGCCTCCTTGACCACATCCGGTTCGGACGACGAAGGCTCGACGAGCACCGGCACCGCATCGACGCAACCGATCGCGACTCGCGTGCCGCTGCCGGAGACTGTCGCCGCCGCGTTGACGATGCAGGTGCCGTCACGCCCGATCGGCACGGTCTCGAAGGCGTCGCTGGCACCAGCACCGGACGGGATCGTGATCTTCGTCAGGAGCTCACCCGGAGAAACCGCGGTCATGTAGACGCCGAGGAAGAAGTCGGCGGCCGAGACTGTGCGCTCGCCGTCGGCGCCGCGAATCGTGAACGACGCGCCGAGCGCGACCATGAGCGGCGGAAAGTGGTTGGTGGGGTCGCTGGAGCAGACGTTGCCGCCGAGTGTCCCGCGGTTCCGCACCTGCACGTCGGCGATCTGCGCGGCGACCTGCCCGAGAATCGGGCGGGCGCGCGCCTCCGCCGACTCCATGAGCTGCGTGTAGGTGACCATCGGCCCGAGCTCGAGGGTCCCATCCGCGCCGAGCTCGATTCCGCGCAGCTCCTCGAGATCCGCGAGGTCGATCAGGGCGTCAGGCGAAGCCGCGCGTGCCTTCATCACGTTGAGGAGGGTCTGTCCGCCCGCGAGCGCGCGAGCGCCGTCGTCGGCCGCGAGAAGGCGCACGGCGTCCGCGACACTCGCAGGACGCGCGTATTCGACCTCCCGCAAAAGCATGACGAGAAATCTAGATCAGAACTCGCCGGAGGGTGTCAAGTACGAGCGGGACGGCCGAGCCAGATCTGCCAGGGCTCGATCTCGGCGATGCTGAGCATCTCCAGCGGCGTCCAGGGATCTTCGGCCAGGCGCGCCTCGATCTCGGCTTCGCTGCCGGCACGAACGATCAGCAAGACCTCATCGCCGGTGCCGAGCGGACCACCCAGTACGACGAAACCGTCGTCCACGAGCGCGTCCATGAACGACGCGTGCTCGTCCCACTTGTCCTGCTGCCGCCTCGGCAGCGAGGGATCCCATCCCGCGCCCTGGCTCTGCCTCACCGCGAAGTGGACGACCGCTTCCGCCACGTTGCCCACGTCAACGAAATCCCGTCGAGCGCATTCCCCGGCGGACTACGCTTGGCGGGATGTCCGTTGACGTCCAGACGGAGATCGAGATCGACCGCCCGCGGAGCGAAGTTTCGGCTTATGCCGCCGATCCGGATATGGCCACGATCTGGTACGAGAACATCAAGGCCGTCGAGTGGAAGACACCAAGGCCGCTCGCAGTCGGATCCCGAATCGCGTTCGTCGCCCGGTTCCTCGGACGCCGCTTCGCGTACACCTACGAGCTCAAGGAGCTAGTGCCCGGCGAGAGGCTCGTGATGCAAACCGCGCACGGGCCGTTCCCGATGGAGACGACCTACGGCTGGGAAGACGCCGCCGATGGCCGGACCAAGATGACGCTCCGCAACCGAGGCGAGCCGTCAGGCTTCTCGACGGTCGCCGCGCCGCTCATGGCGCGGGCGATGCGCCGCGCCAACCGAAATGATCTGCGTCGCCTCAAGGAGATTCTGGAATCCCCTCGAGCTTGACCCGTAGCGCGCGGTTTGTTGAGCTCCCCGGGGCGCGCGCGACGCCACACGTTCGCATCGCGCGCGCCCGGCGAAGAGACCGGCCTAGAACAGCTCCCACATGATCGAGGGAACCGTAACGGCCAGGTTGGCGCCCGCTCCGCTGCCCGAGAACGTCCCCCAACCCGAGCCGTGGACGCTGCCGCCGCACCAGATCCAGATCGCATACCAATGCGCGTTGTCGACGCTGATCCAAGCGCTGAGCGGGAAGCCTGAATTCGACCCGCTTCCGCTGGCGCCGCTCCACCACGAGTCGTCGTTCCAGAGCGAGACCTGCTGCGACACCGGCGCACTGTCGAAGCCGCCGGCGAGCGTGTACTTGCCGACGTACAGCCCGATGAACGCGTCGGAATGAGCCGACGCAAACGCGCAGATCGTCCACCAGTTGAAGTTGAACGCCGGATTCGAGCTGATCCGGAGGATGCCATTCGCGAAGATCGGCCTGAAGTAGATCCCGACAGCGGCCCGCCCCCAGGCCGTCGCGTCACGCCCGTTGTTCCAGAGGTTGAAGCTCATGCGACCGTTGGAAGCCGTAGCGGCGGTGGACACGGTTGCGCCGCCGTTCTGCGCGTTCCAGGTCCACTGGTAGTTGAGAGGCGGAACGACGTTCGCGGAGATCGAACCCGAGGACAGACGCTCGATCTCGGCCGGCGGAGCCGGCGGCGACAGCTTGGCACGACCAAGCCGCTGGTCGAGCGCAGCCAGACCGCGAACGGCCTCCCCCTGCTCGTCGCCGAGGATCCGTCCGAGACTGTCTCCAACAGGCGCTGACAGCGACTTGAGCTCCTCGCGGTACGCCGCATGCTGCTTGAACTCTCGCTCGAGGTCGCTCTCGAGCCCGCGCATGCCCTTGAGCGCCTGGGCGGCGGGCTGAATGCGTCCGCCGTACAGTGCGTCGAGGGGGGTGGCTTGCCTTTGACGGGCCATCGTTGACTCCCTTCGTTCGTCGGAGCCGCAGAGATGACGTGCCGGTCGCCCGTGACGATACGTCGCTCGGCCGCCTGCTGTCAACACCGTCGCCCGTCGCGCGACAATCGAAACAAAAACCCGGGGAAAGTCCGCAGGACTTTCCCCGGGCGACTCCCCGGGTTGGACTCGAACCAACAACCCTCCGGTTAACAGCCGGATGCTCTGCCAATTGAGCTACCGGGGACGGCAGCGCCGGGCATTGTAGCGACGGCTCAGGCGCGTTCCAGAGCCTGCGCGGAGGCGAGGTTCTCGACCGCCGCGTGGATCTTCGCGAGCGCCGCCTGGAGCTCGAGCGTCCGCGCCTGGTCGGCCTCGCCGAGCTCGCGCCGGATCTGCCGTTCGCGCAGNNGCGTCGAGCTCTGCCAGGAAGCCGACGAGCTCGGTATCGGCATCGCCTCCGCTGAGCAGGTATTCGCGGGCCCGCCGGTGCAGCTCCGCGTCGAAGTGCTCCGGGCCAAGCTCCTCCAGGATCCGCTTCAGACCCGGATGCGCCACGACGCCGGCGAGGGCGTCACGCTCCCGGCGGTCGCCCGCATCCAAGAGCTTCGGCGAGATCTTGCCCCCCTCGTATGCGGCAACCGTCTTCCCGATCCCCACCGTCACACCGAGACGATCGTTCGCCAGCTTCCAGGCCTCCTGCCGCAACGGCGATTCTGGCAAGCGGTTGAGCAGCTGGCGGACGCTCTCATACGCAACTTGTGGGTCGGCACGCTCGATCTCGATCCGGGTGCGATAGATGGCATAGGGCTCGGCTGACCGCAGCTTGTCCTCGAACGCCCCAGGCTCATCGGCGGGGTCGACGCCCGGGGGGAGGACGACGATGCGCACGTCGAGCCCGAGCGACGCCGCGAGCTCCATCCCGCGCAAGGTCGCCGCCTCGCCGGCCGCGTCGCCGTCGAAGCAGAGCCAGATGCGTTTCGTCAGCCGCTGCAGCTCCTTCAGCTGGCGCTCCGTGAGCGCAGTCCCCATCGAGGCCACGACGGGCTCCACGCCGGCCTGCTTCAGCGCGAGCACGTCGGTGTTGCCCTCGACGACCAGCGCCCGGTCCTGCTTCGCGATCGCCGCGCGGGCCCGGTCGAGCCCGTAGAGCAGGTCGCCTTTGCGGAAAAGCTCGCCTTCGGGCGAGTTCACGTACTTCGCCCGGAGTGGATCGTCCTCGCGCAGCTTGCGCGCCTGGAACCCGAGCACGCGCCCGCGCGCGTCGGCCAGCGGGAAGAGGAGTCGGTGCGAGAAGTAGTCGTTGCCGCGGCGATTGACGAGCCCCGCCGAGGCGAGCTCCTGCGCGGTGAACCCTTTCTC
>DHWI01000195.1:0-4340 GCA_002413095.1 Thermoleophilia bacterium UBA5186
GACGACGAGGCGTACGAGGCGACCGAGAAGTTCATCAAGCAGTACGCGCGCAAGTCGGCGAAGACGCCCGCCGCCGCGACCGCTTAGCACCGCTGAGGCACCGACTCGGCGGTGCCGTATCAGGGCAGGTGGCTCGGCCACCTGCCCGTCTGCGCTCCCTTACCGAGCCGCAGACCGGTAGCCCAGCGCGCACGCGCAGACCAGGGAACGCCCTGCACGCGGCGAAACGGGGAATCCCGTGCCGCTCAGGGCGTTTCTCGGTCTGCTCGCCCTCGCCGCGGCCCTGTCCTTTCCGGCCGGGTCCTATGCGGCGGGGAGCGCCCGCGTGGCCGCGTTGCAGGTCGCACTGAAGGCCCACGGGCTCTACGGCGGCCCGGTAGACGGATACGCGGGGCTGGGAACCCGCCGCGCGATCATGCGCTTCCAGAGGCACCGGCATCTCGCGGTGGACGGCGTCGTGGGGCCGCACACGCGGCGCGCCCTAGGCCGGCTCGGACGACATCCGCTCGGGAGCCGTCCGCTCGGGCCGGGCACCGTCGGCTGGGACGTAACCGCACTCCAGTTCCTGCTCGCCTGGCACGGGTTCCCGTCGGGCTACTTCGACGGCGGCTTCGGGAACCGGACGGAGGCAGCGGTACGGCGGTTTCAGCGCTGGGCCGGACTCAGCGTCGACGGACGCGTTGGGCCGGCGACGATCGCCGCCCTCGCACGAGCGCGCGCCAGCTCGCCGATCCGGCTTGCGTGGCCGCTCCAGGCTCCGATCGGCGACCGGTTTGGCCCGCGCGGCGGCCGGTTCCATGCCGGGATCGACCTCCCGGCGCCGAACGGACAAGGGGTCGCGGCTGCCGGCCCGGGGCGCGTGACGTGGGCCGGCTGGCGCGACGGCGGCTGGGGCAACCTCGTCGTGATCGCCCACCGTGGCGGCGTGCGCTCGATGTACGCCCACCTGTCGCGGATCGACGTCCGCGTCGGCGAGCGGGTCGGCGCCGGCTTCCAGGTCGGGCTCGTCGGCGCGACGGGCGACGCGACCGGCCCCCATCTCCACTTCGAGCTTCGCCTTCGCGGAGCCGCGATCGATCCACTTACAGCCCTCCGGGGCTAGCATCCGACGACAGATGGGCCTCCGGATCTGCTTCGTCACGCCGTTTGCGTGGTCGCAGCCGCACGACGTGAACGAGCACGTGGCGGGAGTGGCGACTGAGCTGCGCGCGCTCGGGCACTCCGTCACCGTCCTCGCGCCGTCGACGCGCGCGACCGACCTGCTCGCGGGCCGGCGCGCGCTCGCGAATGGCGCGGACGCCGACCTCATCGCGGTCGGCCCCGCGGTTCCGATCTCCCGCCGCAGTCGGATGGGCGTCCCCGTCGGGGTCCGCGCGAACCTGTCCCTCGCGCTCGCGGTCGGCGAGTACGACGTCGTGCACGGGCTCGAACCCGGCCTGCCGAGCATCTCGTACCTCGCCCTCCGGGATGCGGAGGGCCTGACCGTCGCAGGGTTCTTCTCGGCCGACCGGATCGGCTACCCGCCCGCGCGGCAGCAGCGGGAGCGCCTGCTCGGCCGGCTCGACGCGCTCGTCGCGAGCTCGGAGGAGACAGCCGCGGCCGCGGCGGAGCGTTATCCGGGCAGTTATCGAATCGTGAGCGAGGGCGTCGACCCGGAGCTCTTCAAGCCGGGCAAGAAGCGAAATCTGATCGTGGTCGAGTGGCGTCCCACGGAGCGGCCGCTCGCGCGCGCGGCTCTGCGCGCGGCACGCGAGCTCGGCGACTGGGAGGTCCTGCTCCTGCGGACGAAGCCGCTGACGGGACGCCCGTACGTGCCTGCGTCCCTCGCCGACCGCGTGTCGGTCGTGACGGCCCGCGACGGCGCCGCCCGCGCTCCGCTGCTCGCCGAGGCTCGCATCTTCGTCCCGGCTCCGAGCGGTCTGAGGCGGCTCGCGCTCGAGGCGGCCGCTTCCGGCGCCGCGATCGCCGCGCCGCCGGGCGTGGAGGAGCAGCCCGAGCTCGCGGCCGCGGCGATGGCCCGCCTGGCCGAGGACGACGCCTTCCGCGAGCGCTCGGCGGCGAAATCCCTCGCGAGCGCCGAAGGGGAGAGCTTCGCCGCGGTCGCGCGGGAGCTGGACGAGCTCTACGCCGACGTTGGCGGCAAGCGGCGTGGCAAGGGGCGCCGCGACGGCGATCCCCTCGCGGAGCGGGACTGGATCGTCTGCGACCTGCACATGCACACGAACTGGTCGCACGACTGTTCGATCGAGGCGACGGAGCTCGTCGCGCACGCCGACGGGCACGGCCTCGGCGCGATCGCGGTCACCGACCACAACGCCTTCGGCGGCGCGCTGGAAGCCGTCGAGCATGCCCGTGCCACTGACCTGACCGTCATCCCCGGCGAGGAGATCAAAACGGACGGGCAGGGCGAGGTGATCGGNNGTCTATCTCCCCCACCCCTTCGACCGCATGCACGCCATCCCCGAGCCTGCGACGCTGCACCGCCACCTGGCCGAGATCGACGTGTTCGAGGTCTACAACGCGCGCCTCCTGTTCGAGGCCTACAACGACGAGGCGCTGCGCTTCGCGCGGAAGTACGACCTGACGATGGGCGCCGGCTCGGACGCACATGTCCTGCAGGGCGTCGGCACGGGCGCGCTGCGCATGCGGCGCTTCGACGGGCCCCAGGAGTTCCTCCTCTCCCTCCGGACCGCCCAGGTTCTACGCCGCCCCAAGTCGCTGGTCTACCTCCAGTCGCTCAAGTGGGTCGCCCAGGCCAAGGAACGGGTCCGCTAAACGCGAACTCGGTTAGGCCGCCCGTGAGTCCTGTGCCTACCGACGAGATCTACGAGAAGTACCTGCAAAAGGCGATCGCCGAGATCAACGATCTCGGGCACGAAATCGCGGTCGCAGGAGGCGAGTCGACGGTCCCGGTCGTGGGCTCCGGCCATCCGCTGGCGGATGTCTTCCTGCTCAAGCCGAGGCCGCAGGCATCAGAGCAGCAAGAAGGGGTCGCGTTCTACGGGCGCGCCGGGCAGGCAGTCCTGAAGTCGCTGCAGCGCCTGCACGTCGACCCGCTCGCGATCTACGGGACGAACTGCCTCAAGTACGCCGGCGAGCGCGAGGACGAGGCTCGACCGTTCCTCGCACGGGAGCTGCACATCGTCCAGCCGAAGCTGCTCGTGGCGATGGGCGAGGAGACCGTGCAGTTCGTGAACGAGCTCGAGTTCCCCCTCGCGGATACGCTTGAGTGGAAGTCCGGCGAGCTGCAGCGATTCACGGCCACGATCGACGCGCTCGTCGTCCCCGACATCGATGCCTCCCTCGACGAGCAACCCGCGAAAACAGCCTTTTGGAACGCGCTGAAAGCGCTCGGCCCCTGGTGGGCGGAGCTTCCGCCCTACTAGCCGGCCGGCGCCGCTGGGTCGTGTTCGGGGCGGTCCTCGGAGGGCTGGCGGCGTACCACGCCGGGCATGAGTCCCTCCCGAACGTCGGGCTCTGGTGGGACGTGGCGATGGTCGCACTCGTGCTGATGCCCCTCACGTTCGCGCTCGTCTACCTCGTCCTCCCGTTCCGCACGGCACGCGGGCTGCCGCTCGTGGCGGTCGCGCTCGCGGTGCTCGCGGTCGCGCTGCAGCTCGCGGGGCTCGATTCCGGGGCGGATTTCGCGAAGCTGTTCGCCGTCTCGTTCGTGGCCTGGTGGTTCTTGACCGTGTTCGAGGAGGTCTCGTGGGTCGTGATCGTCGCCTGCGTGATCCCGTGGGTGGACGCGTACTCGGTGTGGCGTGGGCCGACGAAGCACATCGTGGAACACGAGCGCGGCCTGTTCGACAACCTCTCCATCGCGTTCCCGACGATGGGCCAGACGACCGCCTCGCACCTGGGACTCCCGGACGTGCTGTTCTTCGCGCTCTTCCTCGCCGCCGCCGTGCGCTTCGGGCTCCGAGTCGGGTGGACGTGGCTCGGGATGGCGCTGTCCTTCGGCGTAACCGTCGCGTGCGCGGTCTGGTGGAACCTCGACGGACTGCCGGCGCTCCCGGCGTTGTCGCTCGGGTTCCTCGTTCCGAACGCGGACCTGCTCTGGCGCGCGCTGCGAAGCGGCTCTTCGGGCGACGCCGCGTCGATCCCTGGCGCCTCTTGACTTAGTAACACTTTGTTACTTGGGCGCTTCCGAGACGCCGTTTCGGACCGCGGCGACTGGAATTGCGCGTTCGGGAGCGGCTCTGCACGGACGCCGCCTCTCGGTCCCGGGCGCCTCTTGACTTAGTAACAGTCTGTTACTTGGGCGGTTCGGAGACGCGGTTGAGCACCGCGACGCACTCGACGTGCGGGGTGTGCGGGAACATGTCCACGGGCCGCGC
>DHWI01000195.1:4489-4701 GCA_002413095.1 Thermoleophilia bacterium UBA5186
GGATTGCACGAGACGTAGACGATCCGCGGCGCGCCGATCCGTCCGAGCCGACGCAGCGCCTTCCCCGCGAGGCCCGCGCGCGGCGGGTCGACGACTACGACGTCCGGCGGGCCCGTGCGGTCGCGCAGTTCTTCGACGACCTCCCCGACGTTGCCGGCGAAGAACGCCGCGTTCGTGATCCCGTTCAGGTCCGCGTTCTCGAGCGCGCAGGC
>DHWI01000195.1:4806-9336 GCA_002413095.1 Thermoleophilia bacterium UBA5186
CCCTCGATCGCAAGCCCGTACAGCCGCTCGGCCATCTGCGTGTTCGTCTGCAGGAACGCGTTCGGGCGGACGCGGAAGCGCAGTCCCAGCACCTCCTCCTCGATCGCGTCCTCGCCCCAGAGGAGCTCAGTCGGGAGGTTCGTCACCTCCGCCGGCCGGTCGTTGACCGACCAGTGGATCGAGCGCACCTCGGGGAAGCGGCGCAGCACCTCGACGAAGTGCTCGCGCTCGAAGCGCTCGCCGGGCGCGGTCACGAGCTGGACGAGCGCCTGGCCGGTGTTCCGGCCTTCGCGGACGACGAGGTGCCTGAGATAGCCGCCGTGGTCTGCCTGGTCATAGCCGACGAGCCGCTCCTCGCGCGCCCAGTTCTGCACGGTGTTACGGATTGCGTTGCCGAGGTCGGTCGTCAGCCAGCATTTCTCGATCTCGAGCACCTCGTCCCAACGGCCCGCTTTGTGGAGACCGAGCGTCGGCCCGTCCTCGAGCTGAGCGAACGAGTACTCCATCTTGTTGCGGTAGTGGAAGATCGACGCCGCGGGGACGATCGGCTGGAGTGGCGCATCCGGGAGCCCAGCGAGCCGGCGGAAGGCGTCGGCGACCTGCATCTCCTTGGCGGCGACCTGCGCGTCGTACGCGAGATCCTGGAACCGACAGCCGCCACAGGTCGGGTAGTGCGCGCACGGCGCCTCGACGCGCTCGGGGCCCGGCTCCACGACCTCGAGCGCAAGCGCCTCCGCGTGGCTGCGCTTCACGTTCGTCACGCGCGCGCGCACCGTGTCGCCGGGCAGACCGCGCTTGACGAAGAGCACGAACCCGTTCAGCCGCGCGACGCCGTTGCCGCCGTAGGCGAGCGAGTCGATGTGGAGCTCGAGCTCCTGATCCTTGGTGACGGGCGCGGCCACGGCCAGCCAGGGTATCCGCAGCCGTTTTGTCCGCACCGATACGCTCGGCACATGCGTCGCGCCCTATTGGCATTGGCGGCGGCGATCGTCGTCGCCCTACGGGGACACCCAGTCGAGTTGGGGGCCCAGCGGTGACCGGGTGTACGTCGAGCGCGACACGCTGGGCTCGCACGTGTACACGTCACGAGCGAACGGGAGCGTAGTTCGGCAGCTGACGTTCGGCCGCGAAGTCGCCACCGGGCCCGTTTGGTCTCCCGACGGGCGCACCATCCTCTTCGAGCGCCGGAGCGGCCGCTACAACGTCACCAGCGACTTGTGGCGGGTGAATGTCGACGGGAGCGGTGCCTATCCCCTCACGCACGACGGCCGGAGCTCGCTCGGCTACCTCCATTCCACGTGGTCTCCCGACTCGACGCGCATCGCCTTCGTGAGCTGCGAGGGCCGCAAATGCCAGACGCGCGTGCAGGACATCTTTGTCATGTCCGCGACAGGCGGCCCACGCCGTCGCATCACCTGGAGCGGCGACAACAACAGCCCGTCCTGGTCGCCCGACGGCCGTTGGATCGCCTACTACAACGCCAGAGGCCGCCCGCTCGACCTCAGCTCGAGCGCCGAGCTGTTCGTGGTGCGGCCTGACGGCCGCGGCCGGCGAAACGTCTCCCGAGCAAACGACGCGAGCTCCAGCTGTCCGGGAACGAAAGTGGCATGAGTTGGTCCCCGGATGGGCGGTGGATCGCCTTCGATGCGGACGACACCCAGTTCGTCCCTCGAGACGAGAGACTCGGCGAGGTCATCGTCGAGCTCTGGCTCGTGCGTCCCGACGGAACTGGAGCGCACGCACTGCTGCGACCGGCGGCCCGACCCCTAGCTCAGAATCACCTGCCTCAATGGTCGCCGGACGGCCGCGAGCTCGCGTCCGCACGGCTCTACGTTCAGCCCGGCACACAAGGCGACCTCTACGGAAGCATCCACGTCGTCCGCGCCGACGGAACCCACGCCAGGCGGTTGACCTACTAGGCCGAGCCTCACAAGGTCGCGGCGTAGTCGTAAGCGGACCGTGCCCAGGCGCGCAGCTGCTCCGTCCCGGCCTCGGTTCGCACGTCGATCGGCCACGGATCGACCGCCGCCCAGTCGGGTCCGAGCAGTTCCGCAAGCCGGAGGTTCCAGTCGTGCAGGTCGGCGAGCTGATGCCGACCGGTGCCGGGGGCGTCGAGCACCTCAGGACGCAGCGACTCCGGCACGCGCAGCCCGAGGATCCACGTGCCGCCCGCGAACGCGAAGGCAACGCCGTTCGGATGCGTCAGGACCGGAATCGCGAACTCCGGGTCGGGCTCCGACTCCCCGAGCTCACGTAGGCGCAGCTCCAGATCCGGATGGCACCCGAGCTCCCCCGCGCGCAGGTAGTCCTCGAGCGCGGCGTTTGCGGAATGCATCAGGTCAGGAGTGAGACGTACACCTTGCGCTCGCGCGGCCCGTCGAACTCGCAGAAGAAGATGCCTTGCCAGGTTCCGAGCGCGAGCTTGCCGCCGGAGATCGGGACGAGCACCTGCGGGCTCATCAGCGCCGCGCGGATGTGCGAGGGCGCGTTCTCCTCGCCTTCTTCGATGTGCTCCCAGCCCCAGCCGTCGCCGACCATCTTCTCCATCGCCTTCGCAAAGTCGCGCGCCACCGCCGGGTCGGCGTGCTCGTTGATCGTCACGCCGGCGGTGGTGTGCGGGACGAAGACGAGCGCCGCGGAGGCCCCGTCCGGCGACTCGAGCGCCTCGGCGACCTGCCTCGTGATGTCCACTAGCTGGGTACGCCGATCGGTGCGCAGGGTGATCTCCTGCATGTGTCTATCCTAGGGCCGATGCCCGCCGAGCCGCCCTCCGCACGCGACCTCGACGCCTTCCGTGCGAAGGCCGACCGCTTCATCGCCGAGCTCGACGAGGAGTACTACCTTCACTACGCGGGCCTGAAGGAGGGCTTCGACCTCAAGTCGATCTACGACCGCTATCCCGAGCTGACGAGCCTCGAGCAGGCGCAGTCGATGGGACTCGCGGTGAACGGCGCGGGCGGCGGGATCCGCGAGCTCTGGCGGTTCGCCGTCGAGGGCTACATGGGCGAGCTGACGCGCGAGCACACCGAGCGCGAGGCGCGCGTCGAGGCCGAGTTGAAGGCGACGGTCGGCGAGGAGGAGATTCCGTTCCGGATGCTGCGCCCGACGATCGCGAACGAGCCCGACCGCACGAAGCGCGCCGAGATCGAGAAGACCCGGAACGAGCTGACCGAGGAGCACCTGAACCCGATCCACCTCGAGTCGGCCGAGGTCGTGCGCCATGCCGTCCGGCAGCTCGGCTCCGACAACTACGTCGACCTCTACCGCCGTTTCGGCTTCGACCTGGACGGGCTCGCCGGGCAGTGCCGCAGCTTCCTGGACTCGACCGAGCGCCTGTACGAGACGACGGCTGACCGGCTCTTCCGCGAGCGTGCCGGGGTTCCCCTCGCCGAGGCCGAGCGTTGGGACGTCGCCCGCGTCTTCCGCGCCGTCGGCTGGGACAGTGCGTTCCCCGCCGACCGGATGCTCCCGGCGCTCGAGGCGACCCTTGCCGATCTCGGGATCGACCTGCACGCGCAGAAGAACGTCCACCTCGACCTCGAGGAGCGCCCGTTGAAGACGCCCCGCGCGTTCTGCTCGCCCATCGAGGTGCCCGACAAGGTCATGCTGGTGATCCAGCCGATGGGCGGCCCGGACGACTGGCGCGCGCTCTTCCACGAGGCCGGGCACACCGAGCACTTCGCCCATACGTCCCCCGATCTGTCCGTCGAAGACAGACGCCTCGGGGACAACGCGGTCACCGAGGGCTGGGCGATGCTGCTCCAGCACCTGATCGACGAGCCTGCCTGGCTGCTCCGGCGGCTCGACGTTCCCCGGCCGCAGGAGTTCGCCGCAGAGGGCGCGACCGGGCTCCTCTACTTCGTCCGCCGCTACTGCGCGAAGCTCCTCTACGAGCTCGAGTTCCACGCCGCCGACGACCCGACCGCGCTGCAGCCGCGCTACGTCGAGCTGCTCGGCGACGCGCTGAAGATCGAGCCGAGCCCGACCGACTACCTCGGCGACATCGACTCGGGCTTCTACGTGACGGCTTACCTGCGCTCGTGGGCTTTCGAGGCGCAGCTGCGCGCGTTCCTACGTGAGCGCTTCGGCAACACGTGGTTCACGCGCCGCGATGCCGGGTCGCTGCTGCGCGAGCTCTGGTCGGAGGGCCAGCGGATGAACGCCGACGAGCTCCTGAGCGAGGTCACCGGCGCGCCGATCGAGATGGAAGCGGTCGCCGAGCGTGTGCGCGAGTCGTTCGCAGCCGCGTAGCGCTCCCAGCGCTCCGTCCTGAGCGCCTGCATAAGCTTTATTCATGACTCGAACTCGCGTGCTCATCGCCGGCGCCGCAGGGCGCGACTTCCACAACTTCAACCTCGTCTACCGCGGCAACCGCGAGGCGGAGGTGATCGCGTTCACCGCGACGCAGATCCCGAACATCGACGGTCGCGTCTATCCGGCGGAGCTCGCCGGAGAGCTGTACCCGGAGGGAATCCCGATCCTGCCGGAGTCGAGCCTCGACCAGGTCGTCCGCGAGCACGAGATCGACGA
>DHWI01000195.1:9474-12789 GCA_002413095.1 Thermoleophilia bacterium UBA5186
TGCGCGCGGCCGAGTCGGAGGCCGACGTGATCCTCTGGGACGGCGGCAACAACGACACGCCGTTCATCGAGCCCGACGTCCACATCGTCGTCGTCGACCCGCACCGGCCCGGCCACGAGCTGCGCTACCACCCCGGCGAGACGAACCTCCGGATGGCCGACGTCTGCGTCGTGAACAAGGTCGACAGCGCGTCGCAAGAGGGCGTGGACGCTGTGCTTGCCTCGATCCACGAGCACGCTCCGGGCGCGAAGATCGTGCTCGCGGCCTCGCCGTTCCTCGTCGAGGGCGACGCGGTCGAGATCGCCGGCAAGCGCGTGCTCGCGGTCGAGGACGGTCCGACGCTGACGCACGGTGAGATGACCTTCGGCGCGGCGGTGCTGGCGGCGAAGCAGCACGGTGCCGCCGAGCTCGTCGACCCGCGACCGTTCGCGGTCGGGACGATCGCGCAGACGTTCGAGGACTATCCCGACGTCGGCACGCTTCTCCCCGCGATGGGCTACGGGCGAAAGCAGATGGAGGACTTGCGCGAGACGATCGCGCGCTCCGATGCGGATCTCGTCCTGATCGGCACGCCGATCGACCTACGGCGGCTGATCGAGCTCGACAAGCCGGCCATGCGCGTCACGTACAAGCTGCAGGAGCTCGGCGAGCCGACGCTCGCTGACGTGCTCGCCGAGAAGGGCCTGATCCCGCAGCCCGCCGCAGTGTGACGACGGTAATAGCGCTCGGCGGCAATGCGCTCGTCCAGGCGGGGCAGCGCGGGACGGCCGCCGAGCAACTCGCGAACCTCCGCACGGCGTGCGCGGCGCTGGCGTCGCTGCTGTCGGATCCGCGGGTCGTCGTCACGCACGGGAACGGGCCGCAGGTCGGCAACGAGCTGCTGCGGCACGAGCGCGCGGCCGACGCGGCGCCGCCGCTGCCGCTCTATGTCGCGGTCGCGCAGACCCAGGCGGAGATCGGGACGTTGCTCGCCGCGGAGCTCCGCCCGGTCGCGGGCCGACGCGTCACGTGCGTGCTCACGCATGTCGAGGTGACGAAGGACGACCCTGCTTTCGCGGAGCCGACGAAGCCAATCGGCCCGTTCTACTCCGAGGAGGAGGCGCGCCGGCTCGAGCACGACCGTGGCTGGACCGTCGTCTCGGATGCGGGCCGGGGCTGGCGGCGCGTGGTCGCATCCCCCGAGCCGCTCGAGATCGTCGAGCTCGAGTCGATCCGTGCGCTGCTCGACGCCGGGGACGTCGTGATCGCCGCCGGCGGGGGCGGGATTCCGGTCGTGCGGCGCGAGGATCGTCTGAAGGGCATCGACGCGGTGATCGACAAGGATCGGGCGTCGGCACTGCTCGCGACCGCGCTCGGGGCGGAGCGGCTGGTGATCCTCACCGACGTGCCGGCGCTGCTGCGCGACTTCGGCGGCCCCGGCGAAGCCGAGATCCGCGAGCTCACGGTCGCCGAGGCGGAGGAGCTCCTCCCGAAGCTCGCGGCCGGGTCGATGCGCCCGAAGCTCGAGGCTGCGCTGGCGTTCGCGCGGGCGGGCGGCGAGACGCTGATCGCGTCGGCCGAATCGCTCGAAGAGGCGCTGGCCGGCGAAGCGGGCACAACGGTCCGTCCGGACACGTCCGGGGTCTGACCCCGGACGTGTCCGAAAGCGGGCGGGGGTCTGGCCCCCGGCCGTGGCTCGGCGAGCCACGGCCGGGGCGTGCGCTCCCAGCCGCTGTGGCACGGAACGGGCGTCGCTGCGCGAGCCGACAGCCCGGTGCCTGACCCCTGGAGATGCCCAGGGCGGACACGTGCGCGAGTCGTGCGGGACACGTCAGAGGTCCGACCCCGCGAAGCTAAGCTCCCACGCGTGATTCCGGTCGCGGACGAGCTGAAGGGCCGAGACTTCACGCGTGTCGCCGACTGGAGTCGGGACGAGCTGCTGCAGGCGCTCGACCTCGCCGACGAGCTGAAGCGGTTGCAGGCGGCGCGCGAGCCCCACACCCTCCTTCCCGGCCGCACGCTCGGGATGATCTTCCAGAAGCCGTCCACGCGGACGCGCGTCTCGTTCGAGGTCGGCATCTACCAGCTCGGCGGGATCGGCCTCTACCTCTCCGCGGGCGACCTCCAGCTCGGTCGCGGGGAGACCGTCAAGGACACCGCGCGCGTCCTCTCCCGCTACCTCGACGCGATCATGATCCGCACGTTCGCGCAGGGGGACGTCGAGGAGCTCGCCGAGCACGCGGACATCCCGGTGATCAACGGCCTGACCGACAGCTCGCATCCGTGTCAGGCGCTCGCCGACGTGATGACGATCCGCGAGCGCTTCGGTCGCCTCGAGGGCGTCCGCGTCGCCTATCTCGGCGACGGCAACAACGTCTGCGCGTCGCTGATGGTCGCCTGCACGAGGCTCGGCATGAGCTTCGTCGCCGCAACGCCCAAGGGCTACGAGCCACCGCCCGAGGTCGTCGCGCTCGCGCGCGAGGACGGCGAGGTCGAGCTCACGAGCGAACCGCACGCGGCCGCCGAGGGCGCGGACGTTCTCTACACCGACGTCTGGACCAGCATGGGCCAGGAGGAAGAGCGGGCCCGGCGCCTGACCGACCTCGCCGGCTACGGGATCGACGCGGAGCTCGTCAGCGCCGCCGCGCCCGAGGCGATCGTCCTCCACTGCCTCCCGGCCCATTACGGCGAGGAGATCTCCGAGGACGTCGTGTACGGGCCGCAGTCGGCTGTCTGGGACGAAGCCGAGAACCGGCTGCACGCGCAAAAGGCGCTCATGGCGCTGACCATTCGCTGAGGCGTGCTCCCGCTCCACGACAACGTCCCGACCCGCTCGTTCCCGCTCGTGACGGTCGGGCTGATCGTCACGAATTTCGTCGTCTGGTTCTGGGAGCTCTCCGGGGGCCGGTTCGAGCGGCACGTCGCCGACTACTCGTACTACCCGTGCTCGGTGACCACCTCGTGCCTCCCCGTGGCGGTCAAGGACCTGCACTACTGGGAGAGCGCCTTCACGTCCATGTTCATGCACGCGAGCTGGTGGCACATCCTCGGGAACATGCTCTTCCTCTGGATCTTCGGGAACAACGTCGAGGACGCGATGGGGCATCTGCGCTTCCTCGTTTTCTATCTCTGTGCCGGGCTGGCGGCGACAGCGCTCCAGACCTACATCACCCTCCACCAGTCGAGCGACGCCGGCGCGAGCATCCCGAATCTCGGCGCGAGCGGCGCGATCGCGGGCGTGCTCGGCGCCTACATCGTCCTGCTGCCGTGGGCCAAGGTGCTGACGTTGATCGGGATCTTCCCGATCCACATCCCGGCGGTCTTCTTCCTCGGGTT
>DHWI01000195.1:12933-15013 GCA_002413095.1 Thermoleophilia bacterium UBA5186
AACGTCGCTGTGGTGGTCGAGGAACAGGATCCCGCGGATCCCGACCTGTTCGGGCTGTTCGAGGAGGAGCCTTATCTCCCCGCCAAGGTGACGATCTTCAGGCGGCCCCTCGTCGAGGAGTACCCCGACCCGCGCGACCTCGAGCGCGAGATCCGGATCACCGTGCTGCACGAGCTCGCGCACTACTTCGGAATCGACGAGAGCAAGCTCGACGAGCTCGGCTACGCGTGACGACGTTTCTGGACGTGGTCGCGATCGTCGCTGCGGTGGTTGGTGGAGCCGTTTTGGTCTTGTTTTTCCTCGGCCGCTAACCCGGAATGCGCGCGCGGCGTCAAACGTTTTTACGGGCATGAGAACGTTCGAGGACATTCACCGGGAGATCGACCGCGCGAGCGAACGTCGCGCCGAGGTCTACCACCAGTTGAGCCAGGGCCACGATCCTGCCCTTGCTGCGGAGTTGAAGGAAATCGCCGGCCAGCTCGACGCCCTCTGGGCCGAGCAGCGCGCTTTGAAGGCTCTCCTCCGGTTCGGCGACCGCGAGCACATCGTCGCGCGAGCCCGCACCGAAGAGCGGCTCGAGCGCCAGGCCGCCTGACAAGGCTCTCTCGTGCGCGCTCCCGGCGGGGAGCGCGCACCCGACCCGATCAGTAATCCGGGAACGTCTCGGTCAGGCCAAGCTGCGCTCGGCGCACACGGTTGTATTCCGTACGGAAGTCGTCCTTCAGCTGCCTTGCATCTGTGCTCAACCGGAGTACGTTCGCCCAGAGCCGGTCGGGGGAAGGGGCGCCCGCGGGGTAGGCGGCGATCCACGCCCGCACGGCTCGATCGTCTGCGAGCGATGCGGTGACCGAAGAGCGAAGGAGCCTGTGTGCCTCGCGAAACGGCGCCGGAGGGTCGGCGGGGAGCTCTGCGAGCAACCGGGTGCGCTGCCTGATGATCCGGTCGATCTCGTCGAGAGACGATGTCCGCGCTCTCAAGCCGTTCTTGACCTGGACGATCAAGACGTTGAGATCTCCCTTGTCGTCCGCCGACCGAGTCAGCAGCGCGTCGACGTGTCCGACGTACTGGGCGATCCCGCTCTTGTCCGCCCCTCCTCCGTCTCCCATGAAGGACAAGACCGCGACGAGCAGCGCCAGCGCGACGACTCCCGCCGCGGCCGCCGGAAGGACCCAGCGAGGCCGTGCGCGGGAGGCAGGCGGAGGCGTGGCTGCAGCCGCCCCCGGCGCCAGGCCCGCGAGCTCCTCGAGCCGGTGGATAAGCCGCTGGACGTCGAAGTTCCAACGGGCATCGCTCAGCTCGATGGCGTTGCGGTCGCACAACGGGCGAAGCGGTTCCGGCAGCTGATCGGGGCTTGGCATCTCCACGTCGTGGACGAGCGCAGGAATCACCGTCGTACGCGCGCTCGTGAGGCCGGTCTGCAGCTCGATCCGGACCCAGTCGTTCGGCTTCTGGAGTCGCGGCCGGCCCTCGCGGTCGCTCGTGGTCAGCCATTCGCGTCCGATCAGGGCAATCAGGACGTCGCACGAGCCGACTCGGCGCTTTACGACCTGCGTGAAGTCCTCACCGGGCTCGATCGCGTCGATGTCCATGAAGACGAAGTCGTGGCCGAAGCGGGCGGCGAGCGCGTCGTAGAGGCGGCCGGAGTAACCAGACGTGTCGTCGCGGCGGTAGTTGATGAAGATGCTCGGAGGCTGCCCGTCAACCACGACGAAAGTGTCCCTCCATTTGCCGACGTTGACAAGCGTCCGAGCCTGCTCTGCTACCGTGGTTCAACCGGAGCGAGCACCTCTTGCGCGCCCCTCGACGGGAAGGCAACGCCATGCGCGGAGAGTTGCTCTGGTTCAACGAGACCAAGAACTTCGGCTTTATCCGGACCGAAGACGACGAGCGCCTCTACGTCCACCGCGACGGCTTCGCACGCGGACAGGTTCCCGTCGGGCGCTGCGCAGGCCTGAAGGTCACGTTCGAGCGCATCGACACGGGCGGCCCGGAGGATGGTCCGCAGGCCACCGAAGTCGCCGTGCCGGACGACGTCCCCGCGCGCAGGGCGCGGCGGCGGCACCAGAGCACGGCTCGCTAG
>DHWI01000195.1:15118-17926 GCA_002413095.1 Thermoleophilia bacterium UBA5186
GGCCCGACGACACAGCGTCGTTTCGTCAAGCCCTCCTATTAGGCGGCGTCAGCGCTTGGGCGCTGTGCGAACCGTCCAGAAGAGCGCGAGGAAGAACGCGGCCATGAAGAACGCCATCGCGACGACCTTCGAGACTCCCACGGCAAGCACGAGCAGGATCCCGAAGACGATCAGCGCGGTCGGCGCAAACAGCATGAACGGCGAGTTCTCCCACCAGCGCCCCTGAGACGCGCGTCCCCTCGCACGCCGGTGTGCAACCTGCGTGATGAGGATGGCGGCAAGCGCGATACAGAGAGATGCGGCGAAGAGCATGCGCTCAGTGTGTGTCAGCATCGCGGTCTCGGCTATCGCTCGAACGAGGATTCCGCCTAGACAGGGCGCGACCCCCGCCGTAGAGTCGAGCGGGCGTGGGGGCCCAGTGGAGATACCGCGCGGCCGCCGCGGCCGTGTTCGTGGCCCTGGTCTGAGTCGCCGCGGCGCTTGCCGGCTTCGACATCACGCGCTGGGGGACTCCCGGGTTCGGAGACGGCCAGTTCACGGACGTCCGCGACGTTGCCGTCAGCCTCGGCGGCACCGTCTACACCGTCGACACGACGCCCGGCCGGATCCAGCGCTTTACCGCCGCGGGCAAGTTCATCGCCTCCTCGGAGGCCTCCGGCGGACAGTTCCTCGCGGTCGACGGGACGGGCATCTACCTCGCGAAGTCTGGCGGCGGCGGACGCGTGGCGCACCTCACGCTGGCTGGAGGCGCCGTCACGCAGTGGGAAGTCCCGACTCCCCATGGCATCGCCGTCAAGGACGGCTTCGTCTACGTCGTCGCATCAGGCTCGGAGATCCGCAAGTACACGACCGGCGGCACGCTCGTGAAGACGTGGCCGATCTCGACCACCGAGATCTTCCCGGGTGGCCTCGATCTGGCGGTCGACCCGGCCGGCAACATCTACGTCGTCCAGAACTGGGGTGCGATCCGCAAGTACAGCCCGGGCGGCGAGCTCCTCACGACGGGCTACACGGGCTTGCCGGGCGAGATCTACGGCCTGGGCGTCAACCCGTCGACCGGCGACGTGTGGGTGAGCGCCGACGACGCGAATTCGATGGTCGAGCTGTCTTCGTCACTCGACAAGGTGCTCGCGACGGTGAAAACCGCCGGACTCTCTTCGCCGCGCGGAGTCGGGGTGGGCTGCACGGACGCGTACGTCGCCAACAACGGCAAGAACGAGATCGTCCGGATCCATCCCTCGGGCGCGCTACCGCTCTGCGGGGTGACCAAGCTCCCGCGCGTCTGGTTCCCGCCGGTCGAGATCGACACGTCGACGAAGAAGGCCAAGGTGAGCGGCACGTGCCTCGGCCCGGGCCGGTGCAAGGGACTGCTCGGCATCGAGACGGTGGCGCCGAAATGCGGGACTAAGAACCACCCGAAGCCGTGCATCCTCGCCCGGATCCCCTTCAATTTCGGCAAGGGCGAGACGATCAGGCTCACGGTCAAGCTGAAGATCCCCGGCCCGCACGTCCTCGACGGCGGCACCCCGATCACGCTCTTCAAGCTGAAGGGGAAGGACCGGCTGCTTCCACTCGACCGCGTCGCGCTCGCGCGCGGGAGCTCGAGCATGACGCTCGACTGCCGGAAGGGCGGTTTCCCCGGCGAGTCGTTCCCGTACGCGGGCACCCTGACGCCGAAAGTCGGAGGCGCGCACGTGCGGATCGCGATCGCGTCGCCGGACGGCTCGATGGAGGTACGCGAGGCGGCGACGGATCCGGCGGGCCACTTCACCGGCTCCTTCGTCCCGCGCGGCCCTGGCTCGTACAGCGTGCTCGCCTTCTGGCGCGGGAACACGAAGCTCGACGGCGCTCAGTCGCCGGCGTGTGGATTCACCGTCTCGCCGACGCAGACGACGACCGGCACGACGACGACCACCGGCACGACCACAACGACGCAGACGCCGCGCCCGGATCTGACGATCTCGAGCCTGACGAAGGACACGGTCGTCATTCAGAACATCGGCAACGCCGCAGCCGGCTCGTTCGTCGTCACCGTGACGACGACCGCAGGCACATCGAACTTCCAGGTCCCGGGGCTCAACCCCGGTCAGTCGACGAGCCTGAGCTTCTTCTGCCGAGCCGGCGCGGTCAGCGCGCTGGCAGACAGCGCGAATCAGATCACGGAGTCGAACGAGACAAACAACGCCGCCGCGATCACGGTCATCGGCTGCGTCGGCTGACGACCGCGAACAGGCCGATGGAGCGTACCGGGATCGNNGCTGAGCTAACGCCCCGTGCGGCCGAAAGCGTAGCGCCGGCGTAGGACCGCCGCCGGTGTCGGCTTTGCCGGCGCCGTCCCGCGCACGAACAGCATCTTGACTCAGGGCAGCGCGAGTGCTAGACCACAGGCGTCGTGCGTCGCGCGAACCGCAGTCTCCGCGCCGCAATCTTCCTCGGTGCGCTCGCCGCCGTCGCGATCGCGGTCGCATCCGGGCAGGGCACCATCGGCGCCACCACTCCGTTCGGCCCGCTTCCGCTCGACCACTTCGCGTGCTACTCCGCGACGTTCAGCAACTTCAAGCCCCGTCCGGTCCGGCTCGAGAACCAGTTTGGAAAGGCGACCGCACGGGTGCTCCGCCCGATCCGGATCTGCGCGCCGGCGCAGAAGAACGCCGAGCCGATGCGCAACCGGATCGCACACCTGACCTGCTACGCCCTGACCGGCGTGCAAGGCCCGGAGCAGCAGTCCCGGTCGGTCACCTTGACCAACCAGTTCGGCGTCCTGCCCGCGAAGGTGCTCGTCGTCCCGCCCGAATCGCTCTGCCTACC
>DHWI01000195.1:18068-18347 GCA_002413095.1 Thermoleophilia bacterium UBA5186
GACGCCATCCTCGCCCCCAAGACGCTCTGCGTTCCCACGCGCAAGAACGACTCGAAGCTGATCCAGCCTCGCGTGCACCTCGTCTGCTACAGCGTCAAGTCGGGCGCGCGGGGACGGGCGGCGCTCCTCCGCGACCAGTTCGGAATCCTGAAGAGCACACCGAGCGTGCGAAACCTCCTCTGCGTGCCCTCGCTGAAGCGCCTGACGCTCGACTAGGCCGGCCCCTACGGCAGCTGCGGCCGCCGCTCCGACACTACCCAGCGGGTCTTCCCCGCGGCT
>DHWI01000080.1 GCA_002413095.1 Thermoleophilia bacterium UBA5186
TCGTCGTCGTGATGCAGATCGCCGTTCCGGTCGCCCTCGCGCCGGTCGTCGGCGGCGAGCGCTGGGGCGGGACGCCGCTCGGAGGGGCGGTGCTGGTCGCCGCGCTCGTCCTGGTCTCCGGGGCCGCGGCCGTTCTGGCCTCCACCGCGGTCGGCGTAGTCGAGCACGACTGAGGCCGCCGACGGCAACGCGGCGAAGGACAGATCCTGCTCCTTCCCCTGCGCGAGCGCGCGGCGCAGCGCCGACCGAAGCTCGGGCGCGCCGACCGCGACCTCGGCGAGCCCGAACCGACGAAACGCCGCGTTGTTCATCCGGATGTGGCCGCGCCCCCAGCCGAACGAGATTGCCGGGCAACCGCGGATGTGCGCCTCCAGGATCGTCAGGCCGCCCGTCGAGTGGATCAGCGCGTCCGCGGCCGCCATCCAGTCGCCCATCTGCTCCGTGAACCCCTCCGCGCGGACGCGGAGGTGCCCGAAGCGCTGCTCGATGCGCTCGCGCAGCTTGTCATTCCGTCCGCAGAGACACACGACCTCCGCCACGTCGCCGTTGCCGAGCGCGACCTCGATCATCCCCGGGACGTCGCCGACGCCCCAACCGCCGCCGGAGACGAGCACGATCTTCCCGTCGGTCGACAAACCGAGCGCTGCGCGCCCCTCGTTCCGGCTGCGCGGGCGGGCGAACTCCGGCCCCGTCAGGCCGTGCACCGCCTGGACGACCGTCGCGTCACCCGTGATCTCGCGCACCTCCTCCGCCGACTCGGGATGCGTGAGGAGGTGCACGTCGGCTCCTGGGGCCGCCCAGTAGCGCAGCGCCGAGAGATCCGTGATCGCGGCCAGGACAGGAGCGCCGATCCGGCCTTTGCGCCGCAGCCGCGCCAGCACCTCGGTGGTCGCGGGATACACCGAGACGATCGCGTCGGGCTGTGTGCGCTCGATCAGACGCAGCAGGCGCGTGCCGCCGACGCGCTCGAGCAGCGCCTGCGTCCCACGGCGCGTGGGCCCGAATCCCGCAAAGAACCAGAAACCGAGATCCCAGAGCCACTGGAACCTGTAGAAGACGATGCCGGGAGCCGACTCGCCGATCGTGCTGACGAGCCATCCCATCGCCGCGAGCCCGTCTTCGGTCACGATCTCGACGCCCGGGCACTCCTCGCGCAGCTGCGCGGCGAGCGTGCGCGCGGGCCGGTCGTGGCCCTCACCCACGCTCGCGGTGAAGATCAGGATCCGTGGAGCGGCTTGGCTCACGCGTCCATCTTGCCGCAGCGGGCCTGAACGACTTCTGAGCACTCGCGCATTCACACCTGATTCTTAACCGCCCACAGCGGTTCAGTTCGGACTTTAATCCCAAGGCCCGCGGCCACGTTCCCTCTACGGAAGACTGCGGCTACGGTCCCGGTGTGGCGCGCGTGCTCGCGATCGACGTCGGCTCGTCCTCGGCGCGGGCGCAGCTCTTCGACGAGCGCGCCGAGCCGGTGGCTGAGCTGGTGCAAGCGAAGTACGAGGGGGAGCGGGACGCCCTTCGCCTCGTCGAGCTCGTCCGCAAGGTCGCCGCGGAGGCCGGCGATGCGGACACAGTCGGCAGCTCGTGCTTCGGCCACAGCCTCGTCGGTCTCGGCGCCGACAGCCGTCCCGTCACGCCGATCCTCGACTGGCGTGACGTGCGCTCGGCCGCCGCCGCCGAGCGCCTGCTCGCGCGCGTGGACCCGGACGAGGTGCACCGGCGGACCGGCTGCTACGTCCATCCGAGCTACTGGCCCGCGAAGCTCGCCTGGCTCGCCGAGGAAGGGATCGTGGCCGAGCGGTTCGTGGGCTTCCAGGAGCTCGTCCCCGAGCGGGAGCCGGCGATCAGCCTCTCTCAGGCCTCGGCGACCGGCCTCCTCAACCTGGCGGCGGCGCGCTGGGATGAGGAGCTTCTGGACGTCCTCGGTCTCGACGAGTCCCGCCTGCCGCGGATCGGCGACGATCCCGTCGACGGGTGGTATCCGGCGCTCCTCGACGGTGTCTGCTCGAACGTCGGCGCCGGCTGCCTTGGCCGCGACCGGGCCGCGCTGATGATCGGGACGTCGGGCGCCTTCCGGACGCTGTACGAGAGCGACGAGCTCGCGCCGCGAACGGGTCTCTTCCTCTACCGCGTGGACGCGCGGCGCGTGCTGGAGGGCGGCGCGCTGTCGGACGGGGGCAACCTACACGGCTGGCTCGACGACACGCTGAAGCCCACCGAGGGGAATCTCGCCGAGCGGCCGCCCGACGGCCACGGCTTGACCTTCCTGACGCTGCTCGGCGGCGAGCGCAGCCCGGGCTGGAGCACGCGCGCACGCGGAGCGATCCACGGGCTGACGCTCTCGACGACCGCGCTCGACCTGCGCCAGGCCGCGTACGAGGGAGTCGGGTACCGCTTCGCCGAGGTCGCCGACCTGATGCCCGAGGTCGAAGAGGTCGTCGCGACCGGCGGAGCTGTCGGGGACGACGAATGGGTGCAGATCCTCGCCAACGTGCTCGAGCGGCCGCTGACGCGCTCCGCCGTTCCCGAGGCGTCGCTGCGCGGCGCAGCTGTCGAGACGCTCGCCCGGCTCGGCGAGGCTGCGCCGCCGGCTGCTCCGCTCGCGGACGTCGTCCAGCCATGCCCCGAGCGCTTCGAGGCTCACCGCGCCGCACGCGAGCGGCAGCGGCGGCTCTACGACGCCGTGACCTGAGCTCCGACACAGCGAGGGTCGCGTGCTCGGAAAGGCTTCACCCTCCGAATTCCCGGACGGACAGACCCCTCACTCCAGGCGCCGCCCGGAACAGCGATCCCGCCCGCGGCTCGTCGCCGGGTAGAAGCGGCCGTCGGGATCGGCAGCGCCTTCGTTCATCCGGATGCCCTCGTCGGGTCAGAGATCGCCGAGCCGACCGATCGTGCCGTCCGGCTGCTCGAGCGCGAACCCGCGGCCGATGGCGTAGACGGCGCCGCCGCCGCGATGCGGGCGAAGGGTCCGTCAGTTGCTCAGCGCGCATCGGCGCGAATTCTCAGACCGACTTCGCGATCACGCGGCACCGGCCTGTGGACGTCTCAGCGACCCGAGCGCGCGAGCCTGTTCTTCGACAGCGTGTCGAGCGTGACCGCGGCCAGCAGGATCACCGCGGTGACCACGTCCTTGACGGCGTCGCTGTAGCCGACCAGATCGATGCCATTCTGGATCGTCTGCGTGACGAGCGCCCCGAGCAGCGCGGCCTTCACGAAACCGCGGCCCCCAAAGAGGCTCGTGCCGCCGATCACCGCGGCGGAGATTGCGTCCAGGAGGATCGTGCCCGAGCCGGCGGTGAGGTCGACCGACTGCAACCGTGCGGCGGCGATGATCCCGCCGACGGCGGCCATGGCGCCCGAGATCGTGAACACCGTGACCCGGATGAACCTGACGTTGATCCCCGCGCGCCGGGCCGCTTCGGCGTTGCCGCCGACCGCGTAGACGTGCCGCCCGAACGTCGTCCGCTGCGCGATGAACGTCCAGAAGACGAGCAGAACGATGATCAGCACGCCTGCGAACGGTACCCCGCGCGCGTGGTTGCAGATTGCGGCGACGATCCAGGCCGTGGCGGAGAGGAACAAGACCCGCAGCGCGATCAGCCAGAGATTGCCCCCTCGCAGCCCGGAGCGTCGCCGCGAGACGTAGCCGCCGACCGCGATTGCGAGGTATCCGAACGTTACCGCGGCAGCGCCGGCCCACCCGACCCACTTGGGGAAGAANNCCGTTCCAGGCCAGCAGCCCTGCGAGCGTGACGACGAACGACGGCACGCCGAGGAAGGCGACGATCGATCCCTGCACCGCACCGATCACGGCTCCGACGAGGATTGCCCCGCCGATTGCGATGTACCACGGATACGCGTGGCTCGAGCCCGACAGCTGCAGCTCCGCGACGACGACGGCGGCGAGGCCGCTGAGGTACCCGATCGACAGGTCGATCTCGCCGATCAGGAGCACGAAGACCACGCCCATCGCCATCACCGTGACCTGGGCCATCTGCGGGATCAGGTTGTCGAAGTTGACTGCGGTGAAGAACACGTTCGTCTTCGCCGTGAAGAAGATCGTGATCAGGATCATCCCGACGATCACCGGCAGCGAGCCCACGTCGCCGGCCTTCAGCGCGTCGATGCGGCGGCGCACCGCCGTGCCGAGCCCCTCGTCGCCCTCAGGCTCGGCTTCGATCTTGACCTCGAGTGGCGCCGCGTCGCTCATCCGGCGGCTGCCGGCTCCGGGACGCCGGACGTAATCGCGCCGACGATCTCCTGCTGGGTCGTCTCGGCGCGCTCGTAGACCCCCACCACTCGCCCGAGCCGCAGGACGGTGATGCGGTTGGCGACCTCGAAGACGTCGTGAAGGTTGTGCGAGACGAGCACGACCGCGAGCCCCTGCGCGGCGAGGCGTTTCACCAGCTCGAGCACCTGCCTGGTCTGGGCCACGCCGAGCGCCGCCGTCGGCTCGTCGAGGATGACGATGCGGGAGTTCCAGAGCACCGCACGTGCCACCGCGATCGACTGCCGCTGACCGCCCGAGAGCGTCGCGACGGGGTGCCGGACCGAGCTGATCGTCGTCACGGAGAGCGAGCTCAGGGTCTCCACGGTGCGCTGCTCCATGGGCGCCTCACGGAGGCGATTCAGAAAATCGCGGATCTCGCGGCCGAGGAACATGTTCTG
>DHWI01000075.1:0-133 GCA_002413095.1 Thermoleophilia bacterium UBA5186
GTCGCGAGACCGTACCGTCCGCCGCGCCGGCGCAGCTCGTGCAGCAGCGAGACGACGAGGCGCGCGCCACTCATCCCGAGCGGATGACCTAGCGCGATCGCGCCGCCGTTCACGTTCACCTTCTCCTCGTCGA
>DHWI01000075.1:256-2258 GCA_002413095.1 Thermoleophilia bacterium UBA5186
CCGAGCTCGCGCGCGCGCTCCTCGCTCGCGATCACGAGCGCGGCCGCCCCGTCGTTGAGGCCGCTCGAGTTCCCGGCGGTGACGCTTCCGTCCTTCCGGAATGCGGGCTTGAGCGCCGCGAGCTTCTGCGCGGTCGTGTCGGGCCGCGGATGCTCGTCGCGTTCCAGGCCCTCAACGGGGACGAGCTGGGCGGCGAACCGGCCCTCCGCGTCGGCCTCCGCCCAGCGCTGCTGGGAGCGCAGCGCGAACGCATCCTGGTCCTCGCGCGACACGCCCCAACGCTCGGCGACGTTCTCGCCGGTCTCGCCCATCGACTCGAGCGGGAACAGCTCCTCCATGCGCGGGTTCGGGAACCGCCAGCCGAGCGTCGTGTCGTACGCGGTCGCGTTCCCGCGCGGGAAGGCCTTGTCCGGCTTCGCGTAGACCAACGGCGCGCGGCTCATCGACTCGACGCCGCCGGCGACGAACAGGTCGCCGTCGCCCGCGGCGACTGCGTGACACGCCGCAACGACCGCGGAGAGGCCGGAAGCGCAGAGCCGGTTCACGGTCACGCCGCCCACGGAGTCCGGAAGCCCGGCGAGCAGCGCCGCCATCCTCGCGACGTTGCGGTTGTCCTCTCCGGCCTGGTTCGCACAGCCGAAGTAGACGTCCTCGATCTCGCCGGCCTCGACGCCGGAGCGCTCGACCGCGGCGGCGATCGCGATCGCCGCGAGATCGTCGGGCCGCACGCCGGAGAGCGCGCCGCCATAACGCCCGACGGGCGTCCGAACCGCCGCGAGGACGACGGCCCGGCTCACCTACGCAACGAACTCGACCCGCACCGCAGCGCCGTACGCCCCGGCTGCCTCCGCACGACTGAAGAGCTCGCGAACGGCGTCGCGCCCCTCTTCTCCGTAGTCGCACGTCAACTCGTTCACGTACATCCCGACGAAGCGGTCAGCCAGGCGGTCGTCGAGCCCGTTCCGAGACTGCATCGCGTACCGAAGCGCCTCGTGCCGGTTCGCGAGCCCGGCCTGGATCGACTCGCTCAGCACCTCGGACAGCTCGTGCAGCGTCTCCTCGCCGAGATCACGCCGCGCCACGTTCACGCCGAGCGGCAGCGGCAGTCCCGTCTCGAGCAGCCACCACTCGCCGAGGTCGACCACCTTCTGCAGCCCCTGCGACTCATAGAGCAGCTGTCCTTCCCGGATCACGAGTCCAGCATCGGCACGGCCGGAGGACACCTCGTCCAGCACCTGTTCGTACGGGACCTCGCGGCAGTCGAACTCGCCGCCCATGATCATCTTGAGGACGAGAAAAGCCGTCGTCGTCTTGCTCGGAATCGCGATCTCGACGTTGCGCAGCTCCTCGATTCCCATCGGCTCACGGGAGACGACGACCGGCCCGTAGCCCGAGCCCATCGAGGCGCCGTGCGGAAGCAGCACGTATCGATCCTGGACAAGCGGATAGGTGTGCAGGGAGATCGCGGTGACCTCGAGGCGCCCCTCGCGCGCCCAGTCGTTGAGCGTGGCGATGTCGCTCAGGACGTGCTCGAACTCGAAGCCGCGGGTGTCGATCTCATTTGCGGCAAGGGCCCAGAACATGACCACGTCATCAGGATCGGGGCTATGACCCAAACGGATCAGCATGGGCCCCGAGGCTACAGACTCGTTTCGAGCGTCGCGCCGCCTACACTCTTGGCCAGATGGCCAAGCCGGCGCTGACCGACGCGATCCAGGATTACCTCAAGCAGATCTACAAGCTCGAGCTGACAGGGGGGGCCGTGTCGACGAGCGCGCTGGCCGCAGCACAGGGCGTCGCGCCCGCCTCCGCGAGCGCGATGGTCAAGAAGCTCGCCGCGCTCAGNNCTCGAGGTGATCCGCCACCATCGACTGCTGGAGCTCTATCTCGCCGAGACGCTCGGGGTCGACGTGAAGGACGTCCACGCCGAGGCCGACAAGCTGGAGCACGTGCTCTCCGAGGAGCTGGAAACACGGATCGACCGCGCGCTCGGCTTCCCCAC
>DHWI01000075.1:2452-2781 GCA_002413095.1 Thermoleophilia bacterium UBA5186
CCGGACCCGTCCCGCCCGTCCTCCTCGAGGACGCGCACGTCGTCCTCGAGGCACGCGTTGGCCTGCTCGAGGGCGTCTTCCAGCTCGTAGCCCTCGAAGATCCAGTCGTCGCGCCTCGGCTCGTCGCTCGGGCGATGCTGCGGATTGACCGCTCGTCCGACCGCCCAGACAGCGCCCGGCCGCCGCTCGATCCAGATCACGATCCGCTCCTCGGCTCCGAGGTCGTCGACCCCGGTGACGACCCGCTCTGCGAACCGGCCGGACTGCTTCCGCCGCATCAACCCAAGGATACAATCGCCCTCGCGTGGCGCTGAGAGATCTGTTCCAGA
>DHWI01000075.1:2964-5492 GCA_002413095.1 Thermoleophilia bacterium UBA5186
GAGACGACCTCGTGCAGCTCGTGCACCTCGAGCCAGTCGAGGACGCCGCGCTCGACAGGCTCGATCAGGTCGCCCGACTCGAGCCGCGACTGCTCGCGCGAGTCGCAGCAGACGAAGCTCGCGCGCTCGAGCACGACGTTGTCGAGCTCGCGGCGGCTCGGATCGTTCGCGCCGACTGCGCAGACGAGCGCCCCGGGTCGCAGCCACTCCCCGCGCAGCACGGGATCCTTCGACGTCGTCGCCGTGACGACGATGTCCAGTTCCCCCGCGTCGCGATGACTCTCGCCCGGCTCGGCCCCGACTTTCTTGCAGAACGCCTTGAGCCGTTTCTCGTTTCGGCAGTACGCGACGACGCGATCGATCGAGGGAACCGCCGCGCGGATCGACGCGACCTGGCTCTCCGCCTGCCAGCCGCAGCCGATCATCCCGAGGCTGCGCGCCTCCGGCCGTGCGAGATAGCGGGCCGCGACGCCGCTCGCCGCTCCCGTCCGCAGCTGGCCGAGCTTGTCTGCCTCGATCACCGCGACGAGCCCTGGCTTCTCGGTGGAGAAGAGACAGACGACGAACGGCGTCCCGCCCGGGAGCCACGTGTACGCCTTGAGGCCGGCAAGCCCGAGCCCCGCGTCGGCGGCGGCCATGAGCGCGAACACGCCGTCCTCGAGCTCGATCCTGCGCCTCGGCTCGAGCTGGAGCACGCCCACGGCCTGACGCTCGAGCGAGCCCTGAACCGCGGCGAGCGCGTCCTCGGTCGTGACGAGTGACTCGACCTCGCCCTCCGTGAGGTAGAGCGTCACTGAATGTCGTGGACGACGATCCGGTCGCCTTCGATGCGGACGACGGCTTCCCACGGGACCGGATCACGGCCACGGGTGCGCTCCTCGCGCCGCCCCAGGTGCTCCAACCAGCCGCCTCCGCCGACGCAGAGACCTGTCACCTTCAGCGACGACTGGGTCAGCTCCGCCCGGATGTCGTAGCACTTTCCGAGCTTGCGGCCGCCCTCGGTCACAACCTGCCGTCTCACCAGTGATGAGAGCGTCCTCATCGGTGCGATCCCGGAATCTTCTCGATGTACGGACGCAGTCGATCGTCGCCGCCGCCGAGCCCGTATTCGGCCGCCGTCTTCTTCAGCTTCACGTGCGACCCGACCTCAGCGACCTCGCTCCAGGGAATACGAACGCGCCCGCCGCGGGCAACCCACGCAGCGACGCGTCCGATCCAACCGGCCCGCTCCCGCCAGACATCCGGTCCGACGAGGATCGCGACGACTTCGGCAGGCTCGCCCGGCCCGCCTTCGATCGCGAGGTCGTCCACGTTGCCGCATCGCCGTCCGTCCTTGTCGAGCAGCTGGTGATCCAGNNGCTCATCCCTGACCCAGGTTCGTGAGGAGCATCAGCGGAATCGCGGTCAGCGCGACGATCATGATGATCACGAGGTAGAGGATGCCGACAACGTTCGCGAGCCGCCCGTTCACGTATTCCTTCATGTACGCCTTGTCGTTCGCGACGAGCAGGATCGGCAGGTAGGTGAGCGGCAGCGCGACGACCGAAAAGATGACTGCGAACTCGGTCAGCTTGACCGCGTCGACGCCTGTCATCACCGCGAGCATCGCCAGGATGAGCAGCACGATCCACGAAAGCGTGAACCGCGGCGCGCCCGCCGGCGACTTGTGTCGGCCCCACTCGAAACCGCAGAACTGCGCCAGGTCGTAGGCGCCCGAGAAGAGCGTGTCGATCGACGCCCCGGCAACTGCGAACAGCATCCCCACGATGGCGAGGATCAGCCCGATCTCACCGAGCGGTATCCCTGCGCCCAGCGCGATCGTGCCGAGCGTCTCCGGCTGGATCCCTTTGCCGAGGAAGAGCGCGCCGCCGACGATCATCAGGGCGAACGAGAGGAAGCCGCCGAGGGCGTAGCCGACGATGGCGTTCATCCTGTTCAGGCCGAGATCCTTGGCCGTCCAGCCTTCCTCGACCGCGCCCGATGAGTAGAAGTAGACCTCATACGGCGTCATCGCCGCGCCGAGCAGGCCGATCGCGAAGTAGGCGAAGAGGAGCTTGTTGCCGGTGGCGATGTGGGGGACGAAGCCGTGGCCGACGGCGCCCCAGTCGGGATGGAGCTTCACCGCCGCGACCGCGAAGACGAGCAGGCACAGGCCGCCGTAGCCGAAGATCCGCTCGATCCAGTTGAAGTTCATGACCCACACGACGATCCCGACGACGATCGTCGCGAGAACGATCAGCAAGCGGTAGGGCAGTCCGGAGAGGAGCTGGAGACAGATCGCGACGCCCCCGACCTCGGCGGTCAGCGTCATCGCGTTGACGATCTCCGCCGCGATCAGCGTGATCAGGCCGGCCTTGAATCCGGTGCGCTCGCGCACTGCGTCGAACACGGCCTTTCCGGACACGGCCGAGACGCGCCCGCACATCTCGGAGTACGTGATGATCCCGATCACGCCGATCACGATGACCCAGAGGAGTTGGTAGCCGAACGTCGCACCGGCCGCGACGTTGAAGACGAGGTCGCCGATG
>DHWI01000075.1:5581-5921 GCA_002413095.1 Thermoleophilia bacterium UBA5186
TGTTCATTTGGCCAACTTGTCCGCTCGGTCGGCGAGTGGCCCGAGCGCGTGCTGGACCGAGCGCGCGACGGTCCGGTCAGTGGGATGGTCACGGAGGGCCCTGAACTGCTCGGCGACCCGTGCGGCGACGTTGGCGGCCGTCCTGACCTTGAACTGGATCCCCGGCGACGTCTTCCGCCTGCCGAGCGAGTCGGCGAAGTTCGCCGCAAGCGTCCCGAGATTGGCGGACTGGATTCGCGTGTACGACCCAGTGCTCTCGCCTTTCGAGACCCTCCCCGCGAGCAGCCCACCCTCGGTCGCGAGCGAGGAGATCGTCTTCGAATCCTGCTTCAGCGCGTGC
>DHWI01000075.1:6022-8487 GCA_002413095.1 Thermoleophilia bacterium UBA5186
GAGCCGTTGGATTCGAGAACTGCCCATTTGACCTGGTCGAGCGAGTCGACCTGCTGTGCGCGCGCCTCCTCCATCACGTCGTCGAGCGTGAGCCGTTCCCCTTTTAGGTTGCGGTCAATCGCTTCCCCGTTCTGGACGAGGATCACCGGCTCGCCTTCGATGATCAGCTTGGCCCGGCGTGAGCGGAAGACGGTGTACGAGGTCAGGACAGCAAGCAGGCCGAACGTGGAGGTGGCGAGGACGACGCCGGTCACGGAGTAGTCCGACTGCGTGACGCCGTTCTGGATGAGATCGCCCATCACGACTAGCAAGATCAGGTCGGAGGGCTCCATCGACGAGAGCTCGCGCCGTCCGACGACGCGCATCAGGAAGAGGATGAAGACGTACGCGAACGCTGCTCTGAGGACGATGTCCATGGCTAGGGGAAGACTGTTATGTGGCGGGGGATAGTCGCGAGGAGGGCGTTGCCGTCATAGAGCCGGACGGTCTGCAGATGCCGCCCCACGTTCGTCGGATTGACCTGGAGCGAGAGCCAGAAGGTCAGGTGCTGTCCTGCGGGGACGTGTCCGAAGCCGAACGAGAGCGAGCCGTTGCGTGAAGCCTGCGTCAAGGGCTGCGGCGCGGCGCCGTTCACCGTGTACGCGTCGGCCCACCCGGGGGCCAGGACCAGCGTGGCGTCCTTCAGCTCCCGAAACGCGTCGACGCGGAAGCGCGCCGCGTAGACGAGTCCGCTTCGTGCGTGGGTCGGCGCGTAGACCTGCAGCCGCGCGCTCGGAGTCGCTGCGGTGGATGTCGTCGGGCGCTGGCCGAACAGGTCGAGAAGCGCCAGGACGAGGACCAGGGCGAGAAGCGCGAGCAGCGCGCGGCGGAGCCACACGAAGCCCCGCCGACCCTGCTGGTCCCGATGCCTCTTGAACGTCAGTGTGTCGGGCGCTTGCGCCACCGCTGCACGTTCGTCGGCCGACGCAGGATCTCCTGCGCTACGAACTGGTTCAGGCTATCGCTCACCTAACCCCCGGCTGCCCCCGCCGTCTCTAACGGACATGGACGGGGTAGCTCGGCTCAGCGTTGCGACCGACACCGTTCGCCATGCCTCGATCTCGGCCGGCCGCTTCGTGGTCAGCGACGTGCTGTTCGGGCCCGGCTGCAGGCTGGCGCGGCACGCGCACCCGCACTCGTGCGTCGCGGTCGTCGTTCACGGCGCCGTCGAGAAGTCGTTCACGCGCGTCGCCGGAAGCGCCGGCGTCGGGACGCTCGTGACAATGCCGCCGGAGGAGCCGCACACCGACGAGTTCGGCCGTGCCGGCGCGCGGATCATCGTCGCCGAGACGTCCGACGACCTGCCGGTCGACTGGCGCCGCGACTGGACCGCGACGATCCTCGCCGCCCGGCTGGGCCGTGAGCTCGAGCGTCCCGACGCCTTCACGCCTTTGGCGGTCGAAGGGCTGGCGCTCGAGCTGATCGCGGTCGCGCGCCGCTCGATTCGGTCCGCGTCGCCGGGGTGGATCGTCGGCGCACGCGAGTATCTCCACGCGCATCCGACTCAACTCCCTTCCGTCGCCGAGATCGCCACCGCGCTCGGAGTCGACGCGCACGAGCTCGCCCGGGAGTTTCGCGCCCATCAGGGCGAGTCGCTCGGCGCCTATGCCCGTAGGGTGCGGATCGACTGGGCGGCGGGGCAGCTGCTCCTGTCGGGGACCGAGCTTTGCGCACTGGCGCACGAGGCGGGGTTCGCAGACCAGAGTCATTTCACGCGCGCGTTCAAGCGACAGATGGGCGTCACGCCGGGCCGCTACCGCTCGGCACATCTCTCGTAGGGGGGCCGAAGAGTGTGTCGAGCGGTCGCGGGCGGCGCGGCTGGCAAGCGTGGCCCTACTGGCCGACCTGGATGTTTCCCTGGATGTCCCAGGGTCCGAAGCGGGGCAGGTTCGGGCTGTTGCAGAACGTTTCGTTCGCACCCTCGTCTCCGAACCCCATGAGGCTCGACTGATCGGGTGGCGCGCCGGCTCCTTCGCCGTTGTCGAAGACCTGGAACCAGCCGAACGTCCCTTCGGAGATCGTCGGATCAGTGCTCTTCGTGATCACTCCGCCTATCTTGGCGCGGTTCCCGTAGACGTTCATGCACGTCACGGTGCCGACGAACTTGACCGTCACGCCTTCCACCGTCTGGTGGTAGTTGAAGTGACCGCTGACGCTTCCGTCGTCGTATTTGCGGGCGTTGAACTCGAGATCGTTCCCGACCACGACGTCGAATGCGTTCGGCAGCGGGATCGTCCAATGAGCTCCGCCGTTTGCCGATGCGACGACGCTGCCGGTGGCGGTGACGGCGCCGAGCGCACTCGGCACGACCAGCAAGCCGGCGACGCCGAGCAGCACCAGAGCCTTGCGCAACTTCATGCGTTCCTCCCCGTGATGACGGAAGCGTTCGTGCTCCCGCCCCGCAGGATCGCGAGCAGGAACGAGAG
>DHWI01000075.1:8613-9007 GCA_002413095.1 Thermoleophilia bacterium UBA5186
CCACCGCCCGTCTAACTAGATGCCCGCGGTGACGTTATGAACAGATGATGATCTCGCGCACCGCGATCGTCCTTGGGGCTGCCGCTCTCCTGTGCGCGTCCTCGAGCCGCGAGGCAGCTACCGGCGCAGATTCATCGCGGGTGCTGTGGCAAGGGCCCGTCTTCGCCGGCGCCGCAGTCGTGTGGAGCGAGGAGGGCGGCGGAACCGGCTCGCTCCGCCAGTGGACACGCCAGCGAGGAGAGCGCGTTCTCTACAGCAGCGACTCCCTCGCCTTGACGCGACCGCTCGCTGCCTCCCGCACACTTCTCGCGTTCGAGCGCACGTACCCCGGCTGCGCCCCGCAGCCCAACGTCGTCTGTCCCCAGGTGGAAGATGCCCTCGTCGGTCCGCTGCA
>DHWI01000075.1:9163-9556 GCA_002413095.1 Thermoleophilia bacterium UBA5186
TGCTGTCGCGACGTCGCGATCGCAGGGCAGTTCGTTGCCTGGAGCGACAGAAGCGAAGTCGTCGTCTATGACCGACGCGCTCGCCGGGTCGCGTACCGCGCGCGCATCGGTCCCGGGGCGGGCCTCGACGTGGATCTCGGCTTCGATCTCCAGCCGGACGGAAAGCTGGCCGTCGCCTACCGCCCGGTCGAGTTCGCGCGAGCGGGCCCGACGACCATCGAATGGTTCTCGCCGTCGGCGCCGCGCCCCCGTGTTTTGGCCCTCCGTGGCACGACTACCCGCATCCGGATCGCCGGTGACCGCATCGCATTCGAGCGCTTCCTGAGTCCAAAGGCGAGTTTCCTCGTCATCGCCAACCTCGCAGGCCGCGCGCAAACGGTTGCACGCTTCGCT
>DHWI01000075.1:9646-11681 GCA_002413095.1 Thermoleophilia bacterium UBA5186
GTCGACTGTCCGCCGCCTGGACAAGGACGGCCCTGCGTTCGCCGCGAGAGCGGCGTCACGTCCATCTGGCTCCGTGCCGCTGCAGGAGGCACGGGCCGACTGATTGCGCGGCTCCCCTTCGTCGACACGATCGCCCGGACTTAGGATGCCGCAGTGGCGGGCTCCGCCCGTCACTGCTCACTGCGGCGAGGTTGCGAGTACCGGAGAAAATCGAGCCGCGAAAGCGGCGAAATTTTCTCCGGGGACGATGCGCCCGGCACGATTCGAACGTGCGACCTCTGCCTCCGCAGGGCAGCGCTCTATCCCCTGAGCTACGGGCGCCTGGGGCGAGTCAGTGTAGCCGTGCCGCTGCGCCGCCGACGTCCAGCGCCGCGTCGTCCGGGACCTCGACGCGGACGTAGCCGAGCGCTCGCCCAGGCACGGCGCTGGTGATCCGGCCGACGGTCTTCTCGCCGAGATGGATCTCGTCGCCCGGCTCGGCCGCCTCGACCTCGAGCACCCGCAGCCTCCGGTTGACCTTGCCGCGGTGGTGCTGTCGTGCGATCGGCTCCTGGCCCGGGTAGCAGCCCTTCGTGAAGCTCACATGGGTCTCGGTGAGGCCCGCCTCCGCGGGGAGGATCGTCTCGTCGAGCTCGCGCCCCCAGCGCGGGATGCCCGCCTCGATCCGCCAGCGCTCGACCTCGTCGTCGCCGACCTCGGCGCCCTCGGGGCGCGCGTCGAGCACCTCGTCGCCGCCGAGGACGAGCCAAGCCTGGTGCTCCTCCGGCTCGATCTCGGCCTTGGCCGCGAAGCGGAAGCGAAGCAGCTCGGCGAGAACGCGCTCGCCGAGCTCGGGCTCCGTCGCCAGCAGGAAGTCGTCGCCACCGCGCCTCAGCACGCGCAAGGGGGCGATGATGCGCGCCTTCGCGGTGAGCAGCAGCGCATCGCAGGCACCTCCAGGCCCCAGCGCGAGCACGTCATTCGAGAGCATCCGGTTCAGGTAGTCGGCAGCGTCGGGCCCGCTCACGCGCACGAACGCACGCGGGCGCCTCGCGACTCTCACCGACGTAACGGAGCTCACCGAATCTAGTCTAGGCAGCGTGCCCATGTTCAGAGGGAAAGCCGAGCAGAAGCTCCTCGAGCGAGGGCTCGACCCGTCGCGCCTGCCGCCGGGTCAGTACCTGACCGAAAAATGGCCGGTGCTGCACGCGGGCGACGTCCCGAACACGGATCTCGCCACGTGGGACTTCACCGTCTTCGGCGAGGTCGAGGAGCCGCTGCGGCTCAGCTGGGCCGAGTTCACCGCGCTGCCGCGGACGGAGAGCACGCAGGACATCCATTGCGTCACGCGCTGGAGCCGTTTCGACGCACAGTTCGCCGGCGTCCACTGGCGCGACCTCGCGAAGCTGGTGCGCCCGAAGCCGAGCGCCCGCTTCGTCGTCGCGCACGCCGAGCAAGGCTTCACCTCGAACGTCCCGGTCGAATACCTCGAGGACGAGAACGCCCTGCTCGCAACCCACACCGACGGCGAACCCCTGACCCCCGAGCACGGCTGGCCGCTCCGCCTCGTGATCCCGAAGAAGTACTTCTGGAAGAGCGCCAAGTGGCTGCGCGGAATCGAACTGCTCCCCGCAGACCAGCCAGGCTTCTGGGAGCGCTACGGCTACCACAACGACGCCGACTACTGGAAAGAAGAGCGTTACAGCTTCTGAACAGCGAAACGGCCCCGAAAGGAGCCGTTTCGCCAGGGGTGGGGAGGGGGGTGGATCGCCACGAGTATCGGCCGCAGAACGCCCGACCTTTAGCCCTTTAGGAGGAGGCCGGCTTCGCCGGCCTCCGTTTCATTCGTGGACCAATAAGAGGGCCGGCGATGCCGGCCCTCTCACCAACCAAAGTTGAGCGCCCGAAGGGCGCGACTTTGGTTGGCTCACATCATTCCGCCCATATCGCCCATGCCGCCGGGCATGCCCATGCCCGCGCCCTGCTTCTCGGGGGCGTCGGCGACGATCGCCTCGGTCGTGAGGATGTTCTTCGCGATCGAAGCGGCGTTCTGCAG
>DHWI01000168.1:0-161 GCA_002413095.1 Thermoleophilia bacterium UBA5186
CGCGTGATGTACCAGTGCAAGTGAACGGTCGAGCCTCCCTCCGCGAAGTGGAGGGCGATCAGGGATCGGTGCTCGAGCAACTGAAAGGCCTCGGCCATGAGAGCGTCGGCGACGTGAGGCTGATCGCCCTCCCAGCCCTGGCTCTTGAGGAACTCCTGTCC
>DHWI01000168.1:286-1125 GCA_002413095.1 Thermoleophilia bacterium UBA5186
CCAGGCGCCCGGTCGGGACTGTCGGGTCGGGAATCTCCGCGTCCCGGTAGCCCTCCTTGAAGCTCTTGACCCAGCCCACGGCCTGGAGTATGACGCGAGCTGGCGCGCCCGCCTTGGCGCACGGATCCGACCAGGCAAACTGGCGGCATGAGCACGCTGCGGCTACTTGGGCTCGGTTGGCTCTTCCACGTCAAGGGGCTGACCGCCTCGGGCTTCTTCGTCCTGACCTCGACGATCCAGCCGGTGATCTTCGCGACGATCGCCTTCTTCATGTTCGAGGCGGGCGCCCGGCCGGGAACGCTGCTCTACGTTGCACTCGGCGCCGGACTGATGGGCGTTTGGTCGTCGACGCTCTTCGGCGCGGGCGGGGCGATCCAGTGGCAGCGCTGGCAGGGGACGCTCGAGCTGACGATCGCCGCGCCGGCGCCGTTCCTCCTCGTGATGATCCCGATCACGATCTCGGCGGCCTCGATCGGCCTCTACTCGATCGCGGCCACGCTCTTCTGGGGACGGGTCTTCTTCGGCGTCCCGCTCCACTTCGCCCACCCCTGGCTGTTCGCCCTCGCGCTCCCGACGACCCTGCTCGGACTCGGGCTGCTCGGCCTGGTCATGGCCTCGACGTTCATCCTCTACCGGCAGGCGAGCGCCTTCCAGAACCTGCTCGAGTACCCGGTCTGGCTCGTGACCGGGCTGCTCGTGCCGCTCGCGCTGCTGCCCGTTTGGGTAACGCCGATCGCGTGGCTGCTTGCGCCGTACTGGGGGATGCGGGCGATCCGGCACTCGGCGCTCGGGGGCGACTCGCTCGCCGCGATCGGGATGTGCGTCGCGCTCGCCGCGGT
>DHWI01000168.1:1265-1789 GCA_002413095.1 Thermoleophilia bacterium UBA5186
CTGTTCCAGGTGCTCTTCTTCGCCTATCTCGGCCGGTTCAGCGGGCTGCAGGACGACACGTTCTTCGTCGTCGGCAACGCCGTGCAGATCTGTGCGATGGCAGGGATCTTCGGGATGACGATGGGGATCGCGAACGAGCGGAACTTCCAGACGCTCTCGCCGCTGCTCGCGACGCCCGCGAACCGGCTCGCGCTCTTCCTCGGCCGCGCGCTGCCGCAGATCGCGAGCGGACTGTTCGTCTCGACGTTCGGGTTCGGCGTCGGCCTGCTGCTCCTGAACTTCCATCTCGGCTGGTCGCAGATCCCGCCGCTCGCGCTCGTACTCGTCGTGACCGTCTCGTCCTGCACGAGCTTCGGCCTGCTGCTCGGCTCGATCGGCCTGCGTGCGCGCGACGTCTTCTTCATCTCGAACCTCGTCTACTTCCTGATGCTGCTCTTCTGCGGCGTCAACATTCCACTCGACGACCTGCCCGGCTGGATGGCCGCGATCGGGCGTGGGCTGCCGCTCACGCACGGGATCGAGGC
>DHWI01000168.1:1889-5744 GCA_002413095.1 Thermoleophilia bacterium UBA5186
GTCCGGCTGCGGTCATAGGTTCCTGAAGATGGCAACTCGGCGGGTCGACTCGCTGCCGCAGCTCCTGCTCGGGCTGCTCGCGCTCGCCGTTGCGGTGGTGCTGGGCGCGCTCTTCGTCTCCAGCGCGGTCAAGGCAGTCAAGCGCTCGCGGGACACGATCACCGTCACCGGCTCGGCGAAGCGGCCGATCACCGCCGACCTCGTCACCTGGAACCTGTCGATCGGCGCAGCGGACGTCGACCCGGCCGCGGCCTCGCGTGACCTTGTGGCCAAGGCCGAGAAGGTGCGCACGTTTCTGAAGAATGCGGGCCTCGAGGCAAAGGAGCCGCCGGTCGCCACCGAGGAGACGAGCCAGAAGCAGGGCGGTGCCCGCGTGACCGTTTACAGGCTGACGCAGGAGTTCAACGTCACCACGAGCGAGATCGACAAGGCGGAATCCGCCGCGGGCAAGGTGAGCACGCTCTTCGCGCAGGGGATCGCGGTGTCCGCGCAGCCGCTGCAGTACGTGTCGACCCAGCTCGGGCAGGCGCGGATCGAGGCGCTCAAGCAGGCGACCGCTGACGCGAAGCGCCGCGCGCAGACGCTGGTCGAGGGCCTCGGCGGGCATCTCGGCGCTGCCCGCCGCGCCGACGTGGGCGTGTTCCAGATCACGCCGCGCAACTCGACCGACGTCAGCGACTACGGGATCAACGACACGTCCTCGCGCGAGAAGGACGTGACCGCCGTCGTGACCGTCACCTTCGGCCTCAGCTCTTAGTCGCAGACGGGCTCCCCTCTTGCGGGCCCCTGGCGAAGAGCTTCTGTCGGCTCGACCTTATGCGGATTTCGCGAGCAGCGCCTCGCCTTCGCGGATGTAGCGCTTCGCGCTGACCGACCGCCAGAACTGCAGTGCGCGCGAGAGTTGCTCATTCGCATCGATGCGCATTCCCTGGGCGGCGTAGGTCTCGGCCGCGCGGAGGGCAGCGAGAGCAGCGAACGGGCGAGCACCGATCTCGTCGTAGGCGTCGGCCGCGTCGGCCCATCGCCCGTCCAAGACGGCATCGCCTGCCCGGTCCCACTGGGTCCCGCGCCGGAACTCGCGGGTCGACGCTCGGAACTCCTCCGCCATCTCCAGTCGCGCGGCAGCAAAGAATGCGGCGGGAACCGAGGCGATGTACGGACCCGGCTCGAGCTCGTCGAGGAGCGCGCTTGCGCGATCCGTCTCGCCCAGTTCGGCGTGTACAAACGCCCCCATCGCAAGCGAGGGAATGAGCGCCTGCGGATCCTTCACTCTCCGTCCCGCGGTAATCGCGTGGCCTGCATCCCGCAGGGCGAGGTCGGTTTGGTCACGCCCGAGCTCGATCATGCTCAGCGACATGAGTGCGATGTGCTCGGCGTAGTGGCCTTCGTGCTCGGATGCCGCGAGGAACGTGTGTGCACGGCGTTGGGCAGAGTCCCACCTCCCGATCGTCAGGTCGAGTTCGATCATGTTGCCCTCGGCGAAGCCGATCCCCATTACGTGGGCCCTGCGCCGCGCCAGATGTGCTGCTTCGAGCATGAGCGAGTCGGCTTGCACGAGCTGCCCCGAGTAGTACAAGAGCGAGCTCAGGTTCAGATAACCGCGCTGGAGCTGTGAAAATTCACCGCAGGCGGTGGCAAGCTCTATACCAGCTCGAACGTTAGCGAGCGCGGCCTCTGGATCAGAGTCGCGGCGATAGAAGTGCGCCGTTCCGAGCGTGATCAGGTTCTTCGCGCGGAGGTCGTCTCGCCCGAGCGTCTCGGCCAGGCGAAGACTCTCCTGCGCACGATCGATGGCTGCTTCTGTCTCGCCGAAGAGCGATTGGAAGCGAGCGATCTGACCGAGCACCGAGGCTCTGGTCGCCGGCGCCCCGCCCTCGCGGATGAGCTCGGCGGCCCGTTCCAAGCAGGCGGAACATCGGTCGCGCTCGCCGGCCCCAAACCACGCCTCCGCCACGGCGAGGTCGGCCTCCGCGGCGCCGTCGGTGTCGGCTGCCGCAACGAACGCGGATCGTGCCTCCTCGAGCAGGTCGAACCGCTGCCCATCTCCTAGCCCGTGAAGCGCCAAGCCGTGGCGAAGCAGGGCCCGGGGCCGATCGGGATCGGGATCGCCGGCAAGGCCGGCCGCAGCTTCGAACGATCGGGCTGCAGCCGCATAGGCGTCCAGGGCGAGCGCACGTGTACCCGCGGCTCGCAGCGCCGTTCGTGCGCGCCGTGCGAGATCGGGCGTCGCCGCCCCGGACGCTTGCACGAGCTCGAGCGCGGTCACGTAGTGGTGTACAAGCAACTCGGCCTGGTCCTCGGCTCGCCCGAGCGATTCGATCCATTCGGCCGCTCGCCGGTGCTTGTCGGCCCGCTCGGCGCGCGGAATCTGCCCATACGCGACGTCGCGAACGAGGACGTGGTTGAACGCGTACTCCGACTCGCCCTCGACTGAAGCCCGACGTTCGCGGCGGACGAATTCCTTGCGAACGAGTGAGCGGAGACGCTGATCGAGGAGGGCGCGTTCCGATCCATTGACGGCTGCCAGCGAAGCAGTCCAGAAGACCTTGCCGACCACGGCAGCGTCTTGAAGCAAGCGCTTCTCGTCATCCGCAAGCGAGTCGAGTCGCGCGGCGATGATTCCCTGCACGTTTTCCGGCAACTCGCCTTTGATCTCGCCGCGTTCCGAGAGCATCCGCACGAACTGCTCGGCGTACAGCGGATTGCCGCCGGCGCGCGCAAGCAGCTCCTCCTGCGTCTCTGCCGGCAGGACGGAGCGGTCGAGCAGTGCTGCGATCAGCCGGGCCGTATCGTCGGCATCCAGCGGCGACAGTGAGATTGTGATCGCGTTACGCTTACCGCCGCCCCATCCGGAGCGCCGGTCGAGCAGTTCGGGCCTGGCCGTGCACAGAACCAGCATCGGCATGTCCTCGATCCAATCCGGGAGCTCGTCGACGAAATCGAGCAGCTCGTCGCCCGCCCAGTGGAGATCCTCGAAGACCATGACAAGCGGCCGCTGCTCGGCGAGCGACTCGAAGAACCTGCGCCACGCCGAAAATGCCTCGTCCCGCTCGCCGCCGGCGTCCTCGTCTCCGCCGATGCCCACGAGCGGGCGAAGCTTTGCCGCGACCCAGCGTCGCTCCGACTCGCCGACGCTCTGCACCACGGTCTCGTGCAGCTTCCGCTCGACCTCCTCGGGCGAGTCGCTCTCGAGGATTCCCGCCTGCGCTTTCACCATCTCGCTGAGCGCCCAGAACGTCACGCCCTCGCCGTACGGGAGCGAGCGGCCGTGCCGCCAGTAGACGAAGTCGGGGAGCGATTCGACGTGAGCTAACAGCTCAGCGACGAGACGGCTCTTGCCGATCCCTGGGACGCCGACGACCGTCACGAGCAGCGTCGCGCGGTCCTGTCGCGCGTGCTCGAACGCGTCGACAAGCTGGTCGATCTCCCGCTGACGGCCGACGAGGGGCGCCTGAGTGGATACCGCCTCGGTACCCACCCGCGAGCGCGGATCGACCGCTTCCCACACCCGCACCGGCTCCGCCTTCCCTTTCGCCTCGACAGGCTCGGCCTCGCGGTACTCGATCACGTCGGCGGTCGCGCGGTAGGTCGTCTCGCCGACGAGGACGCCGTTGATCGGAGCTGCCGACTGCAGCCGAGCAGCGGTGTTCACCACGTCCCCCGCGGCCATCCCCTCGCCCGCCGTGGGGCGTGCGCCGAGACTGATCAGCGCCTCTCCGGTGTTGACGCCAATCCGCACCTGGATGCTGCTCTCCTCACGCGCCCAGTCGCGGATCGCCAGCGCCGCCCGCACGGCGCGCTCCGGATCGTCCTCGTGCGCGACCGGCGCGCCGAACACCGCCATCACGGCGTCGC
>DHWI01000023.1 GCA_002413095.1 Thermoleophilia bacterium UBA5186
GACCTCTCCGACCCGAACGGAGCGCGCTACCAGGCTGCGCCACACCCCGAGGCGCTTACAGGGTAGCCGACTGGTCCCGCCGTCGTGGTCGATTCGAGCAGGCTGGTAAGGGAGCGCAGACGGACATCCGGCAAGGCCGGATGTCCTGAAACGGCGCCGCCGAGTCGGCGCCTCAGATGTGTCGGTGCACGACGGCCGTGCACAGGTCTTCGACGTAGTCGAGGCCAGCGTCCTCGGCAATCCTGCGCGCCTCGGGCGAGACGATCCCGAGCTGCAGCCACAGCGCCTTTGCGCCCACTGCGACCGCCTCCCGCGCGACGTCCGGCGTGTACTCGGGCCGGCGGAACACGTCCACGAGGTCGATCGGCTCCTCGATCTCCGCAAGGGACGTGACGCACGGGACGCCGAGCACCTCGTCGCAGTCCCGCGGCCGCACCGGGATCACGCGGTAGCCCGCGGCGAGCAGGTACCGCATCACGCCGTGGCTCGGGCGATCTGGCCGGGGTGACGCTCCGACGATCGCGATCGTCCGACTCTCGCGCAGGATCTGCTCGGGCGACCTCACTCAATCCACTGTACGCAGCCAAGGCCGCGTCAGCATCACCGCGAACAGCACCGCCGACACCGACGCGCCGACAGCGATGATCGGACCCGGCGGCGCGAGGCCGGAGACCAGCGCTGCCGCAAGGAGGCCGATCGGCATCAGCCCGAACGAGCCGAAGATGTCGAGGCTGACGACGCGCGAGAGCAGGTTCTCGGGCACGAGCTCCATCAGCATCGTGTCCCAGAGTGCGGTCCCGAAGCCGATCAGCCCGCCGCGGAGCACCGCGAAGACAAGCGCCAGCTCATACCTCGGCGACAGAACGAGGCCGATGATCGAGAGCGAGTTCGCGCACCAGACGACGTAGGAGAGCGTCCCCCGGTTCCGGCGCGGGTTCAGCTGGCCGAAGAGGACTGTTCCGAGCACCATCCCGAGCCCGAGCAACGCGGTCAGCACGCCGTACGAGCCGATCCCGCGGCCGAAATGCTCTTTCACGAGCTTCGGCAGGAGCACCTGTTGGGGCGCGAGCTGCAGCATCAGGACGAGCGAGAACATCGCGATCGTCACCCAGAGCCACGGCACGCCTCTGACGTAGCGAACCCCGGCGCGGATCTCCTGGAACGTTCCCTCGTGCGCCGCCGCGTCGATCAGACGGGGCCGGGCGAGGTACAGCAGGAAGGCGGAGACGACGAACGAGCCCGAGTCGAGCCCGAACACCAGCGCCGGGCTCGTGGCGTGGTACAGGAAGGCGGCGAGCACCGGTCCGACGAGGAAGCTTCCGTAGCGCGAGACACCGAGGAGCGCATTCGCCGAGCCGAGGGAAGGGGGATCCACGACGAGGGGGACGATGCCCCCGAACGCGGGGTAGAAGAAGCCGTCCCCGAGCCCGACGAGCGTCGTGAACAGCAGGATCAGCGGGAAGGTGAGGTGACCGGTCGCGTCGGTCAGCGCGAGCCCGCCGACCGCGCCGAAGCGCGCCAGGTCGGAGATGATCATCAGCCCCCGCCTGCTGTAGCGGTCGGCGAGGACTCCGCCGATCAGCAGGGTCGCGAGGGTCGAGACCGCCTCCGCGACGAGGACGAGGCCGAACTTCGTCGAGCCGGCCAGCGTGAACGTCCGCCATCCGAGCGCTGTGATGAAGGCGGCGTTGCCGATCAGCGAGACGGTCTGGCCAGACCACAGGAGGCGGAAGTCCCGGTGCTCGAGCGCGTGGAAGACGCGCGGACGGCGTGCCGGAGCGAGCAGCGTTGCCATAGGTCGTCGCTATTCTTTCAGGATGCCGGAGCGGATTCGCGTGGCTTGCGTCCAGCTGACCGCGGCGCCCGACAAGGCGGCGAGCCTGGAGCAGGCGGATCGGCTGGTCGGGCGCGCCGCGGCGACCGGCGCCGACCTCGTCGTGCTCCCGGAGAAGTGGAACGGAGTCGGCGGCGCAGAGGCGCTCGAGGAGCTCGCCGAGCCGCTCGAGGGCGGCGAGTCCGTCGAGGCGATGGCGCGCTGGGCCCGCACGCACGGGATCTCGCTCGTCGGCGGCTCGATCACGGAGCGCCGCGAAGGGCGCGAGAAGCTCTCGAACACAAGCCTCGCGTTCGACCCCGAAGGCTCGGTCGTCGCGGTCTACCGGAAGATTCACCTGTTCGACGTGGACGTGGCCGGTGTCAGGTACCGGGAGTCGGATGCCGAGGAGCCGGGCGACGAGCCCGTCGTGGCGACGCTCGAGGACTGGCCGGTCGGGCTCACGGTCTGCTACGACCTGCGCTTCCCCGAGCTGTACCGGATCCTTGCGCTCGAGGGCGCGGAGCTCGTCACGGTGCCGGCGAACTTCACCGAGCGCACCGGACGCGACCACTGGGAGGTGCTCGTGCGCGCCCGCGCGATCGAGAACCAGTGCTACGTCGCCGCGGCCGGACAGGTCGGAGAGCCGATGCCCGGGCGGCCGAGCTACGGACGCTCGCTGATCGTCGATCCATGGGGAACCGTGCTCGCGCAGGCGCCGGACGAGCAGACGGTGATCGTCGCGGAGGTCGATCGGGCCCGCGTGCGCGACGTGCGCGCGAGCCTGCCGTCGCTCGCGAACCGCCGGCCCGACTCGTACCGGTGGCCCGCTCCGGCGTGAGCGAACTGCGCGCGGTCCTCCTCGACGTCGACTTCACGCTTTGCCGTCCGGGGCCCGAGCTCGGGGCGGAAAGCTACGTCCGCGTCGGAAGGCGGCACGGCCTCGAGCTCGATCCCGCGCGCTACGACGAAGCGCGGGACCGTGCGGTCGCGGGCTTCCAGCGCCATCCGCAGCTGCTGCACGACGAAGAGCTGTGGATCGCGTTCACCGAGCGGATCGTCCAGGGCATGGGCGGGACCGGCCGCGCGACGCGCGCGTGCGCGAAGGAGGTCGAGAACGCCTGGGAGAACTCGGCCAACTTCGACCTGTACGAGGACGTCTTTCCGGTGCTCGAGGAGCTGCGCCGGCACGGGTTGAAGATCGGGCTGATCTCAAACGGCGTCCGCGACCTGAGCGCCTTCGTCGCGCACCATCGGCTCGACGTGGATGTCGCTGTCGGGTCACGGGACCACGGCTGGACGAAGCCGCACGAGTCGATCTTCCGCTCCGCGCTGGAGCGGCTGGGCGTGCGCGCGGACGAGGCCGCGATGGTCGGCGATTCCCCCGAGGACGACGTGGAAGGCGCTCGCGCGCTCGGCATGCGCGCGTTCCTGATCGACCGCGAGAACCGGTTTCCCGACGAGCCCGAGCGGCTGTCCGATCTGTACGCGCTCCCTGCAGCGCTCGGCCTGGAGCGACCCGCGCCGGATACGATTCCGCGTAGATGACCGCCTGGGTGCTCTGGGCAGTGCTCGCCGTCGCGCTCGCGGTCGGGGAGATCTTCACTCCCGGGCTCTTCTTCCTCGGCCCGGTTGCACTAGCTGCGATCGCCGCGGGCGCCGTCGCGCTCGGCGGCCTCGGAGCCGCGGTGCAGCTGATCGTCTTCATCGTCGGGACGGTCGCGTCCCTCGCCGTGCTGCGGCCGATCGCGCGCGCACACATCAAGATTCCGCCGCTGCTTCGAACCGGAACCGCCGCGCTCGTGGGCGCGAAGGCCACGGTCGTCCAACGCGTAGACGCGGAGGGCGGGCGGGTGCGCCTCGCCGGCGAGGAATGGTCGGCCCGGTCGTATCTCGAGGATCAGGTCCTCGAGCCGGGAACGCACGTCGAAGTCGCGAAAATCGAGGGCGCCACGGCGCTCGTCTACGAATAGGAGGCGTCGTGCCCGCTCTCATCGTGCTCGGAGTCGTCGCGTTGTTCGTGCTCATCACGCTCGCGCGGTCGATCCGCATCGTTCCGCAGGCGCGCGCCGGCGTCGTCGAGCGGCTCGGGCGCTACAACCGGACGCTGTCGCCTGGGCTCGCGCTCGTCGTCCCGTTCGTCGACCGCATCCGGCCGCTCATGGATCTCCGAGAGCAGGTCGTCTCGTTCGATCCGCAGCCGGTCATCACCGAGGACAACCTCGTCGTGAGCATCGACACGGTCATCTACTTCCAGGTCACCGA
>DHWI01000207.1:0-995 GCA_002413095.1 Thermoleophilia bacterium UBA5186
GGCGTGGAGATCGTCGGCAAGATCGACCGGGTCAACGACGTCGGCGACGGCCAGGTCGAGGTGGTCGACTACAAGACCGGTTCCGGCAAGCCGATGAAGTACGCGTATGAGCAGTACTTCGGCCCGGAGATGTCCGATGTGCAGCTCGCGCTGTATTACCTGGCATGCCGCTATGGGGTTGACGACGAAGGCAAAGCCCTCGGTTTTCAGCCGCGGTTCCTCTCCCTCTGGTACCCGAAGGACTGGGTCTGGAGGGACATGCGGCAGGACATCTTCGCCGTCGGGCAACCCGCGGGCCTCAAGGAATATCGCGAGAAGACGCTCACCTCTGAGGACCTCGAACGCAGCCGGGCCGTGGTCATGCTGGCGATCGCGGGGATCAAGGGAGGCCACTTCGAGCCGGCCCCGCGCGATCTTCCAGGCACCTGCGTGACCCGCTTCGGCAGCTGCCCGCATGGGGCCATCTGCCCTTACGGAGGCGCGCCCCCCGAATGACTTTGAGCCCAGAGCAGAAGGCGGCGGCTCACGCTGGGCCGGACGGCGCGTTCCTCATCGCCGCCGGTCCCGGGACCGGCAAGACCTTCACAGCCACCGAGCGCTTCTGCTGGCTGGTCGAGCAAGGCGTGGCGCCCGACCGGATTCTCACGGTCACGTTCAACGACCGCGCAGCGGAGGAGTTGCGCCAGCGCATAACGCGTGAGCTGGCCGAGCGGCGACCGCAATTTGGCCCGGAGGTTCTGGACGCGGCCTGGATCGGCACCTTCCACGGGACCTGCTCGCGGCTGCTCGACGAGTTCGCGTACCTCGTTGGGGCGCCGCGCGAGCTGAGGGTCCTGGATGAAACCGGGCAGCGACTGTTCGAGCAGCGCCTGGTCGCGCGTCTGCGCAGCGGCACAGCGGCCCCTCTCGACCCGGACTCGTTCTCGGCGTTGTCGGTTGACGATCTCGACGACCTCTTGCGTTCAGGCCTCCGGTTCCTGCTCAAGCTCAAGGGC
>DHWI01000207.1:1029-3545 GCA_002413095.1 Thermoleophilia bacterium UBA5186
CACGGCCGCCATTGGGACGCTTCTTTCGACGGCGCCTCCGGCAGCGACGCCGCACACGCCGAGCTCGAAGCGATTGGTGTCCTGCACCTCGTCTACAAGACCTACGAGGATGCCCTCCACGCCGAGAACCTTCGCGATTTCGACGACCTCATCCTCGAGGTGATCGATGCGCTGCAGCGGGTGCCTGAGTTTCGCCGCAGGTGCCGCGAGCGCTTCCGTTACCTGTTGGTGGACGAGTTCCAGGACACGAACAGGATTCAGCTGGACCTGATCAGGCTGCTCGCCGCAGACGGATTCGGCAACGTCTCGGCGGTGGGAGACGCCAAGCAATCGATCTACGGCTGGCGCGACGCAGAGATCGAGAACATCCGCACTCGCTTCACCGGCCGCCGCCTGCCGCTGACGCATAATCGCCGGTCGTACCAAGAGATCCTCGACTGCGCGACCGACTTCATCCGCCGCGACCCGGATTTCGCCACTGAGCCGGAGCTTGTCGCCACGCGCGGCTCGGGTGACCGGCCGGTGACTGTGATGATGGCGCCCGACTCGCGGACCGAAGCCCGGTCGGTGGCTGAGACGATCCGTCGCTTGAACGTGGGCGGCCGCGCCTTCTCCGATATCGCGATCCTGGCGCACTCGATCCGTATGCTCCCACGCGAGTTCGAGGAGGAGCTCCGCCGGCAGGGCATTCCATACCTCACCAGCGGAGGGTCGGGCTTCTTCGACCGCCAGGAGATCAAGGATGTCCTCGCGCTGCTCAGGCTCACGGAGAACCCGATGGACGACGGCGCGCTCGTGAGGGTGCTCCAGGGGCCGATCGTCCGGCTTCCAGATAAAGGTATGTACCGGCTCGCGTCGCGGCGCTTCGGCCGCAGCGGGATGCGCCTGCGGGATTGCTTCGAGGAGTCGGGACGCGAGGGCTTTCCTGAGATTGAGCCGAAGGTCGCAGCGCAGGCGGTGCGGCTCGTCGAGCTGACGGATCGACTCGGCGGGCTGCGGGATGCGTTGACAGTCGCCGACATCCTCAACAGGCTCCTCGAGGAGACTGGATACCTGCGGTGGGCCGAGCTCCGCGCCCAACGAGACGGCAGCCCGCGAGCGCTGCTCAACCTGCGGAAGGTCTTTCAGCTTGCGTCTCGCTTCGAGCGCAACCTCGCGCTTGCCGGTATCGGCGATTTCGTACGCCACCTGGATCAGGTGATCGATGCGGAGCTGCCGGTCGGTGAGGCGGCCGAGGAGTCGGCCACCACGGATGCCGTTTCGCTCTTGACGGTTCATTCGGCGAAGGGCCTTGAGTTTCCCGTCGTCTTCTTGGTCAACCTGCGGCCCCCGCGGCCCCGCGATACCGAGCGCCTTTTCTTCGACCCCGACCACCTGGGCTTCGTCATGAAGAACTGGCGAGGCGACAAGCATCCTCACTTCAAGGAAACATCGCCCGGCGCGCCGGCGGTAGCCCTGGCGATGGGAGAACGCAGGCGCATAGTTTATGTCGGCCTCACGCGGACGAAAGACGCTCTGTACGTCACTGCCACTCGAGAAGAGCAGTCGCCGCGTGACGTCGACCTCGCCGCCAACGGCGAGGTCGACCATTTCGCCGAGATCCTCAGCTGGGCCTTCGCCCACCCCGAAGCCTCGACTGTGGTCGAAGCGGAGCAGCTCGAGCTGCCGGTGATACGCGTGGCGGACGGCTCGGGCGCGGACGGGCCCGCTGTCGTGGAGGCAGTGCTCGAGAGATGGCAGCACATCCGCCCGCGCGAGGAGGCTCTTCGACCCCGCGTCGATACCGGGATCGAGCTGAGCTTCTCGCAGCTCCACGATTTCGAGGTCTGTCCCGTCCGCTACCGGTTCAGCCAGGTTTGGGGCGTGCCCGCTCCGCCTGACGAGATGCTGCCCGCATTCGTACAGGCATCAGGGTCGAGCGAGCTCGGCGCCTCGGTGCACGCGGCGCTGGCCGCCTGGCATTCGGGCGGCCGCGACCTGCTCGGCATCTACCGAGGCCCGGAAGCCGGGCGAGAGATGCTGGCGCGCTACCTGCGGCACCCGCTGGCGACGGCGCCAACGCTTGGAGTGGAGCTCGAGTTCAACCTTCGTCTCGGCCAGGCGCGGGTCCGTGGATTCGTCGATCGTGTCTGCGAGGTCGACGGCCAGGCGACGCTGGTCGACTACAAGACCAATGCGACGTTGGATGCGAGGCTGATCGAGGCGTACTCGATGCAGCTCCGGCTCTATGGGCTCGCGGCCCGTCGAGGGCTGCTGCCGGGAGGCCGGGAGCCTCGGTTGATTCTCTTCGACATTCGGCGCGGGCATGCGATCGAGGTCACGCCTGACGATCGGGCTGTGGAAGCCAGGATCGCGGCCGCCACATCGCGCATCGTCGCCGGCGACTTCGCGTTGCGTCCCGAGCACTCCGAACGCCCCTGCACCGTGTGTGCGTTCAGGCCGATCTGCGCCGACGCGCGCGTTCCGGTCCCAGCCACCAAGCGGTGACAGGCATCGCGCCGCTCAGGGAGCAATAT
>DHWI01000092.1:0-2756 GCA_002413095.1 Thermoleophilia bacterium UBA5186
TGCTTCTTCCGTCGCGCGGGCCTCTGCGCCCTGCCCGGCGACACACCGTGCCCGACGTTCAGGCGGGCTCGGGGAGGCGCGATCGTCCCGCCGCAGCAGCCTCGGCTCGTACCCCGGGTCGCCGGTCTGGGCGCTCGTACGTGCTAGACCGCTGCTGCTGAGGGAACGAGGGCGGCGAGTCTCGCGACTCCCTCGTCGATCTCCTCGAGCGACACGAAGCTGAAGGCGAGACGCGCCGAGCTCTCGCCCCCGCGGCCGCCCGGGAAGAACCCCGACCCGGCTTCGAACACCACGCCGGCCTCGCGCGCGCGCGCGAGAAGCTCCGAGGCGTCGGTCTCTCCGGGGAGGTCGAGCCAGAGGAAGTACCCGCCTTCGGGCCGGCTCCAGCGCGCTCCCTCGGGCAGCTCGCGCTCGAGCGCGGCGAGCATCGTGTCTCGGCGAGCGCCGAGCAATCCCCGGACGCGCTCGAGGTTCGGCTCGAAGTTGCCGCGGCGGAGGAACTCGAAGACCGTGCCCTGCGAGAGCAGGACGGGCGTGATGTACGTCGAGACCGCGATCGCCTCGAGCTCGGTCTCGAGAGCCTGCGGCAGCACGAAGTAGCCGACGCGGATCCCGGGCGCGATCGTCTTCGAGAACGACGAGGAGTAGACGACGAGCTCGCCCCCCTCGAGCTCGAACAGCGAAGGGGGCGCCTCGCCCTCGTAGCGGACCAGGCCGTATGGGTCATCCTCCAGCACGAGCAGCTCGTGCTCGCGCGCGAGCTCGACCAGGCGTCGCCGTCGCTCAGTCGAAAGCGTGCGGCCGCTCGGGTTTTGGAAGGTCGGGATGGTGTAGAGGAATGCCGGCTTGGGCCCGGCGCGAAGCTCCCGCTCGAGCGAGTCGGGATCGAGCCCTTCGTCGTCCATCGACAGCGACACCACGTCGACCCCGAGCGAGGCGAGGATCTTCAGCGGGCGGTCGTAGGTCGGCCCCTCGACGAGCACGCGCCCGCCGCGCAGCTGCTGGGCGAGGAAGACGAAGCCCTGCAGCGACCCGTTCGTGACCAGCACGCGGCTCGGATCGACGCCGTGGCGCTCCGCGATCCACTCTCGCAGCGGCGCGTACCCGCCGGCGGGGCCGTACGACAAGAGCGTCCTCCCGTCCCGCTCGAGCGAAGCCCGCGCGCAGTCTGCGAGCTCCTCGACGGGCAGGCACTCGGGCGCCGGGACGCCGCGCGCGAACGAGATCGTCTCCACGCCGCCAGTGTAGGGCTACGGTCCGTCGGCGCCGGCGCCGACCGCGAACGCGTAGACATTCCCGTCGAGGTCGGCCCCGAACACCGACCCGCCCGCCGAGGCCAGTGGCGCGAGCGTCGGCGCGTCGCTCGCGTAGCTCCAGAGCAGTTGACCGGTGGTCGAGTCGAACGCCGCAAACCCGCCGTCGAATCCCCCGCCCACGAGAACGACGTCGCCCACGACGATCGGCGGAGCCTGGCTCCCGCTCCCGAACGCCGCGCGCCAGACGATCTGGAACGTGCAGTCGTCACCAGCAGCAAGGGCCGCGACGCCGTACTTCCTGCCGGTGGCGCTGTCGGTCATGAACACCTGCGACTCGAAGATCAGGCCGTTGGACGGGTCGTAGCTCGGGGCGCCCACGAAAGGGGCGGAGGCGTCGCCGAGACCCACGGTCGCGATCGGCCCTGCGCCGAGCGCCCGGCGATCCCAGACGTAGAGCTCGCCGGTCTTGTTGTTGGCCGCGGCGAGCGGTGGGCAACCGGGCGGCTGGAAGAGGAGCGGTGCGGCACCGAAGTCCTCGTCGCCCACGTTCGGAACCGTGGCCGGTCGATTCGAGGCGAGCACCGTCTGGAGGTCGGGTGTGAGCGCGACCACGCTGTCGCCGTAGCCCGCGTCGTCGACCATGCAGTCGCACTCCGCCGAGTAGACCGAGGAGTTCCCCACCGCCGAGTAGACGACGCTCCCGTCCGGCTCGGCCGACACGCCGCCCCAGCCCCAGAAGCCGCCGAGGAACCCGAACCCCGGCACCGAGTCGAACGCGCCCGCCGGCGTGAGCGAGCTCAGGTCGACCGCGATCAGCCGGCCGTCGGCGGCGACTTGTTCGTCGTCCGGCGCGTCGCAGTACGAGGCGACAGGGACGTAGAGACGATCCTGGACGATGCGGAGCCCGCCCCAGACGTACTCGGTCGTCGTCCGGTCGATCAGGCGAATCGGGAAGCCGGCGGCGTCCTCGCCGGTGGTCAGGCCGAGCCCACGCAGGAGGCCGTCGGCGCCGATCACGTACAGCAACCCGCGCCTGAGGTCGATCGCGCCGGTCGACGCGATCCCGTAGTCGCCGCAGATTCCCGTGTCGACGGAGCCGAACGCGCGGCTCCAGACGACGCCTCCCGTATGCGCGTCCAGTGCGTAGACAGAGCCCGCCCACGTCGCGACGAAGACGAGCGTGCGCGGGATCCCGTCGATGCGCATGGTCGCGGCGAGCGGCGACGCCGTCACCCGGCCGTCGAGCTGCGTGCGCCACTTCAGCTCGAGACGGTTCGCCGTTCCGGCTCCGAGCGTCCGCGAGGGGATGTGGTTCGTCAGCTGTGCGTCGCGGCCGTAGCTCGTCCACTGTGCGACGTCGAGCGCGGGGACGCCCGGAAGAACCGCGACGGCATGCGCGGCCGGCGCGACGAGCAGGGTCAGGAGGACGACGGTCCCGAGGGCAAGGCGCACCCTCGTAAGCTATCCGGCGCTGTTCGCGACGCGCTCGGCGACGAGTTG
>DHWI01000092.1:2864-6726 GCA_002413095.1 Thermoleophilia bacterium UBA5186
CCGCCGATCTCGCCGACCATGACGATCAGCTCGGTCTGCTCGTCGGCCTCGAACTTCTCCAGGATGTCCACGAAGGACGAGCCGACGACCGGGTCGCCGCCGATTCCGGCGATCGTCGAGTTCCCGAGGCCGAGCTGCGTGAGCTCGTGGCCGATCTGGTAGGTCAGGGTGCCCGAGCGCGAGACGAGCCCGACGGCGCCCTCCGTGAAGATCTCGGCCGGGATGATCCCGACGTTCGCCTTCCCCGGCGAGAGCGCGCCCGGGCAGTTCGGGCCCAGCATCGCGATGCCCTTCGGGCGGATGTACGTGTAGACGCGGAGCATCTCGTGCGCCGGTAGCCCTTCCGCGATGCAGATCACGGTGCCTATCCCTGAGTCGACCGCTTCGTAGATCGCGTCGGCCGCGAACTTCGCCGGGACGAAGACCATCGTCGTGTTAGCGCCCGTCTCGGCGACCGCGTCGGCGACAGTGTCGAAGATCGGGACGCCCTCGACGTCGGAGCCGCCCTTGCCGGGCGTGACGCCGGCGACGACCTGCGTCCCGTACGCCTTGTTCCGCAGCCCGTGGAACGAGCCCTCGCGGCCGGTCAGGCCCTGCACGACGAGCTTCGTGTCCTTGTCGACGATGATGGCCATTACTTCTGGGACCTTCGAGCGCGGAGGAGGATCTTCGTGTCGCGCCAGGCTTTGCCGTCGTCGGTCATGCAGTCGGCGAGGAGCTTTCGGACCCGCTTCGCGTCGTCGCCCTCGCAGCCGGTCCGCGCGAGCCAGTCCTCGAGCGGGTGCGTCTTCTCGAAGTACTCGACCAGCTCGACCTCGAGCCCGGCCGCCTCGAGCATGTCGCGCCACTCTGCCTCGGTGTAGTTGCGAACGTGCGTCGGGTCGCGGAGCTTCTCCGCCTCCTCGTGCTCCTCGCTCGAGTACAGCGTGTCCTCGATCACGACGAGGCGATTCGCGACGCGCGCGAACTCGGCGACGGCGCTGCGGACGTCGGTGAAGTGGTGCGGGGCGATTCGGGTGACGACCACGTCGAAGCTCGCGTCGTCGAACGGGAGATCCTCCGCGCCCGCGATCACGTCGGGACGCATCCCCGGAGAGGGGTCGAGCGTGACGACGATCGCCCCGCGCTCGCGCAGGCGCCGCGCGACGTGCCCGCCGCCGGTCGCAACGTCGAGGATCTTCATCTCCTCGCTCGGCTCGCACCACTCGACGAGCTGGTCGAGGTCGTCGCCGCTCGCGTGTCCCGGCGACTGCCGGTACGCCTCGGCGCGATCGTCCCAGACGTTCGTCACNNNNGCGCGCCGCGCCCCGTCGAGCATCGTCGCCTCGGGATGGACGTTCGGGCGATTCGCCTCCGCCAGGATCCTCCGCCCCTCCTCCGCGTTCGTGCCGTCGAGCCGGACGACGATCGGCTCGGAGATGTCCATCCGGTCGAGCGCCGTGAGAATTCCGCGCGCCACCTCGTCGCAGCGCGTGATCCCGCCGAAGATGTTGAAGAAGATCGAGCGCACCTGCGGGTCGCGCGTGATCACCTCGAGCGCGTCGACCACGCCCTCCGCATCGCCGCCGCCGCCCAGGTCGCAGAAGTTCGCGGGCCTGCCGCCGACGTGCGCGACGACGTCCACGGTGGACATGGCCAAGCCGGCGCCGTTGCCGAGGATGCCGACGTCTCCGTCGAGCTTCACGTAGGTCACGCCCTTCTCGCGGGCGAAGGTCTCGAGCGGATCCGCAGCCTCGACGTCTCTCATCTCGTCCACGTCCGGGTGCTTGTAGAGCGCGTTGTCGTCGACGGTGAACTTCGCGTCGAGCGCCTTGACCTCTCCGTCGGGCGTAACCACGAGAGGGTTGATCTCCGCGAGCATCGCGTCGGTCTCGACGAAGCAGCGATAGAGCTGCTCGACGATCGAGAGCAGCTGCTTCTGCTCGTTCGGGTCGTCGATGCCGGCGGCGTAGATCAGCCGCCGAGCCTGCCAGGGCTGGTAGCCCTCAAGCGGGTCGACGTGCAGCCGCGCGAGGGCGTCGGGCGTCTCATCGGCGACCTGCTCGATCTCGACGCCGCCCTGGGTCGTCAGCATGAACAGCGGCTGCTTCTCACCCCGGTCGAACGTGATCGAGAGGTAGTACTCCTTCGCGATCTCCGACGCGCTCTCGATCCAGAGCTTGCGAACGACATGGCCGTTGATGTCGAGCCCGAGGATGTCGCGCGCCTTCTCCTCGGCATCCTGCGGGTCGTCGGCGAGCTTCACCCCGCCCGCCTTCCCGCGGCCGCCGGTCAGCACTTGCGCCTTCACGACGACCTGTCCGCCGATCTCCTCTGCGGCCGCCCGCGCCGCCTCCGGCGTCGTCGCGAGCCGCCCCTCCGACACGGGGATTCCGAACCGGCGGAAGAGCTCCTTGCCCTGGTACTCGTAGAGGTCCATGCCAGCGGGCGAGTCTACTGACGGCCACTAGACTCGGGCGCCATGGACGCGATCGTCGCGGACGACGTGCACAAGCGATACGGCGAGATCGAGGCGCTCGACGGCGTCTCCTTTGCCGTGCGCGGGGGCGAGGTCTTCGCGCTGCTCGGCCCGAACGGGGCCGGCAAGTCGACGACCGTCCGCGTCCTCACGACGCTCACGAAACCCGACTCGGGGAGCGCGACCGTGGCCGGGCACGACGTCGTCCGCCACCCGAACCGGGCGCGCAGCGCGCTCGGCTACGTCCCGCAGGACTCGGGCATCGACCGCGAGGCGACCGGCCGCGAGAACCTCATGCTCCAGGGCCGGATCTACGGCATGCGCGGCTCCGAGCTGAAGCGGCGCGTGGACGAGCTGCTCGAGCTCGTCGGGCTCGCCGATGCGGCCGACCGGATCGTGCGCGGCTACTCCGGCGGGATGAAGCGGCGGCTCGACATCGCGCTCGGCCTCGTGCACCGGCCGAGCGTCCTCTTCCTCGACGAGCCGACCACCGGTCTCGACCCCGAGGCGCGTGTGGCGATGTGGGAGGAGGTTCAGCGCCTGGCCGCGCAGGAGAGCCTCACGATCCTGCTCACGACGCACTACCTCGAGGAGGCCGACCAGCTCGCCGATCGGCTGGCGATCGTCTCCCGCGGCCGGATCATCGTCGAGGGAACGCCGGAAGAGCTCAAGCGCGGACTGCAGGGCGAGCTCGTCACTGTCGACCTGCAGAACGGGCAGGCCGGGGACGCGGTCGCGGTGGTCGAGCGGTTCGAGGGCGCGCGCGAGACCGCTGCGGACGGCCAGCAGGTGCGCACGCGGGTGCCGAACGGCGCGCAAGCCATTCCGGCGCTCCTATCGGCGCTGGAAGGCGCGGGAATCGCCGTCGCCTCGGTGGCGACCTCCCGACCCTCGCTCGACGACGTCTACCTCCATTACACAGGGCGCGAGTTCTCCGCCGACGACGCGGAGGGGCAGGCGTGAAAGTCGCCCGCGACACGGTCTGGATGGTGCTGCGGCAGCTGCGGAACCTGATGCGTGAGCCGATCTGGATCGCGCTCCTGCTGATCCAGCCGATGGTGTGGCTGCTCCTCTACGGCCAGCTGTTCTCGCGGGTCCCGAGCCTGCGCGGAGGCGCCCGCACGTATGTCCAGTTCCTCACGCCCGGGATCGTCGTCATGAACGCGTTCTTCGGCGGCACCTGGTCGGGGATGTCGATGATCACCGACCTCGACCGGAACGTCGTCTCGCGGTTCCTGGCCACGCCGGCGTCGCGGTTCGCGATCGTCTTCTCACAGGTCGTGCGGGGCGGCGTGATCGCTCTGATCCAGGCGTTGATCATCCTCGTCGTCGGCCTGGCGCTGGGCGTGCGGGTGCACGGCGGAGCGCTCGGCTGGCTGGTCGTGCTCGCCGCCGCCGCGCTCG
>DHWI01000092.1:6791-7122 GCA_002413095.1 Thermoleophilia bacterium UBA5186
GGAGGCGACGATGATCGCGGCGGCCAACTTCGTCGGGCTTCCGCTGATGTTCCTCTCGTCGATCCTGATCGCCGGGCGCCAGATGCCGGGCTGGATGCAAACCGCCGCGCGCTTCAATCCGGTCGACTGGGGCGTGAAGGCTGCCCGCTACGCCGTTCTCACCGGCGGCAACTGGGGCAGCGTCGGCCTCTACCTCGCCTTGCTCGTCGGGCTCGTCGGGGTCACGTCCGGCTTCGCGACGTGGACGTTCCGCTCGTATCAGCGCTCGCTCTGACCATTACTGCGCGGCAATGACGCAGATCGTCTGGCCGGCAGAGATCGACTGGCCGGC
>DHWI01000092.1:7149-7322 GCA_002413095.1 Thermoleophilia bacterium UBA5186
CGTGACGACGGCGTCTGCGCCCGAGCCGTGTGCGCGGGCGCGCTCGCGCTCGGCGCGGCGGCGCGCGAGCTCGGCGTGCGGCGGCTCGGCCGTCAGGACCTTGACCTCGAAGCGGCGCCCGTCGACCTCGACCGCGTGGAGGCGCTCCCGCAGCCGTCCGTCCGACCCTGACG
>DHWI01000092.1:7409-7965 GCA_002413095.1 Thermoleophilia bacterium UBA5186
GCGAGGTGGAAGCCGATCAGCGTCTTCGTCCCGCCGATCTCGAACTCGTGCAGCGCACGCAGCATCCGGCGCCGGGCGCTCTCCCGGTCGACGTCGTGGACGATCAACTTCGCGATCATCGGGTCGTAGAGCGGCGAAATCTCCGTTCCCTCGACCACGCCCGAATCAACGCGAACCCCGGGCCCGGCCGGCTCGCGGTAGCGCGTGATCGTCCCGGGCGCAGGCAAGAACCCGCGCTGGACGTCCTCGGCGTTGATCCGGCACTCGATCGCGTGGCCCGAGAACCGCACGTCCTCCTGGCGCACCGAGAGCGGCTCCCCCGCGGCGATCCTGACCTGCTCGCGCACGAGGTCGAGGCCGGTGACGAGCTCCGTAACCGTGTGCTCGACCTGGATCCGCGTGTTCATCTCCATGAAGAAGTACTCGCCGTCGGCGGTGAGGAGGCCTTCGATCGTGCCCGCGGAGCGGTAGTCGGCGGCCCGCGCGGCATCGACCGCGACCTGCCCGATGCGCTCGCGCAGGGCGGCGTCGACGGCCGGCGAGGGCGTCTCCTCGA
>DHWI01000092.1:8042-9311 GCA_002413095.1 Thermoleophilia bacterium UBA5186
CTGCCCCTCCCGCTGCGCAGCCTCGAACGCGCGGTCGACCTCATCGGGGCCTTCGACCACCTTCATCCCCTTGCCGCCTCCGCCCGCGGCGGCCTTGATCAGCAACGGGTAGCCGAGCTCCTCGCCGAGGTGGAGGACGGCGTCGGAGGATGGGACGGGTTCCGTCGTCCCGGGGATGATCGGGACGCCGGCGGCCTGCATCCGCTCCCGCGCGGTCGTCTTTGCGCCCATCAGCTCGATCGCTGCGGGCGGCGGTCCGATCCAGGTGAGACCGGCTGCCTCCACGGCCCGCGCGAACGCCGCGTTCTCGGCGAGGAAGCCATAGCCGGGATGGATCGCCTCCGCGCCGGCCTTGACCGCGGCGGCGACGAGCTTTTCCGCGACGAGATAGCTCTCCGCAGCGGTCTCGCCGCCGAGCGCAAGCGCCTCGTCTGCGTAGACGACGTGCGGTGCAGCGCGGTCAGCGTCGGAGTAGACCGCGACCGAGCCGATTCCGAGCTCGCGGAGCGTGCGGAAGATCCGAATCGCGATCTCGCCGCGGTTTGCGACCAGGACGTTGGAGAACAGTGCCACCTGCCGCATATTCTCCTGGTCCGTGGGCCTCGCCGATCAGCTGACCGTTGCGCGCGTCCTCGCGGTCCCGTTCGTCGTCGCCTTGTTCGCGTGGAACTTCTCTGGGCACGCCTACTGGGGCACGGGGCTTTTCGCAGTCGCGATGGCGACCGATTGGTTCGACGGGCGGATCGCGCGCCGGCACGGCCGCACGTCGCCGCTCGGCGGGCTCCTCGATCCGATCGCGGACAAGATCCTCGTGCTGTCGGTCTTGATCGTCCTGATCGGGTCAGGCGTCTTCAAAGCGTGGATGGTTGCGGCGATCGTCGCGCGCGAGTTCCTGATCTCCGGACTCAGGCTGGCCGCGATCGAGCGGGGAGTGGTCATGCACGCGCGGGACCTCGGCAAGCTCAAGACGTGGTCTCAGGCGATCGCTGCCGGTGTCGGCGGACTCGCGGCCGCTGGGGCGTGGGACAACCGGGTCGCCTGGTGGACGCTGCTCGTCGCGCTCGTCCTCACGTGGGTCTCCGGGCTCGACTACGCCCGCGTCGCGCCGGGCCTCCTGCGGGGGCGCGCCGCAGCCTGATCCGGGCGGAGACACCGCCCCCGCGCCGAACTTGGAGGGCGTGGTGGAACGTCGCTCGTTGTCGGGGTGCGTTGGTCGTTCCGAGGCCATGGGACGAGCTTCGCTCGCCGGAGCCCTGATAGCAGCGCTAT
>DHWI01000092.1:9394-10241 GCA_002413095.1 Thermoleophilia bacterium UBA5186
AGCGCGGCCCGACGACACAGCCCGGCGTTTCGCCACGCCCTCCTACCAGACAGGTGTCCGCCCTACCGCTCCGTGTTCTCTTGCAGATCCGCCTCGCGCCACGCGCTGTTCAAGCGCGGCGCAGCCGCAAGCACGCGGGCCAAAGCGCGTTCGATCGCCTTGCGCTCCGCCGGCGACGGCTCGGGCCTGATCTCGAGCTTCACGACTGCAGCCTAAAGGGCCGGCGCGAACCGGACGATAGGGACGTCGTGCGCCGCCGCCTCCTCATCGTTGGCCTGTTTGCCCTGCTCCTGCCCGCCGCGACCGCCGCGGCTGCAAAACCGAAGCCTGCGACGACCTCGTGGGCCGAGCCGCAGATCGTGACAATCACTGCGCAGGGGATCATGGGCACGGACCCGGCCACGTTTAGGCCGGACGATCCGCTGACCCGTGGCGCCGCCGCCGACCTCGTCGCCTCGCTGAAGCGACAGCCCTCGGTCGCGGTGTCCGCCCCGACACTGCCCGTCACAATCGCCGGCCTCGACTCCCGCCTGGTGGGCGCGCTTGCCCTCCAGGATGCGGCGACCGGGTTCGCAGCCGCGGCCAAGACGGCAGGCTTGGCGCCGCCTTCGCGGTTCGGCACCGAGGTGGTCGCGCGGCTCCTCGGTCTTCGCACGAACCACCCGGCTGCCCAGGACAACCTCGAGCTGCTTCCCGGCGACGCCGCGACGCGCGCGGAAGCGGCATTCTCGGCCGCGCGGATGCTGAAGCTCGGCGTCGGCGACGCAGACGCAGTTCGCGCGTCGGCCGAGACCTTCCAGCTTCCCGAGCTGACCGTCTGGCAACAGCGCGTCCTCACGACCGCGGT
>DHWI01000095.1:0-4441 GCA_002413095.1 Thermoleophilia bacterium UBA5186
CGGGGTCGTCGCGATGATCGAAGACCCGGACATCGACGTCGAGCGCCTCTCGCGCCACATCAAGGGGCCTGATTTTCCGACCGGGGGCTTCATCGTCGGCCGCTCGGGGATCCGCGACGCTTACCGATCGGGCCGCGGCCGGATCGTCATGCGCGCGCGGGCTCATATCGAGGAGCTGCGCGGCGGCAAGAACGCGATCATCGTCACCGAGCTTCCGTACGGGGTGAAGAAGGGCGGCGAGGGCGGCGTGATCGAGAAGATCGCCGAGCTCGTCGAGAACAAGGTGCTCACCGAGATCCCGATGACCGACGACGCGCTCGCGGACCACTCCGACAAGGACGGGATGCGGATCTACATCGAGCTCAAGCGCGAGGCCATCCCGCAGGTGGCGCTCAACAAGCTGTTCAAGCACACGCCGCTGCAGACCTCCTTCGGCTACAACGCCGTGGCGCTGGTCGACGGCGTCACGCCGCGCACGCTCTCGATGCTCGAGATGATCCGGTACTACCTCGACTTCCAGCGCGAGGTCGTCACAAGGCGATCGAAGTACGAGCTGCGCCGCGCCGAAGAGCGGGCGCACATCCTCAAGGGCTACCTGATCGCGCTCGACAATCTCGACGCGGTCATCGCGCTGATCCGAGGAGCCGCCGACACCGACGCGGCGCGCGACGGACTGATGGCGCAGTTCGAGCTCTCGGAGGAGCAGGCTCAGGCAATTCTCGACCTGCGGCTCGCGCGGCTGACCGGTCTCGCGCGGAAGGAGATCGAGGACGAGTTCTCCGACCTCCAGGAGCGCATCGCCGAGCTGCGCGCGATCCTCGGCGAGCCGGCTCGCATCGACGCGCTGATCAAGGAAGAGCTGCTCGAGCTCAAGTCGATCTACGCGAAGAACGACGACCGGCGGACGGAGATCGTCGCGGCCGAGGAGGACCTCGAGCTCGAGGATCTGATCGCGGAAGAGGACATGGTCATCGCGATCACGCGCTCGGGCTACATCAAGCGCCTACCCGTGAGCGCATACCGAGAGCAGCGCCGGGGCGGGATCGGCGTGATGGGCATGCAGATGAAGGCCGACGACTACATCGAGCATCTCTTCGTCGCCTCGACTCACGACTACATCCTCTTCTTCACGTCCGTCGGCAAAGTCTATCGCCTGAAGGTGCACGAGCTGCCGCTCGGGTCGCGGCAGGCCCGCGGGAGCGCGATCGTCAACCTGCTCCCCTTCGCGCAGGACGAGCAGATCCGCGCGGTGATCCAGACGCGCGACTTCAAGGACGCTGAATACCTCGTCTTCGGTACCAAGCGCGGGGTCGTCAAGAAGACGAAGTTCTCCGACTACAACACGCCGCTCAAGGCCGACGGAATCATCGCGATCAAGCTCCGCAAAGGCGACGAGCTCGTCGGCGTGCGCCATTCATCGGGCGACGACGACGTTCTGATGGTCTCGCGGAAGGGGCAGGCCGTCCGGTTCCACGAGAGCGCGACGCGCCCGATGGGCCGCTCGACCGAGGGCGTCCGCGGGATGAGCCTGCGCGAGGGCGACGAGGTGATCGAGGTCAACATCGCCACAAACGACGCGGATCTCCTGGTCGTGACGACCAACGGGTACGGGAAGCGCACGCGGATCGACGAATACCGCCTGACCGGCCGCGGAGGGCTCGGCGTGAGGACGATCAAGCTCACCGAGGCGCGCGGCGAGCTTGTGGGCGCCCGCGTCGTGCGCGACGGCTACCAGGTGATGCTGATCTCGAACGGCGGCACCGTGATCAAGATCCCGGTCGAAGACGTCAAGCGGCTCGGCCGCGCGACCCAGGGCGTGATCGTGATGCGTCTGCGCGGCGAGGAGCAGGTCTCGGCGCTCGCGCCGGTCGTCGAGAGCGACGAGACCGAGGACGAGCCCGCCGACGACGAGGTCCCGCCGGCCGCGCCCGAGGGCTCGACCAACGGCTCCGAGCCGGTTCCCGAGACCTAGTTTCCTTCCTCGCAAGTCATGCAGTCACTCGTTCGAGTGATTGGTTGCGGCGTGGCCTGACCCGACATGAAAAGAGCCCCTATCCGGGGTGTAACGAATACGAGGACTGTTCGGGAAAGGTGTTCAGATGGCCGTAACGAGACATGTCGACTTGCTCGAGCCGATCGATCTCTCGCAGCACTTCGGAAAGGTCGAGCTCTACCTCGGCCAGGTTTGCCAGATCGCCGGCATCTCGAAGATGCAGCTCGACTACTGGACGAACAAGGCGCAGATCCCCACGAAGGGCAAGAAGCAGCGGATCTACGACATCCACGCGCTCGAGACGGTGATGCTGATCAAGCAGGCGAAGGACAAGGGCCTGAACCTGGGCGCCGCGATCGACGCGGCCCGCACGTTCCGCGCGCTACCGGCACAGCACGCCGCCGAGTAGAAAGCGCCGGCGTCACCGGGAGACTCAGGGCCGCTCTACGCGGCCCGTTTCATTGGTCCGGCCGCGCGCTCCGAAGCGCCGCGGCAGCGTCCTCCGGCGGAACCGTGTTGACGTGGATCCCCGCGCCGAGCTCGATGCCGGCCGGGACCGCGAGTCGAGGCAGCAGCTCGAGGTGCCAGTGCCTGCCGTTGTGGAGCCACGCGTTCAGCGGGCTCGGGCCCTCGACGGCGTAGAGGCGGCGGACGAGCTCGGCGAGCAGGTGCAGCGCCGGAGCGAGCAGGTCGCTCTCCCACGCGTCGGGCTCCGGGTCCGCAGGCGCGATCCGCACCTCGTACGGGAGTCGGCTCGCGAATGGGCAGACGGCGATGACCCCGTCTCGCTCGAGCACACGCTCGCCTTCGAGCATCCGCGTGAGGTCGCTCTCCTCGCGCACTGCGGGAGGCTCCTCGTCGAGCCACACGAGCTGTGAGTGCGAATGGGGAAGGCTCGCGCCGGCCGCGCTCCCCTCGTTCAGCAACACGTGGACGTAACCGCCGGAGCTCCGTGCCCGCAGTCGCCAAGCCTCGGCGACGCGATCGAGTTCCTCGTCGGTCAGCTCGCCGACGGTCCGGACGTGGCGGGGCGTGTGGACGACGACCTCCTGCCGTTCGAATGCGGGGTAGAGGTTCGGGACGACGCGAACGCTCCACGGGCCTTTGAACGGCAGCCGCAGCGTCTCGGGCGGCGTGCGGTCCTCGCGTCCCTCGCAGAACGGGCAGGAGGCGAGCTCCTCGGGCGTCGGCGGCTCGATCGCCCCGACCGCCGCTCCCGGCCGTCGCGCGCGGGCGGGCGCGACGACGACGAGTCGCCCCGTGACCGGATCCCGGCGAAGCTCGCCGCTCAGGGGGCGGGCTGTTGCGGGGGAGGCGACGCGGCGGGCGCGGTCTCGCGATCGGCCCGTTCCATGAACGGCCGGATCAGGTCGATCGGCGCCGGGAAGATGATCGTCGACGAGTTCGTCCCGCCGATCTCGAGCAGGGTCTGCAGGTAGCGGAGCTGCAGGGCGATCGGGTGCTTCTCGATCACGAGCGCCGCGTCCTTCAGACGCTCGGAGGCCTGGAACTCGCCCTCGGCGTTGATGACCTTGGCGCGCCGCTCGCGCTCGGCCTCTGCCTGCCGCGCCATCGCGCGCTGCATCCCGGCCGGGATCTCCACGTCCTTGACCTCCACGCGCGCGACCTTGATCCCCCAGGGCGTGGTCGCCTCGTCGATGATCGCCTGCAGGATCGTGTTGATCTTGTCGCGCTCCGACAGGAGCTCGTCGAGCATGTGCTGGCCGAGCACGGAGCGGAGCGTCGTTTGCGCGATCTGCGACGTCGCGACCATGAAGTTCTCGACCTGGACGATCGCCGCCTTCGGCTCGACGATCCGGAAGTACGCGACCGCGTTCACCCGCGCCGGCACGTTGTCCTTGGTGATCACTTCCTGCGGCGGGATGTTCAGCGTGATCGTGCGCAGGTCGACCTTGACCATCCGGTCGACGATCGGGATCAGCAGGAAGAGTCCTGGCCCTTTGGGTGGGTCGAGCAGCCGGCCGAGCCGGAAGACCACGCCTCGCTCGTACTCGCGCGCGACCTTGATCGCAGAGAACAGGAAGAGCAGGACGAGGAAAGCGAGTGCGGCGACGGCGATGAGAGCGGCGGTCATTCAGGCGTCCTTTCGCTGGATCAGGCCGATCCTACGGGTTCTCGGTCGTGGTGGACCTGGAGCGTGAGCCCGTCGAGCCGCTCGACGCGGACGCTCTGGCCTGGCTGCAGCGGTGCGCCGTCCGCGGCGCGCGCCTGCCAGAGCTCGCCGTTCAGGAAGACGAGCCCTTCGTGGCGCACCTCTCCGCGCGCGCCGACGAGCGTGTGCGCGCCGACGGTCACGGGCCGACGTCGCACCTGGACCGCCTTCCCGATCGCGAACGCCCACACCAGCCCGAGCCCGAGCGCGACCGAGAGCACGAGCGGCTTCGACACGTGGTACGGGGAGGGCACGTTGTTGAAGGTCATGATCGC
>DHWI01000095.1:4512-9846 GCA_002413095.1 Thermoleophilia bacterium UBA5186
AGCGCGACCCCGCCCCAGGTGATCGGCAGGACGAACGCGCCGAAGAGCGAGAGGATGAGCGCGACCGCGCCGAGCGCGCCGGGCAACACCACACCTGGATGGAAGATCTCGAAGCCGATCCCGGCAATCCCGGCGAGGAAGAGCAGCGACACGAGGTTCGGGTCGATCAGGACGTTCAGGAACTTGTTCAGGAAGGACGGGTGCACCTCGTCCACCTGGGCTCCGGCGAGGTGGAGCGTGAACCCCTTCGGCACGGTCTTCCTCCCGTCGAGTTGGCTCAGGAGCGCCGGCAGGCTCGGGGCGACGACGTCGATCACGTGCATCTTCAGCGCCTGGCTCGCGGTGAGGTTCGACGCCTTCCGTACCGCCAGCGCCGGCCAGGTCGTGTTGCGTCCGTGACGCTCGGCCAGCGCGGTGAGCGAGGCGACCGCGTCGTTGACCACCTTGCGGCGCAGGTCCTTCCCGATGTTCTGGCCCGTGCCGGAGATTGGCGTCGAGGAACCGATGTTCGTCTGGGGAGCCATGGCCAATACGTCCGCGGCCTGACTGATCCAGACGCCGGCCGAGGCAGCGCGCGCACCGTCGGGATAGACGTAGACGATGACCGGGATCGGCGACGCGAGCTCGGCCTGGTAGATCTTCCGCATCGACTCGAGCAGGCCGCCGGGCGTGTCCAGGAGGATCACTACGGCGCTGTAGTGCTCGCTCGCCGCGCGCCTCAGTTGGTGCGTGACATAGCCCTGCGAAACCGGGTTGACCTCGAGGTCGAAGTGGACGGCGAGGACGCGCGGTCGTGCTGCCGCGGCCGGTGACGCGAGCGTGAGAACGGCGCCGAGCGTGGCAGTAACGACGAAAAAGCCCCGCAGAAGCCGCGTTTTCACAACGTAAAGACTCTATCAGCGGGAGGGTCTCAGCCCTTGTCAGCGAAGGGCTCCTCGGTACCCTGGAACCCCGGGGTCGTTTGCATGAAGCCGTTTCTCGCCGCCTTGTTCGCGTTGCTCGCCGCGCCGTCCGTTGCTCAGGCCGCGGGAGTCGCCGTGGTCTCACGCGATGCGCACGCTGCGGCAGCCCGCCTCTCGACCGAGAAGCACTTCGACGTCGTGGGCGTCCACTGGCAGGGCCCCGGCTCGGTGCGGATCCGCACGCGCAGCGTCTCGGGGCGCTGGAGCCGGTGGATCGGCGCCGCGCCCGAGGCGGAGGACCTGCCCGACCCGGGCACTCGCGAGGCGCGGGCCACCCGCGGCTGGCGGATCGGCAATCCGATCTGGGCCGGCGACTCGAACGCGATCCAGTACCGCACGTCCGGCCGCGTCTCGCGCGTCCGCGCCTTCTTCGTCTCGAGCCCCGTCTCGAAGGTGCCGCTACGCCGGATCGCGCTGACCGCGCAGCCGGCGATCATCCCGCGCGTCAGCTGGGGGGCCGACGAGTCCGTCCCGATCCGCCGCGAAGGCCCGGTTTACGCGGCCACGCTCAGCGCTGCGGTCGTCCACCACACGGCGAGCACGAACTCGTACACAGCGGCGCAGTCCGCCGCGCTCATGCGGGGCTTCCAGGCCTACCACGTGAAGTCGAACGGCTGGGATGACATCGGCTACAACTTCCTCGTCGACCGCTACGGCCAGGTCTTCGAGGGTCGCTACGGCGGGATCGACCGCAACGTCGTCGGCGCGCACGCCCAGGGATTCAACACCGGCACGGTCGGAGTCGCCGTGATCGGGACGTTCGAATCCACCGGGATCACGCCCGCCGCACGCGCCGCCCTCGTGAGCCTGCTCGCGTGGCGTCTCGATGTCGCGCACGTGGATCCGCTCTCGACGTTGGACTTCCTCTCCGGCGGGAACCCGCGCTTCGCCACCGGTCTACCCGTACCCCTTCGTGCTGTGTCGGGCCACCGCGACACAGGGTTCACCAGCTGTCCCGGGGCGGTTCTCTACGGAGCGCTTCCAGCCATTGCCCGGGATGCGGCGGCCTTCGGCGGGCCGAAGCTGTATTCGCCTGTCGTACGCGGGGCGATCGGGTCGCCGATCCGGTTCACCGCGCGGCTCTCCGCCGCGCTTCCGTGGACGGTGAGCGTGACCGACGCGGCCCGGACGGTCGTTGCGGGAGGCGCAGGCTCAGGAACCGCGGTCGACTTCACCTGGGACGCGACGCTCGCTGCGCCGGGCTCGTATTCCTGGCGGATCGACGCCGGGCCGACCGTCCGCCCCGCGACGGGCACGCTCGGAGGAAAGGCAGCTGCGCTCGCCCTGCAGAACGTGACCGCCTCGCGCTTGACCTTCAGCCCGAACGGCGACGGAAAGGACGAGGAGACGCGCATCTCCTACACGCTGACTCGGCAGGCCACGGTGACCGCGTCGCTCACGCTTCCCGACGGCACGCTCGTCGCCTCGCTGTTCACGGACACGAAGGCGGCCGGCCGGAATACGTTCGTCTTCCGCGGCCAGGGCATGGCCGACGGCGAGTACCGGATCGTCCTGACTGCGGCCGCAGCCGGGAAGGTCGTCACGGCGACGCTGACCATCGTCGTCAATCGCACGCTCGCGGGCTTCGGCGCGTCGCCGTCTTCGTTCTCGCCGAACTCCGACGGTCGCCTCGACGCCGTGTCCTTCCCTTTCACGCTGGCCTATTCGGTGCAGGCCGAGCTGCGGATCCTGAGCGGGATGGCCGTCCTGGCCACGCCGTTCGCCGGTCCGCTGGCCGTGGGGCCGCAGAAGCTTGCGTGGGACGGGACGACTGCCACAGGCGGCCGTGCTCCGGACGGCACCTACAAGGCTGAGCTGAAGGTGACGGACGACCTGGGCCCGGTGACGCAGACCGTGCCGATACGGGTCGACACAATCGCTCCGCGGCTGCGAGCGCTCTCGCTCGCCCGTCTGCGATTCACGCTGAGCGAGCCCGCGCGCGTCACCCTCACGGTCAACGGACGCCGGATCGTCCAGCAGGCAAAGCCCGGCACCTTCCACGTCCCGTTTGCCGGGAGACCGCGACGCGTGACCGCCGTGGCGCTCGACGCGGCCGGCAACCGCAGCCGGACGCTCAGGCTCCCCTGATCCAGCCCGCGTAGGCGCTTTCGAGCCGGTCGAGGATCTCGGCGAGGAGCTGCGGGCGCACGACGTGAGCGCCCTCCAGGCGCAGCGAGGTGGCGCCTTCGGGAAGCTCGGTCGCGCTCTGCTTGACGTTGACGCCGATCCCGAGCACGACGATTCCGTCGCGCGCCTCGGCGAGGATTCCCGCCAGCTTCCGGCCTCCGACGAGCACGTCGTTTGGGTGCTTGAGCGTCGGTTCGACGCCCGCGGCGCGCACGGCGTCGGCGACCGCGCCACCGGCGACGAGCGAGAGCTCCGGCCAGCGCTCCACGGGCAAGGTCGGTCGGAGCAACACCGAGCAGAGCACGCTCGAGCCCCGCGGCGCGTGCCACTCGCGCCCGAGCCGCCCGCGGCCCTCCGTCTGCTCCTCGGTCGCTGCGACGGCGCCCTGCGGATCGCCGGGCCCGAGCAGGCGCTGCGTGGACGCCGTGACCTCCGCGTAGACATACCGTTCGCGCCCGAAACGCCCGTGTAGCAGGGGCGACACGGCTTCGGGAGACAGCGAGTCGTCCACCGACGCTTAGACTAGTTCCCAACCGTGCAACCTCCCCTTCGCAAGCCGCGTCCAATCGAACGATCCCTCCGTCCCGGAGGGGTCCTCGTCTACGAGAGGCTGAGCGACGCGATCTTGGTCAAGCGAGCGAAGGACGGCGACGAGCGGGCCCTGGCCGCGCTCTGCGAGCGGCATGCGCCGAAAGTCGAGCGGCTCGCGCGCCACCTGCTCCGCGACCAGGAGGACGCCCGCGATGCGGCTCAGGAGTCGCTGGCGAAGCTCTGCGTGCGGATCAAGCAGTTCCGCGGCGAGTCGCAATTCGCGACGTGGCTGCACAGGCTCGTGGTGAACACCTGCCACGACGTCGCGGTGCGGCAGCGGGCGCGGCTGCACGAGCCGCTGCACGAGGACGAGCGGGTCTCGTCCGACGCAGACCCCGCCCGCGAGGCCGATCTCGCCGCGCTGCGCTCCGAGCTGCACGACTCTCTGGCCGGCATCCCGTCGGACCAGGCGCGGGTCGTCGTCCTGAAGGACGCGCTCGGCTTCTCGTTCGAGGAGATCTCGACCGCCTCCGGCATGCCGATCGGCACCGCGAAGTGCTACGCGCACCGCGGCCGCAACCGGCTCCGCGAGCGGCTCGAAACGCGCGACGTCGCGTGACCCTGACGCTTCCGCTGCAGCGCGCAGAGATCGAGAAGATCCTGCCGCACAGGCCGCCGATGCTGCTCCTCGACGAGGTGCTCGAGCTCGAGCCTGGCACGCGCGTCGTGGCTCAGAAGACCGTGCGTGAAGAGGACTGCGCGGGCCACTTCCCGGGGAACCCGATCATGCCCGGCGTCCTGATGGTCGAGGCGCTTGCGCAGGCCGGGGCCGTCGCGGTGCTCTCCGAGGAGGAGAACCGCGGCAAGCTCGCCCTGTTCGCCGGCATAGACGACGTGCGCTTCAAGCGCGTCGTGCGTCCCGGAGAGACGCTGCGCCTGGAGTGCGACGTCGAGGCGGTGCGCGGCCCGATCGGACGCGGCAAGGCGCGGGCAACTGTGAACGGTGAGCTCGCCGTACGCGGAACGCTGACCTTCGCGGTGGGAGACGAGCAATGATCGGCTCGGCGAACGGCAGGCCGATCTCGATCACGGGGCTCGGCTGCAACGTCCCGGATCGCATCGTGACGAATGCGGATCTCGAGGAGCTCGTTCAGACCTCCGACGAGTGGATCGTGACGCGCACCGGCATCCACGAGCGCCGGCTCGCAGAGCCAGGGGAGCTTGCCATGTCGGAGCTCGCGCTCCCCGCCGCCGAACGGGCGCTCGAGCAGGCGGGCGTCGATCCGGCGGAGATCGACGTGCTGATCGTCGCCACGGTCACGCCGGACATGGCCTTCCCGTCTACGGCTGCGATCCTCGCGGACAAGCTCGGCATGCCTGACGCGGCCGCGTACGACCTCTCCGCCGGCTGCACCGGCTTCATGTACGCGATCGCGCAGGCCTACGGCATGGTCGCCTCGGGGCTCTCGAAGAAGGCGCTCGTGATTGGCGGCGACGTCCTTTCCTCGATTCTCGACTGGACCGACCGCTCGACCCTGATCCTGTTCGGGGACGGCGCGGGCGCGGTCGTGATCGAGCGGGTGGAATCAGGCGGCTTCCTCGGCTTCGAGCTCGGGGCCGACGGCGGCGGCGGCGACAGCCTCTGGCTCCCCGGCAGCGGCTCCCGCAAGTTCGAAAGCCCCGAAAAGTTCGTGAAGATGAACGGCCGCGAAGT
>DHWI01000095.1:9975-11362 GCA_002413095.1 Thermoleophilia bacterium UBA5186
CACCAGGCGAACATCCGGATCATCGACCACGCGGCTGCCAAGCTGGGCTTCCCGAAGGAGAAGGTGATCGTGAACGTCGACAAGTACGGCAACACCTCGTCGGGCTCGATCCCGCTCGCGCTGGCCGACGCAGAGGCCGATGGACGGCTGAAGCCCGGCGCGCTCGTGCTCATGACCGGGATGGGCGCAGGCTTGACGTGGGGATCGAGTCTGATCGAATGGACGAACGGGAGGAAGGCCGCATGAGTACAGGGAAAATCGCATTCATGTTTCCCGGCCAGGGCTCGCTCGAGGCCGGCATGGGCCGCGCTATCGCCGAGGCCGTGCCCGAGGCGATGGAGGTCTACCGCGCCGGCAGCGAGGCGTCCGGTCTCGACCTCGTCCAGCTCTGCTTCGAGGCTCCGCTCGACCAGCTCGTGCAGACCGAGGTGCAGCAGCCCGCGCTCGTCGCGACGAGCCTTGCGATCAATCAGGCGATCCGAGCGCGCGGCATCCGCCCTGACTTCGTCGTCGGTCATTCCGTCGGCGAGTTCGCGGCGCTCGCCGCGGCCGAGTCGCTCCCGCACGCCGAGGCGGTCGGGCTCGTTCGCGAGCGCGGGCTTGCAATGGCGGAGGCGGCGCGCCAGCATCCGGGCTCGATGGCCGCGATCCTGGGACTCGCGGACGAAGTGGTCGAGAACCTCTGCCGCAAGATCGTGGGCGTGTGGCCGGCGAACTACAACTGCCCTGGGCAGATCGTCGTCTCGGGCGAGTCTCCGGCGGTGGACGAGTGCTGCGAAGAGGCCGAGCGCGAGGGTGCACGTCGTGCGGTCAAGCTCAAGGTCTCGGGCGCGTTCCACAGCCCTCTCGTGGCCAGGGCGGCGGACCGGCTCAAGCCCGCGATCGAGCGCATCAACTTCGGCGAGCCCCGCGCCGCGTTCATGTCGACCGTGACCGCGAAGCTCGAGGATGCGCAGCGCCTGCGCACGCTGCTCGTCGATCAGCTGACCGCGCCGGTCCGCTTTACTCAGGCGGCGCGCGAGCTCATCGGCCAGGGCGTCACGGTGTTCGTCGAGGTCGGCCCCGGCAACGTGTTAAGCGGTTTACTGAAGAGGATCGACAGGAGCGTGAAGGCCGTCTCCGTCAACAGCCTGGCCTCGCTGGAAGAGCTCGAAGAAGCGCTTGCCTGATTTGCGGCTCGACCGCCCACCCCGGCGGCGCCCAGCGCGGTGAACGGCCGAACCGCATTCGGCTCGCTCGAGGGAAAGAACGCCCTGGTTACCGGCGGCTCGCGCGGCATCGGCGCCGCGATCGCACGCGAGCTCGCAGCGGCGGGAGCAACCGTTGTGGTCGGCTATCGCTCGGGCAAGGAAGAAGCCGAGGCGGTCGCGGGCGAGACCGGCGGGCG
>DHWI01000095.1:11423-12359 GCA_002413095.1 Thermoleophilia bacterium UBA5186
AAGCGGCTCGTCGAGGAAGCCGGCGACCTCGACATCCTCGTCAACAACGCAGGCACGACGCGCGACGGCGTCCTCGCGCGGATGAGCGACGACGACTGGCGAGCAGTCGTCGAGACGAATCTCAGCTCGGTCTTCTACACGTGCCGCGCGGTGAGCCGCGGGATGATGAAGCGCCGCGCCGGCTCGATCGTGAACCTCTCCAGCATCGTCGGCATCCACGGCAACTGGGGCCAGACCAACTACGCCGCGTCGAAAGCCGGGATCATTGGCTTCACGAAGTCGCTCGCCCAGGAGCTCGGCAGCCGCGGCGTTCGCGCCAACGTGATCGCGCCCGGGTACATCAAGACCGCGCTCACCGAGGTGATCCCCGAGGAGGCGAAGCAGCAGATGCTCTCGCTGACGCCGCTCGGGCGGCTCGGCGACCCTGAGGACGTCGCGGGCGCGGTACGCTTCCTCTGCTCCGACGCAGCCGCGTTCATCACGGGCGAAGTGCTGGTCGTCGGCGGCGGGCTGGGGATGTGACATGAGCATGAACGGGAGACGCAGAGTCGTCATCACGGGCCTCGGCGCGGTGACGCCGCTCGGGAACGATGTCGAGACGTCCTGGTCCAGGCTCGTCGCAGGCGAGTGCGGTGCCGAGGAGATCACGCTCTTCGACCACTCCGAGTATTCCGTCCATTTCGCCTGCGAGCTGAAGGACTTCGACCCGACGACCTGGATCGAGCGAAAGCGCGCGCGGCGGATGGACCGATTCGCCCAGATGATCCTCGCCGCGGCGCGGCAGGCGGAGGCCGACTCGGGCATCGACATCGCCTCCGAGCCCGACCGCGTCGGCGGGTCGGTCGCGACCGGGATCGGCGGCCTGAAGTCGTTCCAGGACTGCTACGACACGCTCAAGGAGCGCGGCCCCGACCGCGTGAACCCGTTCTCGATTCC
>DHWI01000095.1:12523-12906 GCA_002413095.1 Thermoleophilia bacterium UBA5186
ACGGAGGCGCCCATCTCGCGCGTCGGGATCGCGGGCTTCGACGCGATGCGGGCGCTCTCACGGCGGAACGACGATCCGAAGCACGCGTCGCGCCCGTTCGACGGCGAGCGGGACGGACTGGTGATGGGCGAGGCGGCCGCGATTCTCGTCCTCGAGGAGCTCGAGCACGCGCGCTCCCGCGGCGCGAAGATCTACGGCGAGCTGCTCGGCTACGGCGTCTCCTCGGACGCCGCGCACATGACCGAGCCGGACCCGACCGGCGAGAACCCGGCGCGCGCGATGAAGATGGCGCTCGCGGATGGCGGCGTCGATCCGTCAGAGGTCGGCTACATCAATGCCCACGCGACCTCGACGCCGCTCGGCGACTCGAGCGAGACCCGGGT
>DHWI01000095.1:12923-15568 GCA_002413095.1 Thermoleophilia bacterium UBA5186
GCGACCGGCCACTGCTTCGGCGCCGCCGGCGCGGTGGAGGCCGTATTCACGACGCTGGCGGTCACCAGGGGTGAGCTGCCGCCGACGATCAACTACGAGTCGCCGGATCCGGAGTGCGACCTGGACTACATTCCCAACGAATCGCGCTCCGCGGAGATCGAGATCGGCCTCTCCAACTCGTTCGGCTTCGGCGGCCACAACGCCTGCATCGTCGTGCGCAAATGGATGGAGGAGGACCGGGCCACCGCGTAGCCTGGGACGGGTGCGGCTCGTGCCCGTCGGAGGTCGCCTGGTCGAGGTGCAGGTGCGGGAATCCGCACGGGCTCGCCACGCTCGCATCGTGGTCGCGCCGGGCCGGCCGCCCGAGGTCGTCGTGCCGCTGCGCACCTCGGAGTGGACAATTCGCGCGCTGCTCGACCAGCACGAGGGCTGGCTCGCGCGCCAGCTCGCCCGCGCGCCCGAGCGTGGGCTCACGCTCGAGGCCATGACGGAGCGTCAGGGCCGAACCCGAGCTCGTGCACTGGTGCACAAGCTCATCGCCGAAGAGGCGCCGCGGCTCGGTGTCACCGTCACCAGGATCGCGATCCGCGACCAGCGAACGCGCTGGGGATCGTGCTCCTCGCGCGGCACGCTCTCGTTCAACTGGCGGCTCGTCCTCGCACCGCCCGAAGTGGCCGGATACGTCGTCGTGCACGAGCTCTGCCATCTGCGGGAGCCGAGTCACTCTCCGCGCTTCTGGCGGCTCGTCGCCGGCGCTCGACCGGGCTACTCCGAGCAGCGCCGCTGGCTCGCCGAGCACGGCTGGGAGCTTCAGGCGTACACCCCTAGCTAAGCTCGCCGAAGTGCCGGATCGGTGGGCCACATTCGACTGCTACGGGACATTGATCGACTGGAACGGCGGGATCCGGGCCGAGCTCGCGCGCGTGTTTGGCGAAGGTGGGGCCGACCGGCTCCTCGCCCGCTACCACGAGCTCGAGCCCGAGATCGAGCGCGAGGATCCCAGCCACTCGTACCGCGTCGTGCTCGCCGAAGCGCTGCGCCGGCTCGCCGCCGAGGAGTGCAAAGAGCTCTCCGATCCAGACGCCCTCGCTCGCTCGCTGCCGGGCTGGCGGCCTTTCCCGGAAGTCCCCAGCGCACTCGAGGCGCTGCGTGCGCGCGGCTGGCGGCTCGCGATCCTCTCGAACACCGATCCGGACCTGCTCGCCGCCTCGATCGAGCAGATCGGTATGCCCGTCGACCTACGCATCGTCGCCTCGGAGATCGGGTCCTACAAGCCTGCGCACGCACACTGGGAGCGCTTCTTCGCCGAGTCCGGCGCCGAGCGCGAGCACCACGCCCATGTCGCCGCGAGTCACTTCCACGACATCGTCCCCGCGAGCGAGCTCGGGCTGCGCTCGGTCTGGATCAATCGTCTCGACGAGACCGAAACCGAGCCGCGGCCGACGCGCGAGTTGCACGACCTTGGTCAGCTTCCGGAGGTACTCGATGAGCTCGTCCCCGGCTGAGTTCACCGTTCGGGCGCCGCGGCCGGAGGACGCCGAGGAGGTCGCCCGCGTCGTCGCGGCTTTCGATTCGAGCTTCAGCGTGGAGGAGACGGAGCAGCCCGAGGACCTCCTCGACGCCTGGCGCGAGCTCGAGGTGGAGCGCGACGCGTGGGTCTGGGAGCGAGCCGGCCGGATCGTGGCTTACGGGGCCGTCTACGTGCGCGGAGACGAGGGTCCGGACCGAAGATTGATCGGCGACGGCTACGTGGACCCGGAGTACGCCGGACGCGGGCTCGGCGCGGCGATCATCGACGCTACCGAGCGCCGGGCGCGCGAGCGCGGCTTCGCGCGACTCGAGAACGCCGTCCTCGGCAACGACCCCCGTGCGGCGGCCCTCCTTCACTCGCGGGGCTATCGCGACATCCGTCACTTTTACCGGATGCGGGTCGAGCTCGAGGGCCCGCCGCCGGAGCCGCGCTGGCCCGACGGCTTCGAGGTCTCTGCCTTCGATCCCGCCGAGGCGCGCGAGTTCCACGCCGCGCTCGAGGAGGGCTTTTCGGAGGAGTGGGGGCATACCTTCGAGCCGTTCGAGGCGTTTGCGAAGCGGCGGCTCGAGGAGGAGCGCTTCGATCCCACGCTCTGGACGACGGTGCGCGCCGACGCCGAGATCGCCGCGGTGCTCATCGCGGACTGGAAGCGTCATGGCGAGGCGGGCTGGATCGGCTCGGTCGCGGTGCGCAGGCCGTGGCGGCGGCGTGGGCTCGGCGAGGCGCTGCTGCTCCGTGCCCTCGGGCAGTTCTATGAGCGTGGCGAGCGCGTCGTGCAGCTCGGCGTCGACGCCGAGAATCCGTCCGGGGCGACGCGGCTGTACGAGCGCGTCGGTATGACCGTTGGCTTCGAGGCCGTCATCTACGCTAAGGATCTGCCGTAGATGAGCCGCCTGCGTGCGAAATGTCCCGATTGCCTGACGTTCACCGCGGTCGCGATGGGCGCGGACTACCAGTGCCACAGCTGCGGGCGCGAGTGGGCCTCCGGCCTCGTGCGCGTTCCGCGCGCCTGGGGCGACGGCGGCGAGGCGATGGCCGCCGCGGCGTCGCTTCGGCTTGACTTCCCGGAGGCCGCGGTGATCGACGAGCCGACGCTCGGGGAGCAGAACCTCGC
>DHWI01000088.1:0-8246 GCA_002413095.1 Thermoleophilia bacterium UBA5186
GCGGCCGCGAGGACAGCGAGCGCACCGCCCATCGAATGCCCGGCAACCGACACAAGCGTCCGGCGGCGCGCGATCTCCGCTTCGAGCCAGCGGCGGTAGGCGCAAAGCTCCCCACGAGTTGCCCTGAACGTCGGCGGGTCGAGCGGTTCCCAGTCCGCCGGCAACCCCCGCGCATAGAGCGCGGCGGTCGCGCCCCAGCCGGGCACAAAGAGATTCGTCGTCAATGGGCCCGCCTGGATTCGAACCAGGGACCGACGGATTATGAGTCCGGTGCTCTGACCAGCTGAGCTACGGGCCCGCAGCGAGAGCCTATCGCCGGCGGAGGCGGGCCTCGACCGCCGCAGCCTCACAAACGCCGTCCGCCAGCCGAAGGAGGGGGCTCACGGGGAACCATGGGTTCACCCGTGCTCGGTAACGGTTGTTCAGGCCGGATTCAGCGCGCAGTCGGCACAATGCCGGGGTGAAGGTCTTCCAGCGCGAGCGGACGCTCAGGACGAGCGGAGGGCTCCAGGTTCGCGACATCACGGACGACGTCCAGGAGGCCGTCCGCGAAAGCGGGATCGTCGACGGCATCGCGTGCGTGTATTCGCCCCACACAACTTGTTGCGTTCGCGTGAACGAGTTCGAGCAGGGCTTCCTCGAGGACTTTGCCGAGCTGCTGAAACGGCTCGTGCCGAGCGAGAGCTACTACGCGCACGACGACTGGGGGAAGCGCACCGAGAACATCTGCAAGGAGGACATGGAGGCCGGGAACGGCCATTCGCACTGCATGGCGATGCTGCTCGGTACGGCCGGCGAGTCGGTGCCCGTGCGGGATGGGGAGCTGCAGCTCGGGACGTGGCAGCGGGTGCTCTTCCTCGAGCTCGACCGCGAGCGCGATCGCCGCTGGATCGTCCAGGTCGTCGGGACGTAGTAGGAGGGCTCAGCGCCCGATCGGCCGGCTCGCGCCCGCGTTCGCGGCCATGAACGACACGCCGAGGTGCTTCAGCCGGCTGCGGAGCGCGCCGCCGAACGGGGAGTCGGCGGGACAGGCATCGACCTTCCGCGCCTGCGCCGCGGCCTGGCGCACGTCACGACGGGTCGATGCCTCTCTCGCCCACATGGTGCTCATGGGCGCACTTAGCGCCCCGAACGTTCGGGCCGCGCCACGCGGACGTAAGGCGCAGGAAAAATCTCAAGAACTTCGGGGCGTCAGCCGATGAGACGCGGGATGGCGGCCTACGGCGCGGAGTACGACCCGAGCATCATCGAGCTGTCCGCTGCACGCCTGTATTCCAAGGCGGATGCGGTGGTCATGGGCTCGATCGCGATCGGAATGGTCATCGGAGCCGCGTTCGGCTCCGTTCCGCTGACCTCCCTTGGCGCAGCGTGGCCGATCCCGTCGATCTTCGGCGTAGCGACGCTGATCGTCGGCGCCGTCCTTGGCGGGATCATCGGCTACACGATCGGAGACGCCCGCGCGTTCGGCTACCGGATCCAGGCGCAAAGCGCGCTCTGCCAGCTCCAGATCGAGCGAAACACCGCAGCCGTGCTCGAGGCGGCCGCGATTCGCCCGGTCCTGGCCGTGCCGCCGCAGCAGGTCGCGGTCGCGCCGCCGTTGCAGAGCGTCGAGCCCCCGCTCTCGCCGCCGATCAGCGTCTCCGGCTAGTCCTACTGGCTTGGTACTCCCGCGCTTCGGCGACGAGCGCGTCGAAGAGCCCTGCGTCCTCCCCCGCCTCGGGATGCCAGAGAACGCCGATTGCGAAGCGCCGCTCGGGATCCTCGACGGCCTCGATCGTCCCGTCCTCGGCGCGCGCGACGACGCGGAGGCCCTCGCCGAGCTCGCCGTAGCCCTGGTGGTGGTGCGACTTGACGTCGACCGAGGCCCCGACGATTCCACCGAGTCGGCTGTCCGGCTCGACCTCCACGCCATGCTCGGAGAACACGCCCGGGGTCTCGCGGTGAGCCTCGTTGCCGAGGGTCTCCGGCAGGTGCTGGACGAGGTTCCCGCCGCGCGCGACGTTCAGAACCTGGCTCCCCCGGCACACGGCCAGCACGGGTAGGTCGCGCGCGAGGGCCGCACGGAGCAGCGCCAACTCGGCCCGGTCACGCTCCGGCCGGACCTGGCGCGTCTCGGGATGGGCGTCCGCGCCGTAGAGCGATGGATCGAGATCGGAGCCGCCCGAGAGCAGCAGGCCGTCGAGCGCGTCCAGCGTCTCCTCCACGCCCTCCTCCGTGGGCGGCACGACGAGCGCCCGGCCCCCCGCCCGCTCGACCGCTTGCACGTAGCTCAGCGGGATCAGGGCCGCCGGAACGTCCCAGGCCCCGAAGCGCGCCTGCTCGACGTAGGACGTGACGCCGACGATCGGCCGCATCTCGTCCTGCACGCTAGTCGACGGGCGTAACCGAAGCGGGCGGAAAGGCGTTTTCTCCCCGTAACGTCGACCGCGCGGTCATCCCCCGCGCCGGAGGTATCCGTGTCCCCACGCTTCGTGGCCGCGCTCGCGGCGGCCGTACTAGTCTGCACCGCAGTCGCCGCCTGGACGGCCGTCCCGTCGGCAGCGCGGGGCGAGACGTCCTGTGCTGCCCACGGATACACGTACGCGGGGCTGGCGCAGAACGACGCGGTGCACGGTGTGAGCGCAACGCTGACAGCCGTCTCCGCCCCGCGCGTGGCCGGAGGGCACGTGGCCGCGTGGGTCGGTGTCGGCGGGCGCGGAGCGGGGCCCGGCGGGACGAATGCGTGGCTCCAGGCCGGGCTCGCCGCCTATCCCGGAAGCGGGAGCCGGCTCTACTACGAGCTGATGCTCCCGAACGGGCGGCACTACGTCGAGCTCGCCCGGGGGGTTCGTCCGGGGACGCGCTTTACCGTGTCGGTGCTCGAAGGCGCGCCGGGCACGTGGCACGTCCTGGTGGACGGTCGGGCCGTAAGCCCCGAGTTCGCCATCCCTGTGAGCTCGTCGGGACTGCCGGCGATCGTGACCGCGGAGAGCTGGGCGACCGCGACACAGGCGTGCAACAGCTACGCGTTCGGGTTCGCAGGCGCGCAGTTGATTGACTCGGACGGCATGTGGCATGCGTTCTCGCGGCCGCAGATCATCGTGTCGAGCGCAACGCGGATCACGCGGCGCTCGACCACCGGCTTCCTGGCCAGCACTTCCTAGCGCCAGACAGTCTTCGTGTAGGCGATACGAAGACCCGCGCGCTCGAGGTTGCGCTGGCTCTGCGATGCCCATGAGGCGCCCGAGCACACGATCTCCGACCCGGCCGCTGCTGCTGCGCTGATCCGCGCCCGGATCAGCGCCGACTGCAGCCCACGCCCCCTGAACTCCGGCAGCGTCGAGGCGTTCGCGAGGTTCGCGACCTCTCCGAGGACGAGGGCTCCCGCCGCTGCCGGCCGGCCGTCCACCTCGGCGATGTACAGCCGCGACGTCTCATTCTCGGCCCAGCGCGCGACGTGGCCGCGCGGCACGTCCTCGGGAACGCCGTGCCCGCGCAAGAGCACGTCGGCGAACACCTCGGCCTCGGCCCGCCCGATCTCGCGCACGCGTGGGTCCGCGTCGAAATGCTCGGGCTCGCCGTAGAGAACCGTGTGGAACGCGATCGGGCGGGCGCCGGCGGCGGCGAGAGGGCCGGAAAGCCGCTCGAAGTCGTGCGCCGGCGGCAGCTCGAACCACGGCCGAACTCCCGCCTCCCGGTAAAACGCGAAAATCGCGTCCAGCTCGCCGGCATCCTCCGGATAGAGGCCGATCAGCCGGTTCTGGAAGTCGAGCTCGGGCTCGTCCGGGTTGACCGGGGCCCAGGCGCCTCCGAAGCGCTCGATCCGGACGTCCGGGATCCCCCGGAGCCAATCGAGCATGAAGTCGGCCTCGGCCCGGTCGATCCGCCGGGAAAGGTCGTCGGGCGCGAGCAAAGCCGGTCGATCTTCGCAGAAGGCCGCGAATCCCTCACACGAGGGTCGGAAGGAGCCGCGTGGCACACGATGGAAGGGCGTAAGGGCAAGCGGCGCGGCCACGCTCAACAGCCCGAGAGCTCTAAATGGCCAGCGCACCCACCATCCACAAGCGTCTTCTCCTCCTCGCCGCGCTTCCCGCGCTGGCCTTCGCTGGCCCGGCTGGAGCCGTTCCGGAGCGCGTCTCGAGCGTCCGCCTCGACGTCCCGACACGCGCGGTCCAGGGGAACTACATCTCCGCGTCCGTCAGGGTCTCCCCCGCCGGAGCTCGCTGCTCGCTCAGCGTCCAGTACGACAGCGGGGCCAAGCAGCGCGGCCTCGGCGCGCGCGCCGCACACGGTGGCCGCGCCTCCTGGCGCTGGCTCGTCGCACGCGGGACGAAGCCCGGCCCGGCGATGGCGATGGTCAGCTGCGGAGCCGCCGGCGGCGCCGTCAAGACGATCATGGTCGTCGGCTCCGTCATCCCCGCGCACATCAGCGTGGTGAAGCAGGGCTACACGCAGCGCGCCTTCCAGTACGGCGGCAGCACGGTCAGCTGGGGTGTGATTCTTGCGAACGACTCGCCACAGGACGCGCAGGACGTGACCGTCCTCGCCAACTTCGTGATGCCGGACAATCGGCTGATCGGCTCCACGACCACCCACGTCAGTGCCGTCGCCGCGGGCCGGCAGCACGCGCTCGGAGGAGATCTGAGCTTCCCGGGCGTCCCGCCGATCGCCCGCCTGGAGATCGTCGTGACGATCGGAAAGTCCGGACCCGCGACGAAGGCCTTCCCCGCGGTCGCGAACACGCGCGTGGTGATGGATCCCTACGACATCGGCTGGACTGGCTCAGTGGAAGGCGAGATCCAGAACGACCAGGCGGCCCGGACGCTCCAGAGCGTCGAGCTCTCGTGCGTAATCTTCGACGCCGCCGGCAACGTCCTCGGCGGCGGGACGGGCTTCACCTTCGCGGCGCTGCCTCCGGGAGCACGCGAGTTCTACAAGATCTCGAACGGCCTCCGCGCAATCCCCTTCGCCAACGCCGCGTCGGCCGAGGTCTCGATCGTGCCGACCTACCAGTCCTAGGCCGCGCCTGGCGGATACCCTCGGGCCGTGGCCGTCCGGGGACTCCTCTTCGACTTCGACGGCCTGATCGTCGATACCGAGACGCCTTCGCTGGCCTCGTGGCAGGAGCTCTACCGCGAGCACGGCCACGAGCTGCCGCTGGAGCAGTGGATCACGCTCGTTGGCACGATCGGCGCTCCATTCGACCCGTACGCGCACCTCGAGGAGCTGGCCGGACCGCTCGACCGCCAGGCCGTGCTCGAACGCCGCCGGAATCACGAGCTGTCGCTTGCGGAGTTCGAGGACTTGCGGCCAGGCGTGCTCGAATACCTCGAAGAGGCGGAGCGGCGAGGGCTCAGGACGGCGATCGTCTCGAGCTCGTCGCGCCAGTGGATCGACCGGCATCTCATCCGGCTCGAGCGGGCCGAGCACTTCCACGCCGTCGTCGCTGCGAACCACGACGTCGCGCGCGCCAAGCCCGCGCCCACGCTCTACCTCGAGGCGCTCGACGTGCTAGGTCTCGCTCCCGACGAGGCGATCGCATTCGAGGACTCGCCGAACGGGATCAAGGCGGCGAAGGCAGCCGGGATCTTCTGCGTCGCCGTCCCGAACGGCGTGACCGCCGCTCTCGGCCTCGACGAAGCGGATCTCGTGCTCGACTCGCTCGCGGACGTGCCGCTCGCAGAGCTGATCGAGCGCGTTCTCTAGGGCATCAGGTCGCGCACGGAGCGCCGGCCCGAGGCGCCCGGCACCGCCGCGAGCGTGCCGCGCCGAGCCGATCCTGCGACGAGCTTNNCAGCGCCAGGTCGCTCGCATCCTTGGCGACACGGCGCGTCGTCAGCACGGCGAACTCGGCGCCGCCGATCCGCGCGATGTCGTCGTCCGGCTCGAGCGACCGGGAGAGCAGGTCGCTGAGCGCGCGCAGCGACTCGTCCGGGCCGACGACCGGACCCGACCCCCCGTCGAGCGCGTCAATATCTCCGACGAGGAGCGCGAACGCGCGCTCGGACTTGAGCCGCCGGTCGACCGCGATCTCGAAGGCGCGCGTGTTCGGCAGGCCGGTGACCGCATCGCGCTCGGCGAGGATGCTGAGCTCCGCCACCATCCGGCGGTGCGTCTCGGCGAACCAGCCGATCAGCGCGCCGATCGCAATGAACGTGATCGCGCGGATCAGGGTCGGCATCGTCGGGACCTGCGACGAGGGGACGTGAGGGTTGATCAGGACGCCCGCGGCGTAGAGGCCCGCGGCGAGCAGCCCGGCACTTGCGCCGACGCGACGCCCTCCGGCGAGCGCGGCGAGCGCGATCGCGAAGTAATAGAAATGGCCGAGGCCGAGCCAAGGCCGTTCGTACAGGGTGAAGAGGACGAAGACCGTGACGAAGACCGCAGCAGAGGCGATGGCGAAGAATCGCCGCGAAGGAGTAGCGGTGGGCATCTCCCTAGGAGGATCGAGCCGTTTGGGATGCGAGCCGTCCCTCGATCGAGGGATTCCTCGTCAGTCCGTGTGTCGGCGCGCCGCCTCGACGAGCTTGGCGGGCGCGACTTCTGCGTAGGCGTCCTCGACGATCCCGGCGAGCTCGTTCCAGTCGAGCTCGCGGTCGAGGCGAACGCCGAGCCAGCCGCGGTGGCCCACGTAGGGCGGGAAGAAGAACCGCTCGGGGTCGGCGCCGACGAGCATCCGCTGGACGCCGTCGCCCGCCGCGCACCAGATCGCGAACCGCCCGTCGCCGTGGTGGTTCGTGAGCACCATCAGGAAGCAGCGCTTCTCGCGCACGAAGAAGCTCGGCGCGCCGTGGGACAGGCGCTCGCTCGTCTCGGGGAGGCCAAGGCTGATCTCCCGGATCTTCTCCAGCATCCGCTCGCGATCGGCCACGTTACGTGTCCGAGACGGTGACCCGGACGCGCTGGACGGCGTTGTTGCAGAACCCGTCGAAGTTCCATTCCGGGCTCAGAGGCTGCGTGTTCCCGGCGGTGTCAGTCGCTCTACAGGAGAGCTCGTGCTCGCCGGGCTCGGCATCCCAATCGAAGTTCCACCCCCGCCAGGCGAACTCGGACGGCGCGTCGCCGAGGGCCGCGTCCGCCCATGTCCGTCCGCCGTCGACGCTGGCTTCGACTCGCTCGATCGGGCCCCAGCCCGACCAGGCTCGCCCTTCCAGTTGGCACGGGCCGGCGGTCAGGAGCCGATTCCGCGACAGGAACTCGGGGATGCCCGGCGGCACCATGAGCGACCGCGGCAGGATTCTCGTCACCGGCACGCCCTGCTCCTCGTCCGACTCGCGCACGTGGTAGGCGACGTCTTGCTGCCAGCCGCGGAAGGGCTCGTCCACCACCGTGATCGAGCGGAGCCACTTCACGTGGGTCATTCCGTACCAGCCGGGCACGACCAACCGAAGCGGAAAGCCGTGCTGCGGCGGCAGCGGCTGTCCGTTGATCTCGTAGGCCAGGAGCAGGTCGTCGCGGAGAGCTTCGCCGACCGGCAGGCTGCGCTCGTACGCGTGCTCGACGCCGCCTTGCACACCGCGGTCGAGCCCGCTGAAGACCACCTCGACGGCTTCCTGAAGGAGTCCGGCCTCTTCGAGGAGCGGCGCGAGCGGCGTGCCCGTCCATTCTGCTGTCCCCACCGCCTCCATCAGCCACGGCTGACTGAGCGCGCGCGGAGCCAAGAGGGCGCGGCCGTTGCCCGCGCATTCGAGCGTCACCGCGACGGTCCGCGCCGGGCGTGCCTTGAGCTCGTCCAGGCCGAGCTCGAGCGGGGTCGTGACGCGGCCTCCCACCTCGAGCGTCCACTCCGACTCGTCCACGAACGGGATGTCGAAATGAATCAGGAGGTAGTGCAGCCCGACCGGCGTGATCTCGCGGCGCAGCGCCTCGAGCGGCAATGCGTGATTGCGGGCTGCGAGCTGGAGCTCCTCGACGGTGATATCCGTGCTCGCTGCGGTCGTCTCCGACACCTTGCGCCGAGGCTGAACCGTGCTGTCCGGCGTGTCAAGGCTCGGTACCCTTGCTCGCAGAAGGAGGGTCCTTTGCCCTGGTGGATCTCCCCGCTCGCGTTGTACCTCGTCGCGTTCCTCGCCTTCCGCTGGATCGGCGGTCTCGGCGCTGCTGCAGAGACGTTCCGCCGCTGGGGACGCGTCAGCTCTGCGGTGGAGCCGACTCGCGGTTCGAGTAGCTGACCGCCCCGCGACGGAAACAGCCGACTGCGTGGTCGTCGACGAGCCCGGTCGCCTGCATGAACGCGTAGCAGACCGTCGGACCGACGAAGCGGAAGC
>DHWI01000088.1:8252-8876 GCA_002413095.1 Thermoleophilia bacterium UBA5186
GATCGGCGTTCCCTCGACGAAGCTCCAGAGGTAGGCGGCGAGGCTGCCGAGCTCCTCCTGCACTTCCAGGACACGTGCGGCGTTGTTCACCGCCGACTCGATCTTGAGCCGGTTGCGGACGATGCCCGCGTCGTCCATGAGCCGCTCGACGTCGCGGGGCGTGAAGCGCGCGACGGCGGCCGGGTCGAAGCCGGCGAACGCCTCGCGGTAGCCCTCGCGCTTGCGAAGGATCGTGATCCAGGCCAGACCCGCCTGGGCGCCTTCGAGGGTCAGGAGCTCGAAGAGCTCGCGGTCGTCATGCGTCGGGACACCCCACTCCGTGTCGTGGTAGTCGACGTAGAGCGGATTGTCCTCCGGCACCCAGTCGCAGCGCTTGGGGGTCACAGATCGAGAAGTATCGAGGGCGACTCGGCTGCCCGGAGGTGAGCCTCGAGCTCGGCGTCGAAGCGCTCGCGCTCGACGTAGTGCGGCCCGTGCCTGCCGGTGTCGTACCAAGACAGCTTCGCGTGCGGGATGCTCCGGATCACGCCCTCCGCGTGCTCGCGCGGCGAGAGCGGGTCGTTGCGATCGTGAACGACGAGCACCGGGGCGCTGATCACGCGGAGCGACTCCTCGATGTCCCAG
>DHWI01000088.1:8922-9923 GCA_002413095.1 Thermoleophilia bacterium UBA5186
AGCAGCTCGTGCGTCGCGCGGTCCAGGCGGATGTGGTTTCCAATCGCCGTCACGCTCACGACGAGCTCCGGATGGCGCACGGCCGCAACGAGCGCCACGGTGGCCCCGTCGCTGAAACCGACCAGATGCGCGGGCGTCGCGTCGCGCTCGCGCAGCAGCTCGGCCAGGTCGTCGGCGTCGCGGTCGAACAGCCCGGCGTCGAAGACGGCGTCCCGGGGAGACGACCCGAACCCGCGCCGGTCGTAGGCGACCAGCCGGCGCCCGCCGGCAATCTCCGGCACGAACGGATCCCAGCCGCGCAAAGAGTTGGCGCCGTGGTGGAGAAGCACGACCGGCGGCTCGCGGCCCGGCACCTCCTCGACGTACATCACTCGCTGCTCGAGCGAGCCCAGAGGTTGATGCCGCTCTCGGTCGCGTGGCGGTCGATCTCCGCGAGCTCCTCGGCGGTGAACTCCAGGCGGTCGAGCGCACCGACGTTCGCCTCCAGCTGAGGGACGCTGCTCGCCCCGACGAGCGTCGAGGTCATGCGCGGGTCGCGCAGCGTCCACGCGAGTGCCATTTGCGCAAGCGCCTGGCCGCGCCGCGAGGCCAGCTCGTTCAGGGCGCGGATCTTCTCCAGCGTCTCGTCGGTGATCAGATCTCGCGAGAGCGAGTCGCCCTGCGTCGCCCGCGAGCCCTCGGGAATCCCGTCCAGATACTTGTCCGTGAGCATCCCCTGCGCGAGCGGCGAGAAGCCGATGCAGCCGACGCCTTCGTCGGCCAGCACGTCGAGCAGCTCCTCCTCGATCCAGCGGTTCAGCATCGAGTACGAGGGCTGGTGGATGAGGAGCGGCGTGCCGAGACTGCGCAGGATCGCCGCCGCCTCCCGCGTCTTCTGCGCCGAGTACGACGAGACGCCGACGTACAGAGCCTTGCCCTGCAGGACGGCGGTGTGCAGAGCCCCCATCGTCTCTTCGAGCGGCGCCTCGGGATCGAAGCGATGCGAGTAGAAGATGTCGACG
>DHWI01000088.1:10004-13048 GCA_002413095.1 Thermoleophilia bacterium UBA5186
CGTACCCCGCCTTCGTCGAGATGACGAGCTCGTCGCGGTACGGCGCGAGGTCGGCGCGCATGAGCCGGCCGAAGTTCTCCTCGGCGGAGCCGTAGGGAGGGCCGTAGTTGTTCGCGAGGTCGAAATGGGTGATCCCGAGGTCGAAAGCCCGCCTGACGATCGCGCGACTGGTCTCGAGCGGCCGGTCGTGCCCGAAGTTGTGCCAGAGGCCGAGCGAGATCGCGGGGAGCTTCAAGCCGCTCCGGCCGCACCGCCTGTACTGCATCCGCCCGTAACGGTCGTCGGCGGCGGCGTACATCACACGGTACGTTCGCAGAAACACTCTTTCGGAGGAACACGTGACGTCCAGACGTGACCAGCTCGTCGGCAATCGGCTCGCACTGCTCGGGACCCTCCTGTATTTCGCGGAGTGGATCGCGATCCCGTTCATTCCGTCGGTACCGACCGACAAGCTCGGGGTCGATCCCGCGGCGATCGTCGCGGAGTACACCCACCCTCAGCGGATGGCCTTCGCCGCCGGCTGGCTCAGCTTCGTGCTGCTGGGCCGCATCCTGTTCGCGATCGGCCTGCGCGACGCGTTCCGCGACACCCGCCGGGAGCTCCCGCTGGCCACGTTCGCCGTCGCGGCGATGGCCGTGAGCGTCGCGATCGAGGTGATCGACTACGCGCTCGTGACCTCCGGAGCTTGGCTCGCGCATGCGCACGGCGCCGCGAGCGCGATCGTCGCGCTCGACACGGCGGGCACGATCCTGTTCGACATGATCTGGGCGCCGATCGGCGTCTGCATGGTCGCCGGCTCGCTGGCGATGCACCTGTCAAGGCTCTTCCCGCGCTGGCTGACATGGCTCGGCCTCGTCGCGGGGGCGCTCGTGATCTGCGGCGGGATCGTTGCCGCGTCCGCGCAGGGAGCGACCGGAAGCTTCCACACTGTGGGCGGCATCCTCAACGGACCGCCTACCTTCGGCTTCTGGATCTGGATGATCGGGACGTCGGTCGTCCTCTTCCGTGCGACCCCGCGCCGGGGAGCGGCTCAAAGCGCCTGAGCTACGCCATGGCCATGGCCAAGGGCTGGGATCGTGCGTCGCTCGACCGCAATGTCCGCCCCGACAAGAGCGAGCGCGACATCTCGCAGCAGGACTTGCTGATCCCGAGGGTCGGCAACGGCGGAAAGCTGGAGCTGCTGCTCGCGTCTGCCGCGTGCGGCCTGATGATCGCGTTCTCTGGGTCTGGACGACGCTGACCATGCTCACGATCCTCGGCTTCGGCGTCGGGCGCTGGTTCTATCCGTCAGTCTTCGGCGCAGCCGTCCTGGCCGCCGCGGCGATCTTCAGCTTCGGTTGCTGGGACTTCGAGCGCAACCGCCGCTGGGCCGAAGACATCTGATCGTCACCACCAGCAGCTGATCCCCGCGCGGTCTGCGACGAGGAAGCTGGACTGGTACCACGCGCAGAGTTTCCGGTCGAGGAGCGTCCGCGAGCCCTGCTTGAGCGTGACCCCGAGGTGGAACGGCGCCTTGTTGCCGTTCGGATTGACGAAACCACCCTTCAGGTCGACGCGGAAGCCGCCCGCACCAAGCGTGACCTGCAGCGACGAGCCTTTCGGCAGCGCCTTGCGGACGAGTCCCACCTGCCGGGCGTCGCACGAGTCACCCGCTTGCACGACGAACGCCTTGGCTCGCTTCGTGAACTTGAACGGCGGCTTGCCGCCCTTCGAGAAGAGCGGCAGCTGGCGGTAATCGACCTCCCACCGGATCGTCGCCACCATCGGAGTCGGGTCCGAGTCGGCGCTGCACGCCCACGTCCACAGCAGGGGACGGTCGTACTGGATGGTCTTCACTCCGGGGAACTTGCGCGTCGGAGGGGGCTTGACCGTGATCGGCGTGCCGGCGGCGGCGTTGAGCGTCGAGCTGCCGGACGCGGTGCACGTCCCTTCGCTGGACTGGACGGTCCAGGTCGCCTGGACGACGAACGGGCCCGCCCGCGGCGCAGTGAAGCGAATGACGGCCGCCTGGTTGCCGGCGATCTGCTGGGCCTTGTAGTCCGGCGGCGCGGAGAGCTGGATGCTCGACAAGGGAACCTCGTCAGGAGCACTGACGGTAAAGCTGCGAACGGCGCTCACGCCGATCGGCACGATCGCGCGGGAGACGTTCCTGAGCGTGCCGGCCTCGTTCGCCGAACATGCCGCGCTGACGTTCGCCTGGGACGGCCGCGCGACCAGACCCGCACCCGCGAGCACCACGGCGCCGGAGGCAAGCGCGAGCAAGCGGCGCCGATCCATCAAATCCAGCCTACCCGCATCGCGAAGTTGGCACCGCGGCCGGGGTCAAGCGCAGCGGCTCCGAGCCAGAATCGCGTTAGAGGGGGATGAGACCGACCGGGACGATCGGCCTCTCCCCCGTGCCATCTAGAAGCGTCCGCGGCCGAAAAATCCAAGTACCGCGAGCACGACGATGACGATCAAGATGATCACGAGAATGCTGAGCGCTGGCCCCCTTTCGGCGTAGGTGGCTCCACTGTTCCGTAGCCGGTCCCCGGCTCCTGCGCGGACTGAGGTGGCAGGGCCACGTCTTGCATCGCAACAAGGTGGGAGTTCTAAGACCCCGGCTTCGTGGTCATTGCCCAAAGCGTGACCAAGAGCGCTCCGAGATAGAGCCCGGCGAGCGCCGCCACAGCTCGGCCCATGCGCGGCCGACGGAGCGCAAGCCAGGCGAAAACCGTGAGCACGATCACGACGATGACGCCCACGTCGGTGACGGCGATGCCGACCAGCGCCCAGCCGGGCGGCGTCCGGTTATCGGCGAGGTGCTCCCTCGACAGAGTCCAGTGCCCTCCCGCCACTGTCGCGATGAACGCGGGCCACACGACGATCAGCGTTGTCCGGAAGGCGATTCGTCGCAGCAGCGCCGCATGGTCCGGGTACCGGAGCGCCGCCACCGCAACGACCACCACTGCAGATATGCCGCCGATGAGGATCGTCGCGCCGAGGACGTGGAGGAACAGCGGCAGGCCGCACGTCTGTCCACAGATCGACGCAAGCGTCACGCG